>CAVVWZ010000102.1:0-7604 GCA_963752035.1 uncultured delta proteobacterium | reverse complement strand
TGTTTTGTGGCCTCTTACTTCGTTCAGTTACATCCCTCATGCATACAAGATATCTTTATCAAAATAGAACAAAATTTGCAAGCATAAGTCATTGGCAAATAAGGCGTATCAGCCGCGCTATCATTTGAAAGTGAAAGGTTTGCAGGAGTTAGTAAGTGGTCACCCTGATATATATTCTTCAAATGGAATTGCACCTCCAACCAGTCCTATCAAAGTAAAAAGGTCATTTCCGGCAGGAAAAATGACCTTTTTAATATCTGGCTCCCCGGGACGGACTCGAACCGCCGACTAAGTGGTTAACAGCCACCCGCTCTACCAACTGAGCTACCGGGGAATATTCAATTATCTTTTTTCAACATCCGAGGTAAAACCCTTGTATAGTTTCCCATCTAGTTGACTTTGGATGACGTAGACAAAATACATAAACTAGCCATCCGCTCCCTGGCCGACACGAGTGTCAGCTCGGGCAGGCTACCAACTGAGCTACCGGGGAGCAACTCTTTTGCAGCACACTTTATATACTAAAAACCGTTTAGTTGTCAACCCTATTTGACAATAAGGTTGTGGTCAGACCTACACCATTTGACATTTTTTGTCAAATGTGTAGGTCTGACCTATACTTTAACGTTATTGGCCTGTTTATTTTGTGATTGGGAGGATGTTTTTAATAATATCAAATAGTTAACCTGGCCCGACCCCGCTTTACATCTCCATGGTTTGGATTAACTTTTCCAATTCAGAGTAAAACGAGTTGATTTGTCTTGAAAAGTAGAGCTTGGTATCAGGGTTTACCGATGACAGAGAGACGTCCACCCGCACCTTGCCCGGTGATTCGGTCAGGTTTATGGTCATAAACCGAGGCTTGCCACCGCCCCCATAAATAGTTTCCCCCACAATTGTGCCGGTTGTATAGTCTTTAGAGCGGATCTTCCAATCAAGATTGCTGCAGGCTTCAATGACCTTAAAGAACACTATGCCATAGTCAACCGCAAAATCCCTCGGCTCGATTCCATCATCGTCCTTTGTGCTGATTGTCGTTGCACACCCGAGTGATAATGTCAGTCAGAATAACGAGCGGTACAATCTTTCTTTTCATCTGCTTTCCTTAATTGTTTACCGGTAAGGATCTTTCTTCCCGGGGTGTAGCGTGCTGTGCTATTCCCAGAAAACCTGTTATCCGGGATTGGCTATCCTTAAGCGGTGCGAAACACAAATCGATGTCAATTTCCTTTCCTGCTTGAGATAGTACTGTTTTTTTTCGATTACAGAAACCTTTTTTAAGTGCCGGGGCACGACTTTCCGAAATAGTCTTTAACTGAGGTTCTTTTTTACTGAAGAAGAGAACATCTTTCTTAAATACCACCTCCTCTGCGGGGTATCCTAAAAGCTCTTCAGAATATTTATTAAAGTAGGTGATGAGGCCACTTTCGTCAGTGATAATAACAGAATACTTATCAAGCGCAGTAAGCAGAGATGCTATCAGGTTGTGTGCAACTATTTTTGAAGGTTGTGATGCCTTGGTAATATCGATGATTTGAATGTCACCAACATAGGGTTTAGTCTTATAGGTGGTTATTTCACTGATCTTTCTTACCAGATCTGCCATCCGCATGCACTGTTTTTGAATTGTATTTAAATCTTTAAAAAGGGAGTGGTGTTCGTCAACTTGACTCAGGGCCTGTTCCAGCATGGGGAGCATTACCGTGAGGGGTTGGTTTAATTCATGGGCAGTTGCCCCTGCCATTTCAATCAGCACGGAAAGTTTTTCCTGTTTAAGAATTTGCTCTTCCAATTTTTTTCTGCTGGTTATATCCCGTACGACTTCTACCACATGTGTGATATCCCCTTCCTCACTGAAAATGGGATAGGCATTCATCTCTTCAAAAACAATATCCCCACTGTTGGAAATGTGACTGTGGGTAACACTGGCTGGTTTCCCCGTTTTCAAAACCTCTCTTGTTGGGCATGGGTGATCTTTGCCCTCGCACGGTTTCGAAGAATTTTGTAGAATTTCATAGCATCTTTTGCCAATAAGTTCATCAGTCCCATTACTTAAGTGGTTCATCAGGGATTGATTTGCCAGCACAATCTGAAAGTCTCTGTTGACCATGCACACACCATCATGCATGCTTTCAATCAGTGATCGGTACATCTTCTCAGAGTTTTTGAGCTGCAGCTCGAGGCGTTTTCTTTCCCTTCTTTCCCTGTATTTTTGAAATACCGTTTCCATTACGACAGGAAGTGTCGTGGAAAATTTTTCTGTTTTAAGTATGTAATCATATGCTCCCTGCCGCATGAGCTCGACTGCCTCTTCTTCTCTCTCACAATCTCCCAGCACGACAACCGGACTATCATGACCTTTCTGGTGAATAGAGGCCACTATTTCCTGTGCAACCCCCCAGTTAAGGGCACACTTTAAGAGGATAAGTGAGTAGTGGTTTTCTTCAACGTATTTGTGAAGATCTGACTGGGAAAGTGCCGCATCTATTGATACCTGAGGGAACCCCATTTTCACCGTTTGTTCAACAAAAGAGACATGTTCAAAACTATCGTCAATGAGCAGGACTTTTGTAATAGTTTTTGCCATGGTGGATGTTCCTCTTCAGAAGGTGGTTGGGGAGAGAGACCCTCCGGTTATCCGCTAAACCTTTTCCCACAAGGAAATGGTAACGGGTTCAGCGAGTAACTCATCAGCCTTTGCCATGAAATTTTTTAAATAACTTTTTTGCAAGTGCTGTTCCAGATCACCTTTACTCTGCCAGCTTTCGTAAAACATAAAGATGGATTGGTTTTCCTGGTCCCGGTAAAGATCATAGGAAATGCAGCCCGCTTCAGAACGTGTAGGTTCAACAAGTGATATAAGCTCTTCTTGAAGCTTCTCCTCCAGCCCCGTTTTTCCCTTTATGTGTGCTGTAACAGTAACCATGATTTCCGCCCTGTTCCTTTCCTTTTTTTGATGTTATTAACTATTAAAAAATTGAAATGTATAGAGGGGAACACCAAAAGGATTTATTATTGTTAGCATAGTTTATAAATAAAGTATGACACAAGCAAGCATCTTTGTCAATTTGCCTGGTATTTATGCATGATACAGGATGCATGACCCATGATGCAGGAGGCAAGATACAGGACCCATGATGCAAGATCAGTCAATACAAAATGAAACAAAGGAGTCAGAAATAAGAAAAAGATGTGATGGGTTACTAGATACTGGATGTTGGATGATGGTGGCTGGCGAGAGGAACTTTTATTTGAACATTTGATATTTTGGATTTGTCCTTCGACTTGGCTCAGGATGGTGAGCTGGTCGAACCATTTGTAATTTGTTATTTGGGGCTTGGGATTTGTGGTTATTTGTTATCCTGCAAAGATGCTTGAATCTTTTTCTATCTGTTCCTGGGCCCTTGCGGTGATCTTTTCTAAGGCAGGGGCTTCTATGGAGATACGCTCAGCGTGTTCGTCATTAAATTTGATAGGGATTTTATTACCACTATCCCCGATTTCGAGATTGCAGCAGATCACATCAGCCATATGTACGATGTCTACAATAAGGTCTTGTGCCTCAGGACTTCCCTCCCGCTGGGAAAAAGGCTGGTGATGGTGTCTGACCGCAGCACAGACACTTGATGGAATGTGCCAGTTTGTTAAAAGCCATTCTCCCAGAAGGGTGTGATCAAATCCCATTACTTTATTTTCTGCTTCGCAAAAAAGCATGGGTTCACGTTCCAGGGTTTCCTGAACCTGTGCCATCTCTGGTTGAAAAAACCGGTCTAATACAACTATTCCAATATCGTGCATAAGTCCCGCAGTGAAGGCGTCATCAGCTTTGGGATAATCGAGTTCTATAGCAATGTTGCTGCTGAAAATGGCACATCCCAGAGAGTGGATCCAGAAGCCTGCCCGGTTAAATCCGTTAGAACCACTTCCTTTGAGGGACTCAAAGACTGAAATAGCCAGCACCATTTTGTTAATCTCGTTGAATCCAATCATGGATACGGCATGTTTAATACTGGTAATTTCACTGTTTGGGGAGTATGCGGCTGAGTTTACCGTCTTAAGTACCTTGGCGGATAAGCTCTGATCCTTCTCAATGAGATGGGCAACATCTTCAGCTGAAGACGAAGGTTTGTTAATGACTGTTTTCAGTGTTGTCGTTATAGTCGGCAGTGTTGGAAGCTGGCCGATACGTTTAACGAAACCTTCTATCTTGTCCTTTTGGATGCTCATTGCAAAGACCTCCCTATAAAAATAAGCATAATGAGGGTGAAAACTATTCTACTCTTCTTCCCCAACCGTAACTCTGAGCACTTCTTCAAGGGTGCTTATTCCCTGCACAACTTTCTTGAGGCCGCTTACCCTCAGTGTATCCATTCCTGACTTAACAGCCTCCCTCTTTAGCTCAGCTGTTGTTGCCCCGTTGAGAATCAGTTCCTTTATGCCCTTTGTTATGTGCATCATTTCGTAAATGGCTACACGTCCCTTGTAACCGGTGTTGCTGCAGGCATCACATCCTCTTCCCTTGTAAAATTTGACCGTACCGGTGTCGTCACTTTTGATGCCCAGCTGAAGAAGTGTTTCTTCAGATACCTCTTCCTCCTGTTTGCAATTTCTGCAGACTGCCCTCAGGAGGCGTTGTGCCACCACAAGAAGAACGGAGGAGGAGACGAGGATTGGTTCTATGCCCATGTTGATGAGCCTTATTATCGTACTGGGTGCATCAATGGTGTGGAGGGTGCTGAATACGAGATGTCCTGTGAGGGTTGCTTTAATGGCAATATTGGCCGTTTCCAGATCGCGAATTTCCCCTACCATAACGATATCGGGGTCCTGCCGTAGAAAAGAACGTAAGGCAGCCGGGAAGTTGAGCCCTATCTTGTCTTTCATCTGAACCTGTGTGATACCATCCAGATGGAATTCCACCGGGTCTTCGGCAGTTATAATATTGACGTCCTCACTGTTAATCGTGTTTAGAGCTGAATAGAGTGTGGTAGTTTTACCACTTCCGGTGGGACCTGTTACCAGAACCATCCCATTCGGGGAGTGAATGGCTTTTTCGAAGAGTTCTAAGGTTTTATCCTCCAATCCCAGCTCCCGTGTATCCAAAATGAGATCTGTTTTATCAAGGATCCTGATTACCACCTTTTCACCGAACATGCTTGGAAGGAAGGACACCCTGAAATCAATAGCCTTGTTCTCTGCCTTAATCATCATACGACCATCCTGGGGCAGTCTTCTTTCGGTGATATCAAGATCGCACATTATTTTAAAACGTGATACAACGGCGGCGTGAAGATTACGGGGGGGGGTTTGAACGGTTTTAAGAACACCGTCAATGCGAAAGCGGATTCTAAATGTTTTTTCGAAGGGTTCAATGTGGATATCACTTGCCCTTTTATTAATGGCATCACGTAAAATAAAGTTGGTAAGTTTTATTATGGGGGCATCCTCCACGGCCTTTTTGAGGTCGGAGATGCTTGCTTCCTCTTCTTCGTGCACAATTTCCAAATCTTCATCTGACCCGTATTCTGAGCTGAGGGCATCGATAGAATCCTGGAAGGAACTTTCCATTGCCTGGTCAGAGGAACCGTTATCTTTGTGATGATAATATTCACTGATAGTGTTGAGTATGTCCGATTTCTTCGCGACAAAAGGATTAACCTTGAGTCCAGTGATAAACTCTAATTTATTCACCGCCGACATATCAGAAGGGTCAGAAACGGCAATGGCGATCTCGTTAGAGGTTATGTACATGGGCATTACTTTGAGTTCTAGCGCTGTCTTGAGAGGTACTTTCTCAAGGCACTCTTGTTCTATTTCCATGTCTGAGAGGTATACAAAGGTGAGCTGATACTGTCTGGCTAAAAAACAGGCGAGGGTATTTTCATCAATGAGACCCAGTTTCACCAGATGATGTTCCAGTTGCTGTCCGTGCTGTGACTGTTCACTCTTTGCCTGTTGCAGTTGTTCGGCAGAGATTATGCCCTCTTTAAGCAGCAGATCTCCGATGCCCTTTGTGCCGTTTTGTACTGTTACCTTGTCCATTGTCATCCGTGTATAAGGTTAGGTATTAAGCTCGATGATTTATAATATAAGTCGGTAAAACGAAAAAAACCTTTATATTTATTTATTCTACCCCCCTTTATCTTAAGGGAAATAAGCATAAATCCCAAAGAACAAATCCCAAATGGTTCGGTCAACTCACCATCCTGAACCAAGTCGAAGGACAAATTCAAACTTGTTTCTAACCGCAAAGACGCAAAGTGCGCAAAGGTTTTAAAAGGTAAAGAACAATTGTTATCCTTTTTTTACACTGAATACTTCCCTGGCTGTTTCGAGGACTCTTTTACTTAATTTATTATATCTTAATTATAATTTTTCTTTGCGCTCTTTGCGCCTCTGCGGTGCCTTTAAATCTTCCCTTGCAACCCGTAACTTGGAACCTGCAACCTATTACTCCAATCCCTTTAGTCCTTTTAATTACTAATGGATATTCTGTTTCCTAACTCCTGTCTTTTAATTTAGGCAATTTAGATCATTTTAGGCATTTCTTCTTACCTACTGTCTTCTGACTCCTGACTTCTGTTTTTAAATTCCGCAATGAATTTAGGGGGTTTACCTCCGGTCTGTTATATGCTATAGGGAGTTTTCATAATTCACATGGAGAAGTAGAAAATTATAAATGGATAGGATCGTTGAGCCGGAGTTAATGAGTGAAAGAGAGCAGGCTGAGGCATATGCCCATGCTGACTTTGAAGAACCTCATAGAAGAGTGATTGAGTTTTTTGACTCGGTATTCCCTGGAGTTGCAATCAAGGGACACATGCTCGATCTGGGGTGCGGGCCTGGAGATGTAACATTCCGTTTTGCAAAACGTTTTCCGGGGATATCCATTGTTGCTGTAGATGGATCTGCTGCAATGATTGACCTGGGCAACAGGCGAAAGGGCGATGAAGGAGAGGCTGGAAAGGCTATTACGTTTCTAACAGGTTTGATTCCTGGTGTGAACATTCCCCGGGAGAACATATGCTGTGATCATAAGCACCAGTTTTCTCCATCATTTGCATGAACCCTCTGCTCTCTGGAATACTATTGGAGAGCATGCAGTCCCGGGAACCAGAATCTTTATTTATGATCTCCTTCGGCCAGGTGACAGAAAAACAGCTCGGTACCTCGTGGAGCAGTATTCAGGCAGTGAGCCGGAAATCCTCAAGAGGGATTTTTATAATTCACTGCTTGCGGCTTTTGAGCCCCAGGAAATTGAACAGCAGCTGGTTTGCAGCGGACTTGCTGAACTCTCGGTAGAGGTAGTCAGTGATAGGCACCTTATTGTATATGGTGAAAAGTCCTGAAGTAGTGGACATTTTTCTGCAATGGTATATAGTTTGCCCCCGGAAACCACTAACCTTTTTTAGGAGTACTCGGCTATGAAAATAATAGGATATATGGGAAGTCCCCGTACCAAAGGACTCTGTTCCCAGTTTACAGAGAGCGCATTAAAAGGAGCCGCCAGTGAGGGTGCTGAGATTAAGCAGTACAACCTTGTGAAACACACTATTAAATACTGCCGTGGGTGTTATAAGTGTGTCTACAACAACCACGACCTT
>CAVVWZ010000101.1:0-11188 GCA_963752035.1 uncultured delta proteobacterium | reverse complement strand
AATCAATTGAACTTGCCCTGTCGATTTGGCCAGTACAACCGCTTCCACCGTTTAGTTTTAGATGAGATGGGATTTTCACAAGTCCCCCTTCTCACCCCTAATCAGGATGAAGGCCTCTATGAGGAGATGGGAGAACTCGGTAAAGGATTTTCCAGGATTGCCTGGAGAGGAATTGTTTCCATAGATGCCCTGCAGAAACGCTTGAGAGAAATTCGCCCCTACGAGAAGAATCCCGGAGAAAGTGAAGCACTCTATAAAATGTACCTGGAAAAAATCTGCCATGCACTGCAACGGCGAGAGGGAACATCCACGTCTCTTAAAGGAAGCATGTGCTGATTTTAACACGGTTGCACTGAATGGTACTGCTCGGAAACCGGTCATAGGGATAGTTGGAGAAATCTATATACGGTCTAACAGATTTGGCAATGAAGACCTGATCGGGAATCTTGAGCGGTTGGGATGTGAAGTATGGTTGCCTCCTTTTACAGAGTGGTTGCTTTATACGAATTATACAAGCAAGTGGAGAAGTTTCAGGATAGGGGACTATCGAAGCTTTTTATCTAATTTCCTTACCAATGAAATACAAAAGATGAGCGAACATAAACTCACAAAGATCTTTCACAACTCATTCAAGATACCCAGCGAACCATATACAGAAGAGATCATAGAAAAAGCATCCCCTTACCTCCATCCCTCTTTTGAAGGAGAAGCTATATTGAGCATTGGCAAGGCTATCGATTATGTTGACAAGGGTGCGGCGGGCCTTATAAACACTATGCCTTTTACCTGCATGCCGGGAACCATTGTAAATGCTCTTTTGAAAAGGTGCCGTGAAGATTATGATAACATACCGCTGCTCAATCTTGCCTATGACGGCCAAAAGGACAGTAACACCAAGACCAGACTTGAGGCATTTGTTTATCAGGTGAGACAGTACCAGAACAAAACACAGTAATGAGGTTATCAGAGTAAATAACAATTAAGATAATTGATTTTCCATGACTATTATTACTAAATATATTATTAGGGAATTCTTAACAGTACTTTTCTACTGCCTGGCCACCTGCATGATGTTGTTCTTTGTAATCGATCTGTCAGTACAATATCTCGATATCTTCCACAAATACTACCCTCCCTTTTATCTCGTCATGCTTTTATGCGCCTACAAACTTCCACAGATGTTTTACTGGTTGGCCCCTATGGCGATCCTTCTGGCAACTTTTTTGACCCTGGCCCTTTTTTCCAGAAATAATGAACTCATTGCTATGAACGCAGGTGGAATAAGTGAGTACAAAATAATTGCACCCATAATCATCACAAGCTGCCTTGTCCTGTTTATTTCTTTTTTTAACCAAGAGATTATAATGCCCCGCGCAAACCAACAGGTAGAGTATGTCGAAAAAATTCGGATTAAGAAAAAGGAAGAACAAAGCCTGTTGAAACAAAACAGATTCTGGTACCGCAGTGAGGATACCATCTGTAACATTGATCTTATTGAACATAAGACAAAAACATTGCATGGTATCACCATATACTATTTCAATAGAGACTTCGTGTTGACCAAACGGGTGGATGCCAGTTCAGGCAAGTGGATAGATAACCAATGGCACTTTTATAATATGGTCACAAGGTCCTTTATGCCCGATGGTTCAATGACTTTAGAAACGGCCCAGGAGGAAATTTTTCCCTTACAGGAGACACCAGATGATTTTAAAGCAGCAAAACTGGATCCTGAAGAGATGAGTTACGCTGAACTTAAAGCTTACATCAACAAGTTCGAGAAGGCCGGCTACCAAGTCCCAGAATACATCCCCTATCTCTATGCGAAGTTATCCTATCCCTTTATCATCTTAATAATGCCCCTACTTGCTATCCCCTTTGCTCTCAGATTAGGCAGGGGTGGAAGTATAGCCCTTGGGGTTGGGCTTAGCGTAATTATCGGGTTTACCTACTTCGCTTTTTTTAACTTCGGCCTCTCTTTAGGCAAGGGGGGATTACTTCCTCCTCTTCTTTCAGCCTGGGCTGCTAATATCGTTTTTGGTACTCTCGGCGCCTATCTCTTTTTAAAGAGAAGTCTGTGACTTCAACCTGTTACGGGATATGAGATCTGCGATATGGGATGTGGGTAACTGCTTTTTTATCTCATATCACAAATCTTACATCACACATTCTCATGTAAAGTAAATCCACTTGAGAATGAGGTATTATTTTGAAATAACAAATTATTGACAAAGCTAAACCAGTCAGCTAGTATGAGGCGCTCAACTAACTGAATTATTATGACATTTTTGAAAGAGAGCTTATAATTATGCGTTCTTCAGCTGCGGAATCGTTAATTGCTTACGTAAAGGATTTTTCTCAGGCCAGGGTATTAGTTATTGGAGATTTGATGGTCGATGAGTTTATCTACGGCAGTGCAAACCGCATTTCTCCTGAAGCACCTGTTCCCGTTATTAACGTTACTTCTAAAACCCATCGCCTAGGAGGGGCAGCCAATGTCCTTAACAACCTTCATGCACTCACTGGAAAGGGATTTCTCTGCGGTGTTATAGGTGACGATGAGATGGGAAGAACGTTTACAAGTGAAATTAAATTGTTAGGTGCCGACTCACTCGGAATTATTAAGGAACCTGATCGTCCCACCACAGTAAAAACAAGAATAATTGCCGATCACCGCCAACAGGTGGTTCGCTACGATCAGGAAGTGAAACACGAACCGAGCCGTGCATCCAGAAAAAAGATAGTATCCTACATTACAGAACTGTTTAACAGTGTTCATGCTCTGATCATCTCTGATTACGCAAAGGGAGTCCTCTCAAATGCTTTATTAAAAGAGCTGTTGCAAGCGGCCAAGCGCAATAAAATAATGGTCTGTGTCGACAACCCTAAAGTCAGCAACTATGCATTATATAAAAAGCATGCCACCATCATTACCCCTAACATTAAAGAAGCTTCGAGGCTCAGTGACATCCCGATAGAAACCGAGAACGACCTGTTGAAAGTGGGCCGGAGAATGCTGACCGCCCTGGAGTGTAATGCAGTGCTCATCACGAGAGGAGAAGAAGGGATGACCCTCTTTGAAAAGAAAAAAAAGGAGGTTACCCACATTGCCACTAAGGCGAAAGAGGTATACGATGTCACCGGGGCAGGAGACACTGTCATAGCAACCCTCTCTATGGCTTTAGCTGTGGGCGCCTCTTTTGAAGAGGCTTCTGTAATTGCAAATCATGCTGCTGGTATTGTTGTAAGCAAACTGGGAACTGCAACGTTAACATCCCAGGAACTTATTGACAATATAAGAGAAGATCCTTTTTAAAAAATGAGCCAACCTTCAATCCCCAAACCGGTTAAATTAATTGTTAGTCTTATTGCCGGAAAAGAAAAACTTATCACCGAGGCCTCTACCGAACTCTCTCAATCCTATGGGAAAATAGATTTTATGAGTGCCTTTATTCCCTTCACTATGACCGAATATTATCAAGCAGAAATGGGCGAAGGGCTGATGAGAAGACTTATATCATTTGCAGATTTACTGGATCCAGAACGATTCCCCGAAGTCAAGCAATACACCGACAAGCTCGAAGCTCACTACACCACCAGTGAAGGAAACAGAACAATCAACCTGGACCCGGGATACATGACGTTGTATCAGTTCATTTTGGCAACCAACAAAAGATTTGCTCATCGTATCTATCTGAGGGATGGCGTCTATGCAGATTTGACCCTTATCTACAAGAAGAAAAGTTTTCAGTCCTTAGCATGGACCTATCCAGATTATGGCTCAACCCAGATTATTGAACTACTCAACCGGCTACGGGAGCGATACCAAAAACAATTACAGGAACCTGACAATAACCACCATTAGTCATTGGTCATTTTGTTTTATTTATTAGGCATTCTGGCTACTTGACTTCTGAATTCTTTTTAACACACCCATCATGACACAGGAGAGTTCTTATGTTGAGAAGCATGACCGGGTATGGCCGGTCAGAAAATACGATGGAACAGGCAGATATCGTTGTTGAGGTGAAATCGAGTAATCACCGCTACTGTGACATTTCAATGCGAATGCCCCAGCGTTGTTTTGCCCTTGAAGCCGAAATTAAAAAACTTATCCTGACCCGTCTCAAGCGAGGGAGAATCGATCTCTCTATTCAAATTGAAAGCAAGGAACAGGAAGAGTTCAATATTGAATTAAATGTCCCCCTGGCACAACGTTATTTCATGCTGCTCAAAGAGCTTAAGGAACTCCTTCACCTTCCCGGAGAAATCACTCTCAATCAGGTTACGGCACAAAAAGATATTTTCGTTCTTCCAACAACTAATCAGAATGGTGTATACGATTGGGAGCTCTTGAAGGGGCCTATTTCTTCCGCCCTGGATGCCCTGATAAAAATGCGTGAAGTTGAAGGATCACAACTAAGAGAGGACTTCCTCTCACGGTTACAAAAAATTGAACACCTGCTTGATGAAATAAAAACCCTTGCAGACGAAACGTCTGACCACCACCATAAAACCCTGCGCGAAAAGATTCAGTCCTTCTGCACAGACATCGAACTCGACGAAGCAAGGCTGGTTCAAGAAGTGTCCTACCTGGTTGAAAAAAGTGACATTGAAGAAGAGCTGGTCAGAGCCCGGAGCCACATTCTTCAATTCAGGCAGTGGTTAGATGCTGATGACATTGTGGGCAGAAAACTGGATTTTTTAATTCAGGAACTCCATAGAGAGGTAAATACTATAAGCTCCAAATCATACCATGCCAACATTTCTCTCAGAGCTGTAGAGATCAAAAATGAACTTGAGCGAATGCGGGAACAGGTTCAAAATATCGAATAGTGTACTATACACATCCTCAAGTAAAACCCCTTTCCAAGGACTAGTTGTGTCACACGAAACACTTCTGTTCATAGTATCAGCACCTTCAGGGGCCGGTAAAACTTCCCTGTGCAGGGAAGTAATAAATCTTGTGCCCGACTTACATTTTTCTATTTCCTGTACTACCCGACCAGCGCGCCATCACGAGAAAGATGGGATTGATTACTACTTTTTGCAACACGACAAATTCATGGAAATGATTGAAAAAGACCAGCTGGTCGAATGGACTAAGATTTACGGAAACTATTACGGAACTGCAAAGTCTACCGTAGAAGAATGCAGAAAAAAGGAGAAGGATGTCATTTTCGACATCGACCATGCTGGTGCACAGCGTCTCAAAAAATCATATAAGAACAGTATTACTATCTTTATTTTACCGCCATCTTACACTGAATTGGAAGAACGTCTGACCCAGCGTGGAACCGACAGTGAAGAGGTTATCAAAACGCGCCTTAATAAAGCTAAACATGAAATTGATCAGGCAAGCTGGTACCAACACCAAATTGTAAATGATAATTTTAACGAGGCCTTAAACCAGCTGAAAGAAATCATTACTGCCGAGAGATTGAAAAAGCAACCATGAGCCCTGCATCAGAAAAGATCATTCTAGCCCTTGATGTTGAAACCTTTGAAGAGGCTGAGCACTTTGTAAAGACACTCAGCACTACCATAGGTATCTTTAAAGTAGGAAAGCAACTTTTCACTCGCTGTGGTCCCAAAATCATTGAAGTGATTCACGATCACAAGGGCAAGGTATTTTTAGACCTAAAGTATCACGATATCCCGAACACCGTCGCACGTGCGGTGGAAGAAGCCGCGAAGCTCAAGGTTTTTATGTTGACCATCCACGCCATGGGTGGAATGAAAATGATGCAGGAAGCAGTCATCTCGTGTATCAACAGTTCCCGTACCATGTCTACACCTCCACCCCTCATCGTAGCCGTTACTATTCTCACCAGCCTGAAACAGGAAGATCTGGGTGCAATAGGGATTGACTTACCCATAGAAGAAGCCGTCTCCCGCCTAGCCGTCCTTGCTAAACAGGCAGGTGTTAATGGTGTTGTAGCATCTGCACAAGAGGCACAGCGTATCAAGGCGGCATGCGGAAATGATTTCATCATCGTCACTCCCGGCATTAGACCACAGGACACTTCTCTTGATGATCAAAAACGCGTCGTAACTCCTAAAGAAGCCCTTCGAGCAGGTTCAACTTTTATGGTAATAGGTCGTCCCATACTCAAGGCCAGTGATCCGCTCAAGACTGCACAGGAGATAGCGCGAGAGGTGGAGTAAGAGGTGTCAGATATTATTTATGGAATCAATCCGGTAAGTGAGCTGCTTAAGGTCGGGAAATCCCGGATAAGAAAGATCATTTTTGCCAGAGAAAGGGGAACAAAGGGAATTATCCCGCTTGTAGACCTTGCAAAAAAATCCAGGATCCCGATTGAATACCAGCAGAAGCGTGTACTGGATAGAACGTCCGGGACTAAATCCCATCAAGGCGTGATTGCACTGGTTGCATCACACCGTGAGGGTGATATAGATGACATTATTGACATCTGGAAGAACTCCGGTGAGAAACTGCTGGCTCTGGTTTTAGACGGCATTCAAGATCCGCAAAACCTGGGTGCATTGATACGAACAGCCTGTGCCTCTGGTGTCCATGGAGTGATCACCGCAAAGCACCGGGCAGCTCCTATCACCGGGGCGGTTTTTAAGGCATCTGCAGGGGCCGCGGAACATACCAACATTGCACGGGTAGCCAACTTGGGAAATGCTGTTGATGCTTTGAAAGAAAGTGGGGCATGGGTTGTGGGAACCTGTGCAGAAAGCAAAACCAGCCTCTATGAAATTGATGCGACCCTCGACCTGGCACTGGTTATAGGAAGTGAAGGGGAAGGTATAAGACCTTTAATCAAAAAGAAGTGCGATTTTCTCGTCAACATTCCGTTAAGAGGAAACATCTCTTCACTCAATGCTTCAGCAGCAGGGGCAATCGCACTCTATGAAATAGTACGGCAGCGTTATTTCCAGAAGGGAAAGGGGTTGACAAATACAACGTTTTAACTAATAATTAAGCCTACGAACAGATATTTAATAATTATCGTGGGGCTGTAGCTCAGCTGGGAGAGCATTTGACTGGCAGTCAAAAGGTCAGGGGTTCGAGCCCCCTCAGCTCCACCAGTAAAATCAAGGGGTTAGCTAATTGTTAATCAGCTATCCCTTTTTTTGTGTGACGCTTTTGGGACATTTATATTTTACGGATGGCTGTTGCAGTGGTGCCATAGTTTATACATAAAATATACTCTTGCAATCTTTTGCACATTGGGCTATAGTTTGTCTACCTCATTAGAGGTATTGAAGGGCAGATAACTGTTTTATGAAAGGTCCCCTCCTTTTTGGTTATCGCCCTTCTTTTTTTGCCTGCCCTATAATTGCTTTCATTGATGGAAGTTTAACTATCCACTTTCAGAACACGCAAAGAAAAGTAAGAAAAATTCTGATTTTTTACTTCAAAATTTCTCATAAAAAGTGTAAAGATTTAATTAAATAATACCGAAAATAAATATACATTGCTTAATCTTAATGGGATTTTATGTAAAATACATGACTTTGGGATTATTCTTGGAAGTTAAAAGGAACTGAGGCTGGTGGGAATGGAAAACAGCAAATCATACTCTGAATTTGAAGAAAGAAGTTTCAGAAGAGTCCTTCTAAAACATCAAGCTAAATATACACTGAAAGAAGGAAAAAAGGGGTGGGAAGATTGCACCATTATTAATATTAATAAAAACCTTAAAGGAATGGGCATCATATTTCATACCCGGGAAAAAATCCCAGTCCCTGCAATTGTAATTATTGACCTGTTGACTGATGGCAAAAATGGTCCTCTTTGCATTACCGGGGCAGTAAGGTGGATTGAAGATAAAAAAAGTTATTTTGTAGGTGGTCTTGAATTAATGGGAGATATTGAAAAAGTAGCACTGTTTTTTAACAGCAAAGACATTACCCTCAAAGGTGAAAAATGAGTTAGTAAAAAAGATGTTGACTATATTTACATCACAACTTAGTGTATTGTAATGATGCCATCAGATGGCTTCTCCTTTCTATTGTGATGGGGAATGGTGCGAAATGGAGGTAAAGGGTTTCAGGTCGAAAGGGCAACACCATTTCCCATTATTATTTCTTTAAAGTATCCTGTAAGTTTGCCGATTGCACAAACAATATTTGAAGGGGTATTGAGTGAGCAACATCCCCTCCTTTTTGGTTATCGCCCTTCTTTTTTTGTCTGCCATGTAATTGCTTTTCATTGATGTGCATTCCTTCACCATTTTTTCCTATATAATAACTTATAGAGCACAATATATTGTGTTGATTTGTTTTTCCTGTGGATAACTAGTGTTCAAAAATGCACACGGCCACAGATGATCGTAGAAATAACCAGCTACTATTGGTAATATCTTGTTTTTATTGAATATTTTTAGTGGTCAAAATTTGAACAAAGTGCTAAAAGTATAATAATAACTGAGGATTTGTATCTTATTACAGGACTTATCCACAAGTAATCAACAAGCACTGTTGAAGGATTTTCATGAATTTAGCGTAAAATCAGAAAATAGATCCTATTGAACGTTTATGGTTTTTTGTGGTATATATTTAAATTAACCAATAGGAGGGGTAGAGCTCTCAGCTTCATTGCTGGGGGTTTTTTCTATTGTAGCCATAGATAGTCCTGAGCAATAATTTATGGTGACATTAAAGATTTTCCAGGCAAAATGTGCCGGTTTAATCCAAAATGCTCGGTGCTAAAAGTATCACCTGTCTGAGGCTCAAGAAATTTTATTAATCCTAACAAAATCTGAAACCCCAAAGCTAGTCATACGTTAGTAGTAATAATTGAGAGCTTTTTCATTAGTATTTTTTTGTATGGGGTGAAACCCCCTCCTTCCCCCCATATATAAGGGAGTTTTGGTAATGCCATTGCTCCCTTTTTGTTTGTCCACATTCAAGCAATTCACTCAATGTGCCGATAAGATATTTATAGGACAATGGTTGCCTTACTCAAAAAGAGGAGAGTGCCAAGAATGTCATTTCTCCTTTTTTGTAATAAGAGACAACCTGCAACATGCCGTTCGTTTAGTAACCTTTACTGAACCTAAAAAGGAAAAATGGGAAAAATAATTCAGTTTAAACAAAGAGAGTGTGTAACGTGCTGCTCCTGTTCTAAAGAAAGTCGGGAGGATAATGGAAAACCACTATGGGATTTGACCCTCCCTTTTGATGGAAATTGCTCTCTCTACATGGTAGTATACAGCAGTGGTTGGAGTAAAAACGAGACCATACAGGCAAACAGGGTTAACGGTGAAGAAAAGATCACTTTTCAAAAGACAACATACCTTTGCCCTAAGTGTAATCATCATTCTGTTGATTAAAACTTCATGTGACACTTTTGTGATCACATTATAAAAAAAGCACCTGCACATTTTTGTAGGTACTTTTTCAAGGTATGCTTTTCTAAGAGTCAAAAACTCCGTTAAGGTTCTGAAAATTTACAGGTAACTCGCTACAAACTTCTTCAAAAAATCCTTGTGTCTCTCCTTGATGTTTATTAAAGAAATCCCCATGCCATCGTCATTAATTCCGTGGTGCCTAACAATACCTTTGGCTGGCATTAGTCTCACCCTGCTGGGGAAGTCAAAATCCATAGAAATTTCAGAACCAATTGGTTGTAAATGTGATTGCTCATTTCTCTTAATAAAAACTCCATGATTTGATAAATCCCTGGTTCTTCGATAATCCCCATTGCAAAAAACCGTAACCCCAATATTCAATCGTGGATTGATTCTTTTCTCTTCTACCTTCGTACTCTCTTCTTTTTCTGCCATCTCAGCTTTGAGCTCAAGAAGCTCATCAATGCATTCCTGTGCAGTTATGAATTCTTTTTTTACAAGTAATCTTCGCAAGGCTTCAATTTGTAACCCATGGCTCTTCACCAATTCCTTCAGCGCAATTATTTCCTTTAAATCACCATTGTCTGCCACTTGATATCCTTTTCAGTTAATTCGTTTATCTCAAGTGTAACATACTTCTTCTCCATCACACCGTTAGAAATCGGGGATTGAGTACATAAATTTATAAACCCTAAATAGTTACAACCTTTAGGTGAAAGAAGCCAAAAAAACAGTGCACTTGGAATGGAAAGAAATACCTCATGGAATTTATTCCTTTCTTCCTACCACCTCTTAATTGAAAAGTCTAGAGCATTCTTCATTATGAGGGGTGGAATAATACCAATCCGTCGGTAGGATTTGCAGGCCATAACCGGTAGGGTCTCATTAATAAAGAGGCCGTGTTTTATTGCGGTGGATCGATATCTTGCATGTGTGTAATTGTGACTACATAATGAAAACAGCCCCTCCATAATTTTGAGGCTGTGTCACAATGTCATTGCGAGGGAGTAAAACGACCGAAGCAATCTCATAAGTGAGTTGACAAAAGGAGATTGCCACGCTCCCTTTGGTCGCTCGCAATGACCGCAGGGATTATGACACAGCCTCAATTTCGGCAAGGGGCTGTTTAATGCTATTCGTTTTAAGAATAAGTCTATTTTACTAATGTTCTCAATGCTGGAATAATTCCATCAATTATCGCCTTCACCTCCGACTTAAACCCTTCATCTTTTTCCATCGCTTCCACTATATAAGGAGCTCCACTGGTCGTAAAGTTTACTATATTCACGACCTGCTTCGAGTTTTGTTTAAAATGTTGTCACGGAAGTATCGTAACAGTTTTACTTTTTCTGAGTTACTTCCATACAATATCTCTAATGGACAAGGAAGGTATTGTAATATTGGTCGTGCAACAAAGTCCATATGAGGTAAGTTACCAGAAAGACTTTGAACAACATAATTGCGAGGTTCAAATACAAATTCCTTCGCTTGGGGAGTAATAGTGTAGTAGCCATGCTTTAAATCAGAAAACTCATAGTAGCCGGTTTCGTTTGTGTTAACTGCCCTGGAATCTGCTCCTTTCAACTGTATAGTAATATCAGAGGTACTATCACCCGTCACATGCCCGGATAGAGAAAATTGCCAGGGGATTGATGGTACGGATGTAGTTACTTGTGTAGTAGAGGTTGTCGTAATTGATGACGTGGCTGGACGAATTTTTCTACATTGCCAACATCCATAAGCTCCCATTGCCAAGACAACCTCCTAAGCAACACTCTTGAGTTGGCGACGGACATATTCTTATTGTATAACTGCTAAAACCATCGACATACAAATAGCCAGTTGAAACCCGATCACACCCG
>CAVVWZ010000100.1:0-4939 GCA_963752035.1 uncultured delta proteobacterium | reverse complement strand
GAGGGGAGAAGGAAAACTTGTAACATGTAACCTGAAGCATCCAGTATCTCTCTTGTTCTCTGTGTCCTCTGTGGTTTCCTGTATTATTGGCTAGAGTCATCATTTCAAACGCACCACTAGATCCTGTATAGTGCCTACCAGAAACCGGTCGAGAAAAATAATGATTATAAATGCTATTATGGGAGAGAAATCAATAGCCATGTTCCGGAAAGGAAGGTAACGCCTGATCTGATAGAGCACCGGTTCAGTAACCTGATTGAGAAAATTTACAATAGGGTTGTAGGGATCTGGATTCACCCAGGAAATAAGTGCCCTGGCAATGATTAACCACATGTAGATAGTTAATACATAGTGAATAATTATAGCAATGGCATCTAACAGGTTTACGATAATAAACATCACCGGCTCCTTCTTCCTACTTATTTTTCACGTAAATAATATGTAATCCTTTTAAGGTCAAATACTCATCAACTTCTTCAATAGTTTCAGACTCAGGGGCAATGAGCGGTGCCAATCCACCTGTGGCAATCACCAATGGATCACCTCCCATCTCTTTCCTCATTCGGTTGACTATACCGTCAATCAATCCCACATAGCCATAGATAATACCTGCCTGCATACTTGTAATAGTATTCTTCCCAATAACCGTTTCTGGTTTAACCAGTTCCACCCGGGGTAGCTTTGAAGCCTTGTGAAAGAGGGCTTCAGAAGAAACCATGATACCCGGAGCTATGGCACCACCTAAATACTCCCCTTGCGCTGAGATGCAGTCGAAGGTGGTTGCCGTTCCAAAATCGACCACAATAAGACTCTTGTTATAGGTCTCATAGGCAGCAACAGCATTTACAATACGGTCAGCACCCACCTCTCGAGGGTTATCATAGTGAATGGGAATACCTGTCTTAACGCCAGGTCCGACAATGAGAGGATTGCGATGGAAGTATTTTGTGCAGAGCTCATCAAAGGTGCTCAAGAGCGGTGGGACTACACATGAGATAATTATGTCTTCAGTTTCTTCAATGGTAAGGTGTGCTGACCGGTAGAGATTTTGAAAAAGAATGCCGTACTCGTCAACCGTCTTTTCTGCTTCAGTTAAGAGACGCCACTCATGCACCAGGGTATCACCTTTATAAACACCTACGAGGATATTTGAGTTTCCTGCATCAATCGCTAGTAACATGGCTTCCTTCAAAACCTCTCCTACAACACATGAAAAAATCAACTGTCATTGCGAGGACTTGCCCCCTGGCCGACACGTGCGTCAGCTCGGGCAGGCGGCCGAAGGTTAGGAGCAGAGCGACGAAGCAATCTCATGAAAAAAACATAGCCTCCATTGCACTGAGATTGCCGCGCCTTTCAGGGTCACAATGACGCTCTTGGCACCTATACCCACATTTGGTGCGGGCAGGGAACACAATCAAAAATGCCGGCTTCCACAAACCTTCAGGCTCATATCCACAGCCCTTACAGAATGGGTAAGGGCACCTACCGAAATATAATCCACTCCGGTACGGGCTATCGCTTCAACCGTCTCCAGTTTCACCCCTCCCGAAGCCTCAACCAGAGCCCTTTTATTTATAAGGGCTACCGCTTCCTGCATTTCCTCGACACTCATATTATCAAGCATAATAGTGTTAACACCACAATCAAGGGCTTCTTTGACTTCTACAAGATTTTTCACTTCAACCTCAACAGTAAAACCACTCGGCAGGTGGGATTTCACTTTCCGTACAGCATTTTTTATACTGCCGGCTGCATTAATGTGATTATCTTTGATCAGGATTGCGTCAAAGAGGCCTAAACGGTGATTTTTCCCTCCTCCCATTTCAACAGCATATTTCTCCAGCATTCTCAATCCGGGTGTCGTTTTGCGTGTATCAAGTATTGTAACAGAGTAGGGCTCTACCTTGGATACAAACGCACGGGTCATGGTCGCAATACCACTGAGCCGCTGGATAAAATTGAGAGCAACCCGTTCTCCCTTTAAAATGGACGACACATCTCCATTCACCTCAGCAATGATATCATCCCGGTTAATCCTGTCTCCGTCTTCACACAATTTATTAACCTGCAGGACTGGGTCCAGTCTTTCATAGACACGACGAAAGATATCAAGACCAGCTACAATTAACGATTCCTGACCGACGAGATGTGCTGTAACCTCCAGTGGTTTTTCCAGTATAGAGGAGGTGGTTATGTCCCCATCTCCAATATCTTCACTCAGTGCCTGATCAATAAGGTTATCTACGGTAACCATAACGATCCTTTACTCTGCAATAAGTTTGCGAATACGATTGAGGCTGGTCTCAAGTTTTTCCTGCTTCTCACCTAAATCCTGTTCTTTGTTCTTCTCTTTAGTAATAATGTCCGGAGGGGCCTTGCTGAGGAAGCTCTCGTTTGAAAGTTTTTTTGTAACCGTAGCACGCTCTTTCTTGATTTTATTGATCTCTTTGTTCAACCGCCTTTCTTCCTCAGTAAAATCAATAATTCCCTTGAGCGGAATAAATATCTCCACTTCGTGGGCTACTCCCGTAGCAGCCGACTCCGGTTTCTGTACCTGGTCAGATACCGTCACCAGACTGGCTTTTGCAAGGTTCTGGATATATGACATATGCCGACTGAGCACCTCTCGACGCTCTGCATTGAGAGAAACAAGAATCACATCAACTTTCTGAGAAGGGGCAATATTCATCTCCCAGCGGATAGCACGTATACTGTTAACCACATCCACTATGACCGTCATCTTTTCTTCAGCATCCACATCTATTTTTTCAGGATTGCACTGAGGGAAAGGAGAAATCATGATGCTCTCACGGGTACCGGGGAGCTTCTGCCATATCTCCTCAGTTATAAAGGGCATAACGGGATGAAGCAACTGTAGAGAAGTTGCCAGCACCTCAAGCATAGTGCGCTGGGTCATGGCTTTTGCATCACTTCCGTCATCTTGGGTCATTACAGGTTTTATCAACTCCAGGTACCAGTCACACACTTCATGCCACACGAACTGGTAGAGCTCATGAGCAAGTTCGTTAAACCGGTACTCCTTTAGTGTCTCTTCCACTAATTTAGTGATCCGTTGCAGACGGCTTACAATCCACCGGTCTGCCAGTTCATCAGGAGACTTTTCAGGTGAAACCAGGTCTGGATCATAGGTAGCCACATGCATCAACACAAAGCGAGCGGCATTCCAGATCTTATTTGCAAAATTGCGATATCCCTTGATCCGTTCTTCAGCAAGGCGCATATCCCGTCCCTGAACCGAGAGGGCTGCCAGCGTAAAGCGGAAAGCATCAGTCCCATATTCATCCATTACCGTTAAGGGATCAATAACATTGCCCTTTGACTTACTCATCTTCTTCCCTTCCACATCGAGCACCAGGGCGTGGATATAAACTTCTTTAAAGGGCACTTTTCCCATAAATTTAATGCCCATCATCATCATCCGAGCTACCCAGAAAAAGAGTATATCAAAGGCGGTCACTAAAACAGATGTGGGATAAAATGCGGCAAGTTCTGGGGTCTTTTCCGGCCATCCCAAAGTGGAAAAAGGCCAGAGCGCTGAGCTGAACCAGGTATCGAGGACATCTTCTTCCCGTTTTATGCTGGTATTCTGGCAGTGAGCACACTGATCCGGATCTTCACGGGCAACAGTGATCTTACCACACTCCATGCAGGTCCACGCGGGAATCTGGTGACCCCACCAGATCTGACGTGAAATACACCAGTCCCGTATAGAACGCATCCACTCAAAATAGGTCTTTTCCCAGTTGCGGGGAAGGATAACCGTTTCCCCCTGTTCAACCGCCTCTAAAGCACGTTCCGCCAGGGGTTTGACCTTCACAAACCACTGTTTGGAAATAAGCGGTTCCACTACTGTTTTACACCGGTAGCAGTGGCCGATGTGATGGTCGTGTTCTTCTATGCCTTTGACAAGATCCTTGTCAGTAAGGTCCTTCAGAATCACATCACGGCAGTCGTAACGATCCAGTCCTTTGTAGGGCCCTGCCTGATCATTCATGACACCTGCTTCATCAATCACCTGGATTCTCTCCAGGGAATGGGAAGTGCCAATATCAAAGTCATTGGGATCATGGGCAGGGGTAATTTTTAAGACACCGGTCCCAAACTCAACATCCACATACTCATCAGCAATAATGGGAATCTCCCGCTCCAGCAGTGGGAGGACCGCTTTGGTCCCTATGAGTTTTTTGATAGCGCTGGTCATCGGGATTTACCGCCAGGGCAGTGTCTCCCAGCATGGTTTCGGGACGGGTAGTAGCAACCACCACACTCTGACTGCCACCCTGAAGGGGATACTTTATCAAATAGAGCTTCCCCTTAACTTCTTCATGTTCCACCTCTAAATCAGAAAGTGCTGTATGACAGCGAGGACACCAGTTGATAATATAATCACCTTTATAAATTAAACCCTCTTCATAGAGGCTCACAAATACCTCACGAACTGCCTGTGACAACCCTTCATCCATGGTAAACCGCTCCCGGTCCCAGTCACAGGATGCCCCCAGCCGCTTCAACTGCTCAATAATAATGCCCCCATATTTCCCCTTCCACTGCCACACTGTATCTATAAATTGCTTCCGCCCAAGATCTTTGCGAGTTATTCCATCATTTTTGAGCTGCTTTTCAACCACATTCTGGGTTGCAATACCTGCATGATCAGTTCCCGGCATCCAGAGTGTGTCATAACCACACATACGTTTGTACCTGACAAGGATATCCTGCAGGGTATTATTTAAGGCATGGCCCATGTGAAGTGATCCGGTAACGTTGGGTGGAGGAATCACAATGCTGAAGGTTTTAGTTGAACTGTTCCTGCCAGCTTTAAAATAACCCCCGTCCAACCAGAACTTGTACCACTTCTGCTCAACCCGGTGGGGTTCATACACTTTTTCCAACGTTTCGACAGTTGACATGAAAT
>CAVVWZ010000099.1:0-18405 GCA_963752035.1 uncultured delta proteobacterium | reverse complement strand
CCAAATAATATCAGTCGGTTAGCGTGGCCCGACCCCATGCTATTACTTGACAAATGTGGTGTATGTGTTACAAGATAGATAACTTTATTCTTATTGAGTAGTAAGCATTTTTTTAGCAATGTGATTGTTTAGCTTAATTGTCCTACGCAACCATGTTGTGTGAGGAGATATAGATGGTGAGAACAATATCTGGTGTCCTTTTGTTGCTGGTAGTGGCAGGATACCTTTCTGGCTGCGCCGTACATCCGGTGACCCTCGACAAACAGCTTATGATTGTGAGTGAAGAAAAGGAGCTTGCCATCGGAGAAAGGTCTGATCCGCTTATTGTCCAGCAGTTCGGCTACTATAACGATCCTGCCATGCAGGAGTATGTGAATGAGGTCGGCCAGAAATTAGTAAAAGTGTGTGCCCGTAAAAATCTTGTTTATCACTTTACGGTACTTGACAGTCCTGATGTCAATGCCTTTGCATGCCCCGGTGGATACATCTATGTTACCCGGGGTATTTTAGCTACCATGAACAGTGAAGCTGAGCTGGCCGGGGTTTTGGCACATGAAATTGGCCATGTGGTGGGGCGTGATAGTGCCAACATGATTTCCCAGCAAAGCATGTTTCAAGTCATGGCACTAGCCGGTATGGCTGCGGGCTCAGCTACCCGTGAGCTTGCAATGGCAGGCAGTATGCTTTTCGATGCCATGATGTTAGGTTACGGAAGAGAAAAGGAGTTTTTAGCTGATTCCCAGGGGGTTGACTACATGTTCAAGGCCGGATACGACCCCATGCAAATGGTTGCATTACAGGCGACACTGGGCAAGCTCTATCAGGGGCCAGCTGGCTATGCCCAGTATTTAACAACCCACCCGAACATTGGTGACAGAATGAACAGGTCAAAGGCCCAGGCCAAGATACTCTATGCCATGGACAATGTTTATTCGAACAATAGGGCGATTTCAGGGACAGGTGGTGGTAACAAAAAGGGAAAGTTGATCCTTGCTGATGAATATAAGGCGCGTCTTGATGGTATGCCTTACGGTCCTCCCAACAATATTCGCAGGATCAAAATCTATACGGTTGAGGACGACGATACCCTGGCATCAATTGCCGCAAAGGTGTCAAATGATCGGAATATGGCGAAAGAAATTGCTTTCTTAAACGGTCTGGACAGGAATGATCAGCTGTATGCGGGTCAGAAACTTAAAGTAATCTATTGATCAACTCATTTGTTGAGTTGCCTACTATGCCTTTCCTTCATTCCCTGAGTGGGTTCCTCCCTGCTCCATTCACATAACTACCTCTTTTCAAATCCCCACATACCATGATTCAGCCGGCCTTCCATTTTGATTTTCCTAAGAAACTCCAAAAGATGGACTCCATTTGCGCTTCTTAAGATACTGTCGGTTCTGATTAAATACGCACGATAAGGGCCTTGACATTTTTCTCTATATTGGATACAGTTCCATACTGTTTATCCCAGGTGAGGTCGGGAATTACAAACACATTATATGAGGAGGAAACGGGTCATGGATGTAATCGGTAACAGAAATTTGCGCTGGCTGCTTGAAATGAAAGTAGATCGGTATGCTGACAAGGAATTTATTGTCTTCGATGATCGCCTCGGAAATGTTCATCGTTATACCTACCGTGAATTTGATGATCAGGTCAACAAGTATGCCACTATCCTTAACGGGCTGGGGATTAAAAAAGGACGATAAGATAATTGTTCATCTGCTCAATTCCCCCGAATATCTCTTCTCTTGGTTTGCTATTGCTAAGCTCGGTGCTGTTATGATACCCACCAACGTTCTTTCCGGTGCCTTTGAGATGGAGTATTACGTTAACTTTTCGGATACGGTTGCTATTATTACCGAGCCCAATTACATGGAGATGTTCCAAAGCATTATGGGTAAGTGCCCGGAGGTCAAGAACATCATACTGGCCCGCAGTTCCCCTCTCTATCCCACAAAAAAGCTGTTCCCGGACGCCATTGTTATGCAGGATATCCTTAAGGATACTGAGCCCAATGTTCCTGAAGTGGATATTGATCCAGAGGATGATTTGATGATGCTCTTTACCTCGGGAACCACCTCACGGCCTAAAGCCGTGCAGCTCACCCATGCCAATGCCGTTTTTGCAGGTATCTTTGGTGCCCAGGGTTATAAGGTAGTGCCTGAAGACCGTCACTTTATGGTGCTTCCACTTTTTCACGTCAATGCACAGTTTATCTCCGTCATGCCCACCCTTGCCGCCGGTGCGACCCTTGTTATGGCAGAGCAGTTCAGTGCTACCCGTTACATGGAGCAAGCCCGTCAGCATCGGACAACCACAGCCAGCCTGGTTGCCGCGACGGCAAAAATGATTCTTGCACAACCCAAACATGAACTGGACGGAACCAATGATTTTCGCCTTATCATGTATGCTATTGCTATACCTGAAGATCAGTGGCTTGAATTTGAGACCCGTTTTAATGTGCCACTGAGTGATCTGTGGGGCATGACCGAAACCCTGGCAGAGACCACCATGAACCCTCCCGACCTGGAGATGAAGAGAAACTGTATCGGGCTGGTCAGGCTGGGCAATGAGATGAAGGTCGTGGATGCAGAGGGGCAAGAGGTACCCCATGGAACAGTTGGTGAGATGGTAGTAAAAGGGGTGCCTGGCCGTACTCTCATGAAGGGCTACTACAAGAATCCCGAGGCGACTGCCCAAACCATTCAGGATGGGTGGCTGTATACCGGTGACAATGCCTACATGGATGAGGATGGCTATTTCCACTTTGTTGACCGGAAGAAGGATATGATAAAGCGGGGAGGGGAAAACGTTGCGGCAGTAGAGGTTGAATATGTTATTAGCCTGCACCCCAAGGTGCAGGAAGTGGCAGTAGTTGGTGTCCCTGATGCCATAAGGGATGAAGCAATTATGGCCTTGGTTGTACTGAAGGAAGGTGAGACCTCGGATGCGGATGAGATTATAAACTTCTGTAAAGAGAGGCTTGCCAAATTCAAGGTCCCCAGTTTTGTGGAGTTTAAGGACACTTTCCCCAAGACCTCTATCGGAAAGGTCCAGAAAAATATTCTGAGAAAGGAACAACTGGATAAGTTCGAGAGTAAATAATTCTCCATACCATAGAATAATCTCGAACCTATTGTGCTACGAGGTAACGTCGAAGCAATCTCATCTATCCATGAGATTGCTTCGGTTGTCTTTAAAGGCAGTGTACTTGTTATTCATAAAAAGCTGAATGAAACGGGAGGGATTAACCATGTCAACGGTTTTAATTATCTACTTTTCTAAAACGGGTAATACTGAGAAGATGGCACACCTTGTTGCCGAAGGCGTCAGTGCAGAAGGAGTCGAACCGGTACTTAAAAAGGTTGGCACGGCTTCAGTGGATGAACTCCTGAACGCTGACGGAGTGATTTTCGGTTCCCCCACCTATTTTGGTACTATGGCAGCTGAGATTAAATCGTTTCTGGATGAAAGTGTGAAACACTTTGGTAAACTTAACGGAAAAGTAGGTGCGGGTTTTTCTTCATCTGCACTGCTTGGTGGTGGCAATGAAACCACGGTGCTTGATATCCTAAAAGCCCTGCTCATTCATGGAATGATTATTCAGGGCACTACGGAGGGCGGTCACTATGGTCCTGTTGCCCTTGGTGCTCCGGATGAATCCAGCAGCGAAGGGTGCAGGAAACTGGGGCAGAGAGTTGCCTGTCTGGTTAAGAAATTGAGTTGATAGTGTGACGGTCGGCTGTTATGAGAATTTTGGGTTTGGACATAGGAAGTAAAACCATAGGAGTAGCCGTAAGTGATGAGCTGTGCCTGATTGCCCAGGGGGTGACTACCTTAAAGCGAAAGGGCTTAGACCATGATATCAGCGAACTCCTTAAGTTGATTGAGGAACGGGAGGTTACCAAGATTGTTATTGGTTTACCTAAAAACATGAATAACACCCTTGGGCCATCTGCAGAAATGGTGCTCTCCTTTATTGAAGAGTTTAATAAACAGAGTGCTTTACCTGTTATAACCTGGGATGAACGGCTTTCAACTGTAGCTGCTGAGAAGGTTTTGCTTGAAGCAGACATGAGCCGTAAGAAGAGAAAACGGGTTATTGATAAGGTTGCAGCAATGCTCATTCTTCAGGGATACCTTGACAGTCAGGTAAGGACCAAAAATCCTAGTATAGAACAGTGAACAATACAAAAACAATACTGGCAGTTATACTGTTTCTGGTGCTGCTTGGTCTCGGTTGTGCCTGGGGGGTCTGGTTGTATCTCGATGCTCCCTCTGGAAGTCCAGGTGGTGTTCGGTCGGTTGAGATCCCAACCGGCACACCTTTTAATCAGGTAGCCAGCATGCTTGAGAGGGAAGGTGTTATTTCGGGAAGCAGAAAATTTCGCTGGTTGGCCTGGTTTAAGGGAATAGAAAAAGAGATTAAAGCGGGTGACTATACCTTTAGAACGGCAATGAGGCCTTCTGAGGTTATCGATATGCTGGTTGAGGGGCGGTATACAACTATAACCGTTACCATACCTGAAGGCTTTACTGTTTCGCAGATTGCACGTGCCCTCCATGAAAAGGGGCTTGGTGAGAATGAGAAATTTCTAGGCTTGTCTGTTGACCCTCTGTATATTCAATCCCTGGAGGTTAAGGGGGATTCTCTTGAAGGGTTCCTTTTTCCTGATACCTATCAATTCAGGAAAGGTATGGGGGAGGATGCCATTTTACGGGAGATGGTTGCCCGGTTCAAATACGTCTACAGTGATACCTACAGGAAGAGGGCGGATGAACTTGGTTTAAGTCAAACGGAGGTTATTACCCTTGCATCAATCATTGAAAAAGAAACGTCCGACCCTTCTGAGCGATATGTCATCGGTGCTGTTTTTCATAACCGGTTGAAGAAGGGCATACCCCTTCAGAGTGATCCAACGGTCATCTATGGAATAAAAAACTTTAACGGAAATCTTACCAAAGAGGATTTACAGGCGGAAAGTCCTTACAACACCTATCTGCTTAAAGGTTTGCCTCCCCAGCCTATTGCCAATCCAGGGGAGGAATCAATAAAGGCAGCCCTCTACCCATCTTCTGATCGCTACCTCTACTTTGTGTCAAAGAATAATGGCACACATCACTTTTCCACTACCCTTGAGGGGCATAACAGGGCGGTAGATACTTACCAGAGAAAGAGAAGGAGGGGCAAGTAAGGTTGTCACCTTCGGGGTCGTACAGTAATGTGTATCCCTAACCTAATTTTTCCTTCATCATTCGAACGGCTTCCCTGCAATCCGCACTTTTATAGACTGCGGATCCTGCAACTACTACATCAGCACCTGCTTGAGAAATCTGGCTGATGTTTTCAAGATTGACCCCACCGTCTACCTCGAGCTCAATGGGAAGTTTTTTTTCATCAATCAGTGCCCTCATTTTCTGTATCTTGGGAAGCATGGTGGGGATGAACTTTTGCCCACCGAATCCTGGATTAACTGTCATGAGTAATACCATGTCCAGATCATCCATAACGTATTCCAGTGTTGAGATCGGGGTGGAAGGGTTGAGTACCGCAGCAGATCGTCCCCCCAGTTCCCGAATATAGGTGAGGGTGCGCTGGAGATGGGGACATGTTTCCACATGGACAGAGAGCAGGTCGCTTCCTGCCTTGATGAAGTCCTGGACATATCGGTCGGGGTCACTGATCATGAGATGAACATCGAGGGGCAGGGTAGTAACGGCCTTTGCTGTTTCTACCACCAGAGGGCCAATGGTGATGTTAGGAACAAAATGACCATCCATGATATCTATGTGAATGTAATCCGCTCCTGCCTCTTCAACTGCTTTTATTTCTTCTCCCAACCGGGCAAAATCTGCTGATAGAATAGAGGGTGCAAGCTTTTTCATTATTCCTCCTCATTAGTTAATATCCATATTCAAATGCCTAAAATTGAAGTCTGAAACAATTTAAACGTGTGTTTAACGAAAAGACCAAGTCGCAAAGATTTAATTGAAAAACACTCATTCTATATACTCACATCAAAATTATTCCAATAACTTTTGCTTGTTAATTTATCTTCATTGGTATTCTTTGCGTCTTTGTCGCTGTTATAAATCTTGTGTTTGCAATCCCCACCTGTTACTCATCACTCAGTACTCTAACACTTCAGTTTTTGTAATCCAAATCCACAATAAGAGCCTCTGTGGTTTCATGGTTTTTGTTCATCCTAACTGCGTTCCCACCGGTATGGGATTACCCTTTACGAATTCTGCTACCGCCATTCTCTTGCGGTCCTGGAGTTGCACCTCTGTGATGAGTAGATGCCCGTTGCCTGTTGCAACGGTGATGCCGCAGGTGCTTACATCGGTTATCGTCCCCGGAGGATCTTGCTTTGTGCTATCGCCCAGTTCACTTTTAAATATCTTGAGCAGTTTATTGCCAACCTGAGTAAATGCCCCTGGCCAGGGGAGGGTACCACGGATTTGATTTTGTATGTCCTGAGCACTCTTCTGCCAGTCTATCTTCCCGTCTTCCTTTTTAAGAGGTGGGGCATAGGAAGCTTTAGAGTGATCCTGTGGTAGAGAAGTCAGTTCCCCCCGTTTGAGCAGGTGGATAGTTTCCAGAAGGAGTTTTGCTCCCAGAGTGGCCAGTCTATTTCTCAAAGCGGGCGCATCTTCACCAGGTTCGATAGCTGTTTCTCTCTGCAGAAGAATATCTCCCGTATCCATCCATTCATTCATAAACATGGTAGTGACGCCCGTTGTTTTATCTCCGTTCATAATAGTCCAGTTTATGGGTGCCGCACCACGGTAGTCGGGAAGCAGCGAAGCGTGAAGGTTAATACATCCATGGGAGGGTAGTCTCAATATCCTGGGTGGCAGTATCTGGCCGAAAGCGACAACCACAATAAGATCAGGATGTTGAGCTTTGAGCCACTGAATACAATCTTCTTCCTTGACCTTTTCAGGCTGTATGATGGGAAGTCCGTGCTGTTGAGCCAGGACTTTTACAGGTGGGGGTTTCAACTGTTTTCCCCTTCCCCTGGGTCTGTCAGGCTGGGTGACGATACCTGCAAGTGTATTGTCACTGGCAAGCAGGAGCGTTAAGGAGGGGATAGCAAAATCAGGGGTGCCCATAAAGATGATATTCAAGGATTACCTCTTTGTAGCAGTAAGGTCAAATAAACGGTGCTTCTCTGAACTTGAGGGATTTCATGTGGTGAGTGGATGGCAACACAACGGTGCAAAAGGTTTGTGCACCGTGTCAGCAGCTTTTGAGCTTTTTCATAACAAGGCACTTCTCAAATGTCAATAGTTAATTAACCGTGTTGAATGGTCGGTAAGCGTGTGGGTGAAAAAGTATGGAAAGAAAAGTACAGAGAGTGAAGGATGCTATAGAGTGAAGGCTTTTGCGGGATAACTGAATCAGCATACTCTCATCCTGGTCCTGGTTCTTTTCTTTGATTGCTACGAGTTCTTCTTTAATAGCTAAGAAAGTATCAACGACTTCCGGATCGAAATCTGTTCCACGTCCTTCCAGGATCATTGTCAAATGTTTTCTCCAGAGGGAACGGTTTATCCCGATAGGGCCGCTTTGTAGTGAGCGCATCAAATACATCCGCGATAGAGGCAATGCGACCCACCAGGGGAATTTTTGAACCCTTAAGACCTTTTGGATATCCTTTGCCGTTCCACTTTTCGTGATGGGTAAGGGCAATGATTCTTCCTGTTTCAATAAACTCAGAATCAGATCCCTCCAGGATTTTCCCTCCGATAACGGTATGCTGTTTCATGATTTCCCATTCGTTTGGTTCCAGTTTGCCCATCTTCAACAGGATGTGATCCGGAACACCAATTTTACCAATATCGTGCATGGGAAGTGCGTAGAGAATAGTTTCTATGAAATGTTCATCAAAGCCCATCTTGCGGGCGAGGGCTACAGCATAATGGCTCATGCGTTGGATGTGGGAACCCGTTTCTTCATCTCTATACTCAGCTGCCCGGGAGAGGCGAATAATAGTTTCCAAGGTGGAAGCCTTGATTTTATCATTGACGAGCTGGATCTGCTTGGTTCTTTTTGCAACTTCAGCTTCCAGTTTTTTTTGATCCGCAATCATGTTGTCATTATATGCCTTGACCTTGAGCAGGGAGTGCATGCGTGCCTTCAGTTCTATCAGCGCCACAGGTTTGGTAAAAAAATCATCCGCCCCGATTTCAAAAGCCTTTATCCTGCTTTCAATGTCCATCAGTGCGGTCAGCATGACAATAGGGATTGTTTTAGTTGTATTGTCATTTTTTAATTGACGGGCAACCTCAAAACCGTCAACCTTTGGCATCATGATGTCTAAGAGGATAACGTCGGGTGGATACTCGTTCACCTTTGTGAGGGCCTGTTCGCCATCACCGGCCACAATTACCTCGTATCCAAGTGGGGATAGGAAGTCTTGCATGAGACTCCTATTGTGAAACTCGTCATCAACTACCAGTATTACGGGTTTTTCTTTCATACCTGCTTGCTTAATGGTGCTCACGTTTTGGAACCTGGGAGATAGTTACGAGACAGGACCGGTGTTAAGTACAGATGTCCTGACTAGTTCTTAATCGGTATTTAGCGGGATAACTTTAATAGCTTCTTTTATTTGACTTTTATCGATTTCTTGGGTAGCTTTAGCCCTATCTATTTTCACGCAGAGGGAAAACCATGGCAATTGCAGAAAAAATAAAAGAAAGGATGGATCAATCAAGCTGGATACGTAAAATGTTTGAAGAAGGTAGTGCTTTACAGGCTCGCTATGGTGTGGAGAATGTGTTTGACTTTACCCTGGGCAACCCCGACCTGGAACCACCGGAACGTTTTACAAAAGTCCTTAAACAGAAGGTTGATGAGCAGAGCACCGGTAAACACGGTTATATGCCTAACGCAGGATATCCTGAAACCAGAAAGGCAGTGGCCGACTATCTGTCCGGAGAGCACAAGATTGACATCACCAAAGATCAGGTGGTCATGACCTGTGGTGCGGGTGGTGCACTCAATGTTGTGTTGAAGACCCTTCTCAATCCGGGAGAAGAAGTTATTATTCTTGTTCCCTATTTCGTGGAGTATCTTTTCTACGTGAGCAATCACGGTGGTTGTTGTAAGCAGGTTAAAACCAGAGATGATTTTTCATTAGATCTTGCAGCAATTGAACAGGCCATTTCATCAAAGACCAAGGCCCTCATTATTAATTCACCCAATAATCCAACTGGCCGGGTTTATGATGAGGAGAGTTTAAAAAAGTTGGGGGAACTACTAGAGAAGAAAAGTAGTGAGACAGGTAAGTCAATCTATCTGATATCGGATGAACCATACGGAAAGATTATCTTTGATGGCATTAAGCTTCCAAGTGTTTTAAGTTCCTATCGCAACAGCATCCTGGTAACCTCATATTCCAAGGAGCTTTCCATCCCGGGTGAGCGGATAGGTCTTGATTGCTGTAAATTCCCAGGCCCAGCCATTAGGGGAATTGATGGAGGGTATGGTCTTTTGTAATCGTACCCTGGGGTTTGTTAATGCCCCGGCCCTCATGCAGCGTGTTGTTGAACACCTCCAGGGTATAAGCGTGGATGCTTCTGTCTACCAGAGACGTCGAGATCTCCTCTGCAGCAAACTTGCTTCGTTTGGATACCGCTTTGTCAAGCCTGAAGGGGCATTTTACCTTTTCCCGCAGACGCCTATAGATGATGTGGAGTTTGTTCAGGAACTGCAGACAAAAAATATCCTGACCGTTCCGGGACGGGGTTTTGGCATGCCGGGATTTTTCAGGATTGCCTACTGTGTAAGTGAAGCGGTTATTGAGAAGTCACTCGATGGCTTTCGAGAGATTGCAGAAAAGTATAAGTACCCTACCTGAGCAAAGGCACAGAGGCACAGAGGCACAAAGGCACAGAGGACAAAGGCACAAAGGCACAGAGGTGCAGAGGCACAGAGGCACAAAGGCACAGAGGCACAAAGGCACAGAGGTGCAAAGGCACAGAGGTGCAGAGGCACAAAGGCACAGAGGTGCAGAGGCACAGAGGCACAGAGTTACAAAGTGTAAAGATGAAAACATATAGAGATTTACTGGTATGGCAGAAAGCAATTCATTTTGTCACCCAAGTGTATAGGGTTGTCAAAATGTTTCCTCAAGAAGAATTATATGGGTTGACATCTCAAATCAAAAAGTCTGCGGTTTCAATTCCCAGCAACATTGCGGAAGGTTATGCCAGGAAATCCAAGAAAGATTACATTCGTTTTTTGCAAATTGCAATGGGTTCAATTTTTGAAATTCAAACCCAGTTAGAAATATCAAAGAATCTCGAATTTATGTCTGATAGCAGCTTTAGCGAGTTATATGAAAAGAGCAGAGAGATTGAAAGAATGCTCAGCAGCATGATCAACAAAATAAGTGAAAGTAACCATCTCTAGACATGCTGTCCCTTTGCTCCTCTGTCCCTTTATAGCCTCTATGATCTCATTGCACACGCCTCTTTCTTCCAGTATGGCCGCTGTTCTTAAAGTATGACGGTCCATATGGTCTTTTGTTTCTGCATAGTCAAGGTCATGGAGTAGACCGGCTATTCCCCAGAGATCTTCATCCTCTTCCATTCGACGTGCCAAAGCACGCATGATTGCTTCAGTTGCCAAACAGTGCTTCTGAAGATTGTCCGCTGTAAGATGTTCCTTCATAAGTTGGAGTGCTTCATCTCGCGTAATTCCCAGATGGGTTTGCATTGGATCCTCCTTGTTAAGTCTACAAGAGCATTGCTATATTACAAAAAGAATTTCATTTCCGGGTTAACATAAAACAAATCGGTAATACTGCAAATTTTAAATGCCTAAATGGGGCTAGATTGTATAGAATACCGAAAATTAAAAAAAATGAATTCAGAATAAAAACCCGAGATAGGAATGAATCTTTTAAAATATACTGGTTGGAGAAATTGTCAAGATTGGAGAAAATCGAAGGCGTGGTTTCTAACTTCACGGGTGACCATTCATCCGGCTTTACCCATGTCACTCCTATCCTTTGTATATGAAAATTTTTGATCTGTCTTGAGAAATGTGTTATAGAAATAGCATTGTTAGAGGCAATAAACCCTAATGTACTTCGTTTCCTCTACACTGTGTTTCCCATCCTCCTGGGAAAAAACGATAAACTCAGGGCAAACCTGCTGGCAAAAGGTATCGAGGCAGCGGTGCACTGCCCCATTCCTATTCATGAACAGCCGGGCCTTCAGAATGGCTTTTCCCACCTATCAGAAGAAATGTCTCGCACATGTGTATCCCGAGTTAACCTTGGATGATAGTGGATTTATAACTACCTGCCTTGTCGTCATGAGGAAAAGGATTACGCAAGAATTGGAGATTCCTTTCCCCTGAAGCTGTATTGCATTGATGAGTGGGAAGGCTACAGACACATGGTACTGGTTTCACATCAATCTGGAAATGTTGTTTAAGGAAATTACATGACTGCTGACTTTATGCGCCTGGTTGACAAGTGGGTAGGGATTCCTCTCTGCATGGTGTTTTCAGTAATCCACAGGCTTACAAGGCTGTTCAGATGGGGGGCATCATCTCCTCAACAGATGAAAACTATTGTAGCTGTTCAAATGGCTGAACGCGGGGCAGCAGTACTGGCACACAGTGCCCTGGTTAAACTTAAGCAGCTCTTTCCCTCAGCACAGCTCTACTATGTCATATTTGAAGAAATGCAGGACAGTATAGGAATGCTCGGGATCATTCCGGAAGAAAATATTATTACCATTAATTCCAAATCATTGAACAGACTGGTCTCAAGCACCATTAAAATGCTGGTTACCCTCAGGAGAAAAAAGGTGGATGCGGTTCTCGACCTTGAGCTCTTTTCGAGATTAAGTATTCTACTAAGCTATCTGTTGGGTGCCCCCATACGTGTTGGGTTTGACAAATTTCATATGGAGGGGCTCTACCGGGGTTCACTGCACACCCACCGGGTGATCTATAACCACCTCAAACATATAAGCTCAAACTTTCTCTCATTGGCCTATGCACTGAAGGAAGACCCGGAAGATATTCCCCTCTCCAAGGTTGCAGTGAGCGCTGAAGACATTCAGATTCCCCGGATAGTTTCAACCCCGGATGAGCAGGACAGGATGCTTACAAAACTCCAGAAATTCTGTCCCGGGATAAGCCTTGAAAAGAACATTATAGTGATTAATCCCAATGGCAGTGAATTGCTGCCCCTGCGCAGATGGCCTATGGAAAACTACATTGCTCTGGGAAAGAGACTCCTTGAGGATCCAGACGTCTACATTGTGATAACTGGCAGCAAACAGAGCGAACAGATGCAGTAATCATCAGTGATGCACTGCAGAATGATAGATGTATCAACCTGGCGGGCGAAACCACCTTTAGAGAACTGGTTGACTTATATACTATCTCCCAGCTTCTGGTAAGCAATGACTCCGGTCCGCCAAACCTGGCCTCAATGACAAAGATCAATGTGCTGGTGTTTTTTGGCCCCGAAACACCCGTGTGCTACAAACCGTTGGGTGATAATGTTGAGGCCCTCTACGCCGATTTTTTATGCAGCCCATGTGTTTCAGCTTACAATCATCGCAAATCAGCCTGCCGGGACAATAAGTGCCTCCAGGCAATAACGGTAAATGAGGTGTATAGGAAGGTTAAAGAAAAAATATGAAACCACAATTCCTTTGGATATGAGATCACTCTTGTCCAAAAACGGAAAAGATTTGAATTTTACCGCCCGCTTCGCTCAAGGCGCAAAGGTCGCAAAAGAAAACTCTTAAAATCCTTTGCGTTCTTTGCCTGCTCTAGTGAGTGAAACGAACGGGAAACCTTTGCAGCTTGACAAAGAAGAGAAATTATTCTAGTTTTCTTTCCCATCACATGTATGCTCCTGAGGGGGAATCTTTTTTTCGAATCAGAGGGACGTCTTTGCAGGATGCCCCTTTTTGAATAGGTCCCATGATTCATAGCACTACTTGAATAGGGGGATTATGCTCAAGAAGAAGTATCTTTTCACCACACTGATACCAGTTATTGTAGTAGCAGTTGCTTCCTTGGCGGCAGTTCAGGATTTGAATCGCTCTAACCGGGAAGGCGATCTTGAGATCAAAGAAACCTGGAATACGTTTACCGATATTGAAATTGCGAAATGGTTTAAAGGGGCACACGCCGCCATAAGCTTCAGCTGGGACGACAGTAATCTTACCCACGGAAAAATTGGCGCCATTTTAGATGAGTTTGACTATAAAGGCAGTTTCTTTCCTGATCTTAATTCTCCCAAATACAAAAATCAGAAAGATGTGTGGAAATCCTTAAGTATAAAAGGGCATGAAATTGGGAGCCACACCATAAATCACCCGGCATTAACCACGATAGATGACCTGCACAAACTGCATTATGAGATTGATGAATCCTACAGAATGTTAAAACGGGATATGGGCATACCTCCCGTGACCTTTATTCACCCCAAGTTAAAGGCAAACAGAGATGTGGCTTACTATGTGTTTCAAACCTACCTTTTCACCAGGAAACTGCCTTCATACGATAGAATAGTAGTTGCCCTTAAACCCAAAACTACTTTTGACGAAGTGGTTGAAAAAATAGATGAAGCCTACATGCAGCATCGCTATGTACTTGTGCGTGGCCATGGTTTGGGTGATGAGGGATATGGCCCGATCTCTGATGATTTCTTGAGGGAGGTTTGTCAGTTTATTACTGATACCTACGGGAGAGAGGTGTGGGTAGCCCCTATTCGTGAGATTGCCCTCTATGAGCAATTAAGGGAGAAAGTAAAGCTTGAATTGTTTGATGGATCAATCTCGCTGTCTCTGCAGGAAGAAGACCGGTGGAGATACAAAATAAAAGCTATTGACACAATGCCTCTTTCTGTCATTTTTCCTAAAAAGAACAGAGCCTATGCTTTTCAGGGAACCTGCATCCGCTCAGTAGATGAATATACCCATTACTACATTATTGATGTTGACTTAGCTTCATCCAACTGTTCCATAACCTATACCGTGAACGGGGCACCCGCAAGCAACGCATAGTTTTTTAGCTTCTCCGGCCAGCCTGATTGACCATACAGTTTACCGGCAGGTGCTGAGAAAGCCCCGCCGCTGCCTGCCCGGTGAAATGCAAAGCCTATTTCACTAGGGTGCGCGGGGAGCATCCATTAATTTTGACAGCACTTCTTAAGACTTCATAAATCTGGAGGTTTAGTGGAAGACCTTATCTCTCTGGTTACCCATCCCAGCCGCTACCTGGGTGACGAGATTAATATAACAAAAAAAGACCTGTCTCAGGTAAGCCTTACCATTTGTCTCGCGTTTCCGGATGTTTATGAAATAGGTATGTCTCACCTGGGATTGCACATCCTCTACCATCTCCTCAATGCACGAACCGATGTTGCGGCAGAGCGGGTTTATGCCCCCGGTCTGGATATGGAGCAGGTTCTGAGGGAAAAAAGAAGAAAACTTACCTCGCTGGAGTCAACCTGCCCTGTTGACAATTTTGATCTGCTCGGATTTTCTCTCCAGTATGAGTTGAGCTATACCAATATTATAAATATGCTCGATCTCTCCGGCATTCCGCTCTATGCCTCTCAGCGAAGAGAGACCCTTTCCTTTAATTATCGGAGGTGGTCCCTGTGCATTTAACCCGGAACCTCTCGCCGATTTCTTTGATGCTTTTGTCATTGGGGATGGTGAAGAGGTTATGCTGGAAATCTCTGATTGTGTAATAGAGGCAAAGCGGGAAGGTGTCAGCAAAAAGGACCTGCTTCACTCACTTGCCCGTATTGAGGGTGTATATATTCCCTCCTTATTTGACGTGCGTTATGAAGATGATGGAACGGTAAAGGCTATCATCCCTCTGAACAAAGGTTACCAGCGGGTAACAAAGAGGTGGGTACGATCTTTGGATGATGCCCCCTTTATAGGTTCTCCTCTTGTTCCCTACAAGCAGATCGTTCATGACCGTCTCAACCTGGAGATTGCACGGGGCTGTACCAGGGGCTGTCGTTTTTGTCAGGCCGGTATCCTCTATCGGCCTGTACGGGAAAGGAGCCTTCAAACCCTGAAAGAGCTGGCTGCGAATTCTCTTGAACGCACGGGATACAGTGAGCTTTCACTTTCTTCATTAAGCACAGGGGATTACAGCTCAATTGTTGAGCTCCTGGAATCCTTGATGGGGGAATGTGCCCCACAAAGGATTGCGGTTTCTTTTCCCTCTTTGCGCTCTGAGACATTGACCCCCGCTCTGATAGAAGAGATAAAGAAGGTGAGAAAAACCGGTTTTACCATTGCTCCGGAAGCGGGCACTCAGCGATTGAGGGATATTATCAACAAGGGAATAACCGAGGATGAAATACTGACAACAGTGAAGCATGTCTTTGATGCCGGTTGGAATGCAATCAAGCTCTATTTCATGGTGGGATTGCCCTGTGAAACAGAAGAAGATTTACAGGGTATTGTTGACCTTGCAAGAAGGGTCCTTTCACTGGCAAGAAGAGGGGGAAAGCAACGGAAGGTCAACGTGAGTGTTTCAACCTTTGTCCCCAAGGCACATACCCCTTTCCAGTGGGTACCCCAGATAGGACTGGATGAAATGAGGGAAAAACAGGAGTTCCTGAAACAGGAGATCAGAAGACTGCGATTAACCTTTAAATGGCAAAATGTCTCTATGAGTTACCTGGAGGGAATTTTCGCCCGGGGTGATAGAAGACTGAGTAAGGTTATAGAAAAGGCCTGGCTCCTGGGGTGCCGCTTTGATGGTTGGAGCGACCAGTTTCAGTGGGACCACTGGAAACAGGCTTTGGATGGCATAGATGAGCACTTCTATACCACCCGCAACCGGGGTAAAGATGAGCTTTTTCCCTGGGATCACATAGATACCGGTGTTGAAAGGAGTTATCTTTGGGAAGAGTACCAACGGGGCCTTAAGGGGGACTTTACTCCAGATTGTCGAGTGGAAAACTGTCAGCAGTGTGGTGTCTGTCCCGGTAAACAGCCCCCGATCCGGAGAGATACTGCTGCTGATAAGAGATGTGACACTCCTGATGAGCAAAGCAGAGTTTCCATTCCTCATGGTGCTAACGACAGATTGGATAAGCACCCCGCAGGATATCATAGAATACGGGTTAAGTTTTCTAAGATGGGAAAAGGCCGTTTTTTAAGCCACTTAGAGTTGCTGAATGTATTTACAAGGGCCCTGAGAAGGGCAGGTATCCCCATGCGATATTCAGAAGGATTTCATCCGTTACCCCGGATTGTTTTCGGACCTGCTTTATCCGTAGGGCTCGAGAGCAGGGCCGAGTATGTGGATTTAGAAATATATGGCACCATCGACGGTGATGAGTTTGCGAAGGTTTTAAACTGGGAATTACCGGAATGGATAAGGGTGCTTGAATCTAAGGAAATTCCGTTGAAATTTCCTTCCATTTCTGATAGTATAACTGGCATAAGGTACTTCGTATGGCTTAACAGGGTTAGAATCGGATCCCCTGAAAAACCCTGATTGGCTACAGAAAAGCATTTCTGACTTTGTGAATAATGATGATATCCCTTTAGAAGTTAAGCGTAAATCTGGATGTTCGCAGATTAATTTGAAACAGTGGGTAGAAGAAATTCGCTTAAAGAAGGATACCTCTGTAGAGATGCTTGTTCGAATGACCGGGGGAAAAACGGTCAGGCCTTTTGAGGTACTGAAGGCTATTTTTAACCTTACAGAGGATGAAAAGGGGAGAATTTCTGTTCTGAAGACAGAAGTCAATTTCAGGATAGAACCATTTGCACCGGCTAAAACCTGAAGAGTAGAGTCAAAAGGTACAGTGAACTGTTTTACGGTCCACAATAGTTAACCTTTGATTTGCTATCAATCCAGAGAGCTACTACCATGTCATCTGAATTAGTAATAAATGTTACCTCCCAGGAGACACGCATTGCCTTGATAGAAAATGGGGCCCCTGCTGAACTTTTCATTGAGAGACGTTCAGAAAAGGGTATAGGGGGAAATATTTATAAAGGAAAGGTAGTCAGGGTGCTTCCAGGGATGCAGGCTGCATTTGTAGATATTGGTTTTGCCCGATCTGCTTTTCTCTATGTGGCAGATGTGTATGACAATTATAACGGCTTAGAAATGATGATAAGCCCCTCAATGGAAAATTCAGACCCCACCCTGGGTCTTGGTGGAGAGGATTCATTTCCGACTACTCCCTATACAGCTTTGATTGAAGACATGCTGAATGAAGGTCAGGAGATTCTTGTCCAGGTGTCGAAGGAACCTATAGGGTCCAAAGGGGCACGGGTAACAAGTCATATTTCTCTGCCTGGCCGCTATGTGGTCCTTATGCCTACCGTTGACCACATAGGTATTTCTCGCCGTATAGAAAATGAGGATGAGAGAAAACGGCTGAAAGAGATCACTGAAGAGATTAAACCTTCAGGAATGGGTCTTATTGTTAGAACGGCATGTGAGGGTAGAGATGGTGATGATTTAGTGGAGGATATGAATGTTTTGCTGAAGCTTTGGGCGAAGATTCAGCAAAAGTGGAAACATGCCGCTGTTCCCAGTGTTGTCCACCGTGATCTGGACATTTGTTTGAGGGCCATACGTGATTTATATACACAGGATGTGGAAAAAGTGGTGGTCGACTCAGAAAAGGAATATAATGACCTGATTGAATTTGTAGATACTTTTATGCCCCAATTGAAACATTCTATAGAATTGTATGACGCAGATGAGCCCATTTTTGATGCCTACGGCATAGAGGTTGAGATTAGCAGGGCTTTAGGAAAAAAAGTCTGGTTGAAGTCAGGTGGTTATATAGTTATCGAAGAAACAGAGGCTTTAACTGCTGTTGATGTTAATACGGGTAAATATGTGGGTAAAGGTAATCCAGAGGACACTATTTTAAAAACAAACCTGGAGGCAGTAAAGGAAATTGCTTATCAGCTGCGGTTACGTAATATTGGAGGCATTATTATTATTGATTTTATTGATATGGAGAGGGAGGGTGGACGGGAACGAGTCTACCAAACCCTTGGAGAAGCGCTCAAAAAGGACCGGGCTAAGGCCAATATCCTCAGGATATCAGAACTCGGTTTGGTTGAGATGACCAGGAAGCGGACCAGGGAGAACATGAGCAGGATATTGTGTGAACACTGCCCCTACTGTGAGGGGAGGGGTATCATTAAGTCAAAAACAACCCTTTGCTTTGAGATTTTTAGAGAAATACGACGAGAAGCCATGAATGTTCCTTCAAATACGATTATTGTCTCACTCCATCCGGAAGTAGCAGACTTTTTGTATGATGAGGAGCGATATGCTATTGAAGAACTGGAAGGCAAATTGAGGAAAAAGATCACTATCAAGGTGAGAAGCAACTTCCATCAGGA
>CAVVWZ010000098.1:0-77122 GCA_963752035.1 uncultured delta proteobacterium | reverse complement strand
AAGAGTATGAAATTGAAAGCAGGTAAATACAGGAAACTGAATATTTTTCTTGACATTATAGGAAAATTTTATTAGATTTATGAGTTTTTAAAGATCAGGCAATCATCCTCGGGAGGAGAATCCTCCATCGAGGTTATGTTTTAACTGTGTCTATTTGTTTTTTTTGAGGATGTGTAACTATGTATGCAGTGATTAAGACAGGTGGAAAGCAATATCGGGTTGCTGAAGGTGACCTTGTCCAGGTTGAAAAAATCGAGGGTGAAATCGGTAACCTGGTTGAACTTGACGAAATTGTTCTGATTGTCAATGGTGACCGGGTAGAGGTTGGGAAACCACATCTACAAGATTCCAAGGTAATCGGAGAAATTGTAGAACACAGCAAGGGCAAGAAGATTGTGGTTTTTAAATCTAAACGGAGAAAAGGCTACAGAAAAAAACAGGGTCATCGACAACAGCACACTGTTTTAAAGATAAAAGAAATACAGGGTTGAAGGCAAGACCATTGATTGCCAGGGTCAGAAGCAGGCATTACCCGGAGGAGGAGTATACTATTGCGAAATTATGAAATGATTTTTATTGTTCACCCAAGTGTTCCCGATGAAGAACTATCTGTGGTCACTGAGAAGGTAACCTCTGTTATCACGCAGAATAAAGGTGAAGTGATACAGCTTGATAACTGGGGAAAAAGGAGATGTGCCCACAAGATCAAGAAGTCTGTGAAAGGAAACTACTTTCTTCTGTATTTTAGTGGGGATCCCGGGGTCTTGACTGAACTGGATAGAACCCTCCGTTACAATGAAAAGGTGCTGCGCTATCAAACGGTGATAGTGGATAAAAAGACTATTGAAAAAGTACTGAATAAACAAAAAGAACGTGAAGCTCAGAAGGCAGCGGAGCAGGTAACAGAAACCGAGTCAACCCCTCCTGCTGAAGAACAGGAACAAGTCACGTAAATAAGCTATGTATGAAGCGTGAAAGATATAAACAGAGTTGTGCTCAGGGGTGAACTTGTAAGGGATGCTTACTTTACCAACACCCCGCGGGGGACTGCAGTTATAAGCTTTACCCTTGCTTTTGTAAACGTACCTGCACAGCCTGGAGGTCCCCGGAATAAAAGAGGCCTGATAGATGTGATTTATTGTAGTAATGAATCATCCCGCTGGTCTCAGCTACTCAAGAAAACTACTATAGTCGTTGTTGAAGGTCGGTTGCAGCAGCGGAGTTGGCAAACGCCTGAGGGGATACAGAAACGGAAAATGGAGATTGTAGCAGATAACCTTTCCTGTTCCGATCTATCGAAAGAACAAACAGAAGATGATGGTGATTGACTATTTAATGGAGGTGTTGTTTGAAAAAGAGGCAGTTTAAAAGCAATAGGAAAAAAAGGACATTCCAGAGGCATAAGATATGCAGGTTCTGCGCTGACAGCAATCTGTCTATAGACTACAAGGATTATTCAATGCTTCGTTTTTTTGTAACGGAAAGAGGTAAAATAATTCCTCGCCGTATTTCAGGTAACTGTGCCCGCCATCAACGAAGGATCACGAATGCTGTTAAAAGGGCACGCAATATCGCTCTGGTGCCGTTTACCGTTTCCCATTAAAAGTAACTTTGCCATCCTTCGCATTGTGGATTTTGGAATTTGAATTTTAGCTTTTGTTTCTTGACTCATCGGTCCTGCTTTTTCCAATCCCCATTCCGAACTTGAATAGTCTGAATGTATCAGGGGTTATTGTTTTAATTTATTTTAGAGAGGTGCTTGTGAAAATCATTTTAGTTGAAGATGTTCCCGCATTAGGGAAAATGGGAGATATGGTAAAGGTGTCCGGTGGTTATGGGCGAAATTTTCTGATTCCCCAGGGTAAAGCTATACAGGCAACTACCCTGAACATGAAAATATTAGAACATCAGACCCAACAGCTGCAAGGCAAGATTGATAAATTAAAGAGGGAAGCTGAGAAACTGGCCCACAGAATTGAAACTGTTTCCTGTACCGTAACAAAACCTGCCGGTGAGGAAGAAAAACTTTTCGGATCAGTTACCTCAATGGATATTGCAGAGAGTTTACGGATTGAGGGTATCGATGTTGACCGCAAAAAAATTCTCCTTGATGAACCTATAAAAACGCTTGGAATTTTTACGATTCCCATTAAACTGCATCATGAGGTTACAGCTCACTTAAAGGTTTGGGTCGTTAAGGCTTAAACCCTTTTTCATTCCTCCTGCTTCATTAGACCTGCTCAGTTCACGCACCTGCAGTGCTGAGGTGCCGGACGTATTTTCAGAAACCGAAGATTGCATGAGAGCCATTCGTGCTGTGTTGTAGCATTTCCGAAATGTCACATGGATATTGCCAATCTAAAAGTTCCTCCACAAAATCTTGAAGCTGAACAATCGGTAGTAGGGGGAATCTTACTGGAAAATGAAGCAATCAGTAAGGTTTTGGAAACCCTCCTTCCAGATGACTTCTACCGCGAATCCCACCGAAAAATTTTTAACTCCATGATTGAGCTCTTCGAAAAAAATGAGCCTATAGATCTCATCACCCTGACAAACCAGTTGAAAAGTAAGGGTCACCTTGATGGTGTGGGGGGGAGTGCGTATCTTTCTTCCCTGGTTGACAGCATTCCTACAGCTGCCAACATTACCTACTATGCCCGTATAGTAAAAGAGAAGTCTGTTTTAAGAAGGCTGATTACTACGGCTACTGAAATTGTTACCAGAGGTTATGGTGATGAAGACGACGTGTGGGATCTGCTGGACGAGGCTGAAAAGAGTATTTTTCAGATAGGTGAAAGTCAGATCAGGCCGTCCTTCTTCAAAATGAAGACTATTTTGAAGGAGAGTTTTAAGACGATTGAGAAGCTCTATGAAAGCAAGGAAATAGTTACCGGTGTCCCCAGTGGCTTCAATGATATTGATAAGCTTACTTCGGGGTTTCAAGCATCCGACCTCATCATTATTGCAGGACGACCCAGTATGGGGAAGACAGCTTTTTGTCTCAACATTGCTCAGCACGTTGCGGTGCAGAAGAATATTCCCGTAGCATTCTTTTCTTTAGAAATGTCCAAGGAGCAGCTGGTTATGAGGATGCTCTGTTCCGAAGCGCAGGTTGATGCCCACAGGGTCAGGGGAGGATTTCTCGGGGAAACGGATTGGCCGAAGCTTACCAGAGCGGCTGGTACCCTCTCAGAGGCACCAATTTTTATTGATGACACCGCAGCGCTCTCCGTGCTGGAGATGCGGGCCAAATCACGACGCATCATGGCGGAACATAAATTGGGTTTAGTTATTGTTGATTACCTGCAGCTTATGCGGGGCAGGGGATTATCTACCCGGGGAAGAGCTGCATCAGAGTCACGAGAACAGGAAATCTCAGAGATTTCCCGGTCTCTTAAGGCCCTGGCTAAGGAGTTGAAAATACCTGTCATTGCCCTCTCCCAGTTAAACCGTAGAGTGGAGGAGCGTCAGAACAAAAGACCCCAACTGGCGGATTTGAGGGAGTCGGGTGCTATTGAGCAGGATGCAGACCTGATTGGGTTTATTTATCGGGATGAGGTATACAATAAAGCCGACGATAACCCCAACAAAGGAATTGCCGAAGTTATTATCGGCAAGCAGAGGAATGGTCCGGTCGGTGATGTTAAACTGGCTTTTATAGATAAATATGCCTCTTTTGAGAACCTCGCTTGGAACAGAGAGTGAGGTCTTTGCTTTCTTTCTTCCACTCTGTTTTATCATTCACTTTTTCCACGATAGAAACTTTACTAGAGTATACCAGTTATCTGACCGGCAGGCTAAAATAGTTTTGGAGATGATCATGGTTGATAAGTGTTATGCAGTGATAATGGCCGGTGGGAGAGGAGAACGGTTCTGGCCATTGAGTACTAAAAGGTCACCAAAACCGTTTCTTCCGCTTTTCGGCAGGAAAACCATGATACAGGAGACGGTGGAACGGATTGGTCTGGTGATCCCCCGGGAGAGAATCTTGGTTGTGCTTTCACAGGATCATCTTCCCACGGCACGGAAACAGTTGCCGGAGATACCTGCTCATAATTTTGTTGTAGAGCCAATGGGAAGAGATACGGCTGCCTGTATTGGACTCGCCTCATTGTACATAGGAAAAAGAGATCAGGATGCTTCCATGCTTGTCCTTGCAGCTGATCATAGTATTAGTGACCCGGAATCTTTTGCCGGGACAATTACCAGTGCTTTAAACTTTATCAGATCACATGATTACATAACTACCATTGGTATCAGACCAACTCGACCGGAAACAGGATACGGTTATATCGAGGTAGGGGAGGAGATAGCCGCCGGTGACAACCATGTATTCTACAGGGCGGTGCGTTTTGTTGAAAAACCTGATGCGTCCACGGCAGTCCACTATCTGGAGTCGAAAAAGCACCTTTGGAATAGTGGCATCTTTGTGTGGAGAAACAAAACCATTCAAGATTCGATTGCTGCCTCTATGCCTGATCTCTGGGATGGCTTGATGCGTATTAACGGATGTATGGGAAGTGCAGAAGAAGAAAAGGTGATGAGAGATGAATTTTCCCGGTTTGAGAGAGTTTCCATTGATTATGGTGTTTTAGAAAAATCATCACGAGTTGCCGTGGTTCCTGCTTCTTTTGCCTGGGATGACCTGGGTACCTGGGATGCTTTGAGAAGAGTCTTAACTCCTGATGAGGATAATAATATTTATATTGGCCGGCATGTGGGGAAAGATACCTCGAACTGTACTGTTTTTAGTCAGAATCAATTGATTGCCACCTTTGGTGTCAAGGATCTTATCGTTGTTCAAGCGGAAGGAAAGCTGTTAATTTGCCATAAGGAGAAGGCCCCCTTTTTAAAGGAAATAGTTGGTTTATTAGAAGAGACGCAAGAAGAGACCAAAACCTAAGGGGTTTGCCAGTCCTAACATTCGCTCCCAAGACAAATGGCTGTGCTAGTTTCTCGTATCATATAGTAGCCTACCTACAATAACGGTCATTGCGAGCCCGAAGGGGCGGCAATCTCGTTTTTAAGATATCTAATTGTATTCCGAGACATTTCTTATGAGATTGCTTCGTCACTACGTTCCTCGCAATGACAATTGATTGGCCATAGTCGTTTAGATAATTAGATAAGAGGTCCCGGTAAAACCTTGTAACACAGTTTTTTGCAAAATAATTGACAACTCATATTGACATATCCACCTTTAGTGATTATATTTATTTTTCAAATATATATATAACTTAGCTAGATACCACTGAAAGCAGATAAACAGTTAAATTGTATTGAAAAGTAACTAAGGAGGTAACAGTAGCATGGCTAAAGCAATAGGTATAGACCTAGGTACGACAAATTCGGTTGTGGCCGTAATGGATGGCGGAGAACCGAAGGTAATAATAAATGAGGAAGGAAGCCGTTTAACCCCTTCGGTGGTTGCCTTTACCAAAGATGGGGATACTCTGGTTGGTCAGGTTGCCAAAAGGCAGGCAGTTACCAATCCGGAAAATACCATTTTCTCAATAAAGAGATTTTTGGGCAGGAAATATGATGAAGTGAATGAAGAGATGAAAATGGTACCTTACAAAGTAAAAAAGGCCTCAAACGGAGAAGTCCGTGTGGAGATTATGGGCAAAGAGTACTCACCCCCGGAGATCTCTGCGAAAATACTTCAAAAATTGAAAAAATCTGCAGAGGCCTATTTAGGAACGGAGGTAACTGATGCGGTTATAACGGTACCTGCTTATTTTAATGACAGTCAGCGACAGGCAACTAAAGATGCCGGGAAAATTGCAGGCTTAAATGTTTTGCGGATCATCAATGAGCCCACTGCATCTGCCCTTGCTTACGGGCTGGACAAGAAGAAGGATGAGCGGATTGCTGTTTACGATTTCGGTGGCGGAACCTTCGATATCTCCATCCTGGAGGTCGGTGATAATGTGGTTGAGGTCAAGGCAACCAATGGGGATACCCATTTGGGCGGCGATAATATGGACCAGAGGATAATTGACTGGCTGGTGGCAGAGTTCAAGAAAGATCAGGGTATCGATCTCAGCCAGGACAAGATGGCTCTACAGAGATTGAAAGAAGCCGCTGAGAAGGCCAAGATTGAATTGTCCAGTACGGTAGAAACAGACATCAACCTGCCTTTTGTAACGGCAGATGCCTCAGGGCCAAAACACCTCAATGTCAAACTGACCCGGGCGAAATTTGAGCAAATGGTAGAAGATATTATAGAAAAATCTCATAAGCCCTGTGAAGTCGCCCTGAAGGATTCCAAACTGCAAAAGTCTGATATAAATGAAGTTGTCCTGGTTGGGGGATCAACACGGGTACCCAAGGTACAGGAATTAACTAAGAGCCTGTTTGGCAAAGACCCCCATAAGGGTGTAAATCCTGATGAGGTAGTGGCACTTGGAGCAGCTGTTCAGGCAGGTGTTCTGGCAGGAGAGGTGAAAGATGTTTTGCTGCTGGATGTAACACCTCTGACCCTGGGGATTGAAACTCTGGGTGGTGTCCGCACTAAATTGATTGAGAAAAACACAACCATTCCTACCCGAAAAAGTGAGATCTTTACGACTGCTGCAGATGGACAAACCAGCGTTGAGATTCACGTTCTGCAGGGTGAACGGGAAATGGCCCAGTACAACAGGACACTGGGCAGGTTCAATTTAGTCGGTATTCCTTCAGCACCCCGGGGAGTTCCCCAGGTAGAAGTAACCTTTGACATTGATGCTAATGGCATCGTTAATGTTTCTGCCAAGGATCTGGGAACCGGTAAGGAACAAAAAATTACCATAACCGCCTCAAGTGGGCTCAGCCAGGAAGAGATTGACCAGATGGTAAAGGATGCCGAACTCCATGCTGAGGAAGACACAAAGAAAAAAGAAGAGATAGATGTCAAAAATCAGGCTGACAGTTTGATTTACCAAACCGAGAAGGTTTTAAACGAAAACAAGGAAAAACTTTCGGAAGCTGATTGTAAGGCTGTAGAAGATGCCCTTAAGGATACAAAGGCAGCAGTGGAAAGTGGTGATGTGGGTCAGATTAAGGAAAAAATGGAGATCTTAACCAAGGCATCCCACCAGCTTGCCGAGGTGATGTATAAGCAGACCCAGGAACAACAGCCCGGAGATCAACCTCCTCCCGAGGATACTGCTGATGGCCCTCAAAGCAGCAGTGATGAAGATGTTGTTGATGCAGAATTTGAGGATGCTGGAAAATAAGACATGTAGCACGATAAGAAGCAAATGATTAATCCCCTCACCTCAATTGTTATCCCTACAGGGATAGGGTGAGGGGTATAATTTTATTTGGAAACATTGATGGAATAGAGTGGTTTTTGGTCTTGGAGCGAGGGGATCTTTGCGACTCGCCAAGATGAGGAGTGCGATGATTAGTTCTAAACTGGGACACCGCTTGGATTCTACCCTCGCAACACTAATTAAGGTGGTGTTTCGGTCTAACAACCTTAATCCAACCTATTTTACCTTGCTGGGATTACTTGTTAATATTTTAGCAGCGGCTGCATTTGTGTATGGTAATTGGCTGTTGGCTGGATTTCTGGTTCTCTCAGCTGGTCTCTTCGACATGCTGGATGGTGCTGTAGCACGTGCGTTTGGCAGGGTGACCCGTTTTGGTGGATTCCTGGATTCGGTTATTGATCGTTATTCGGATCTGGTGCTTTTGATTGGACTGATTATCTACTATGCCAATAATGATAATATGCAGCTGCTTATCCTGACAGCAGTTGTCTCCATCGGGACTATTCTGGTACCTTACACCAGGGCGCGTGCAGAAGTTTTTATTCCTCATTGCGATGTTGGGGTAATGGAACGGGCGGAGCGAATTATTTTATTAGCCCTCGGAGGTCTCTTACAGGATGTTTTCAACCTGATGCCCGTAGTGTTATGGGTTTTAGCCATTTTCACCCACCTCACGGTTTTTCATCGTATCTACTATACCTGGAAGGAAGCACAAAAATTGTAGTGTTTCTGCACTTCCGCTTTCCAGGAATCCTCCTAGATTGAAAAGCACCTCAAGTTTTATGACTTTTTGCTCGATTAAAAAGATGACTGCTGGCTTAGGAATAAGATAGAAGCCCCCTTGGAACTCATTGAAAAATTACTGCAGATTTGTTATAGTTACTATATAAAAGTGATCCTTTAAATTTGACGTTAATCACAATGTGAGAAAGGTGTTTTCGTGATCGATTTAGGCAACTATAAGGACTATTTTTCTGACAGGGTAGGTGAAATATTAACTGCTGCCTTGGAAGAGTCAAAAAAGAGGCAGCATGGCCATTTAGGTGTAGAGCACCTCTTTCTTGCTTTCTCCCGGGTGGAAGAAACCTTCTTTCGGGATGTGCTTTTTGACCTGGGGCTTGATCCACAGGTAGTAATTAGACAGATTGATCGTTACCTGTCTTCTTCGGTTGAATATTTGGGAGTGGGAATGCATGTTACTGCAGCCACAAAAAATATTCTGCGTCTGGCTTGGAAAGAGGCTCAACAGGTTGGGAGGAAACTCATCGAGGCGAGCGATCTTTTCATAGCCTTTTTCCAGGAAGAAGGAAGTATCCCCGCACAGATTTTTAGTGACTTGGGGGTCGATAGTAACAGGGTATTGCAGACAGTTTCTGTGAAGGCAAGAGTGTTAGAGGAAGAGAAGGAGAAGTATAAGAAAAAATTTGAACTGCCTACCCATCTCAAATATTTCGGTGTTAATTTAAACAAACTGGCCCGGTGGAATAAAATTCCCCCTATTATTGGCAGAGATGAGGAAATTAACCAGATGATTGAAATTCTCTGCCACCGGCAAACATCTAATTCAGTAATGATAATCGGTGAACCCGGTGTCGGTAAGACAGCTTTAGTTGAGGGATTAGCGAGAAAATTTGAACTTGAGCCACAGATCCTTCCTGAACGGTTACGGGACTATCAAATTGTAAATTTGCAGATGAATACGATCGTAGCTGGCACCATGTTTAGGGGTATGTTTGAGGACCGAATTGAGAAAATTATCAACGAGCTCAAAGAGGCGAAGAACCTCATTCTTTTTGTAGATGAAGCACATACCATTATCGGCGCTGGTTCAGCTCTCGGTGTTAATGCTGATGCTGCAAACATTTTTAAATCAACCCTTGCCCGCGGGGAAGTCCAGATTATCGGTGCAACTACTGCAGCTGAGTTTAAGATGTATATTCAGGAGGACGAGGCCTTAGCCCGCCGCTTCAGGGTGATTGATCTTAAGGAATCATCACTTGAGGATACCAAAGAAATTCTTTTTGGGGTACGTCCAAGGTTGGAAAACAACTACAATGTGAGAATCTCGGAGGAGGCCCTGGAAACAGCTCTTGAACTATCTCCCCGTTATATGCATGGCCTGAGACTGCCTGACAAGCCTATCGGATGGCTTGATACATCCTGTGTGAAAGTAGAAATTAATCGTCCCGAGGACTTCGTTCGCTCAGAGGATGTTATTCAGGTGGTTTCGCAAACGGCCAGAGTTCCTTTGGACATGGTCTACCGGGACACCACGGACCGGTTCAGCTCTATGGAGGAATCACTGGCCAAACGTGTGGTGGGGCAGAAGGAGGCTATTAATTCTCTGGCAAAACATCTCCGTTTGAACAAGGGGCCGCTGAAAGAAAAATATGAGAGACCTGATGGGGTCCTCCTCTTTCTGGGACCTACCGGTGTGGGTAAAACCGAATTGGCAAAGGCCATGGCAGAATTTTTGTTCGGAGATGAGAAGAAAATGATCCGCCTGGACATGTCAGAGTATAAAGATTCTACTGTCTCTGTGGATAAGCTGATCGGTATGCCACGTGGTATTGTGGGATCGGAGCGGGGAGGGGTTTTAACTAACCAGATGCGAGATAACCCCTATACGGTGTTGCTCCTGGATGAGGTAGAGAAAGCCAACCCCTATGTCTTGAATCTCTTTCTGCAGGTTTTTGATGAAGGATGGTTGACGGACGGACGGGGCAAGAGGGTATATTTCAGTGATGCTGTGATCATTATGACCTCCAATTTAGGATCGAGGGAGTTTAAAAATTTAACCAAATCCATGGGCTTTCTTGCCGACACCCAGGCTCTCACCTCGGTTAAACGCGGTGTAATGAAAGAGGTGGAAAATACCTTCTCTCCTGAATTCTTAAATCGCATTGACGATATAATTGTATTTTCACCCTTAACAAAAGAGGAAGTGAAAGCCATTGCAAAGATGTACCTTGAAGGCATTAATCAGCAGATGAAACCAAAAGCCAAGACGATGCATGTTACAGAAGAAGCCCTTGACTATCTGGTTGAGTGCGGCTATAGTTCCAAGTACGGAGCCCGGCTCCTTAAAAGGACAATAGATGAAAAGGTTAAAATTCCGTTGACCCTCAAGTGGAAAGAGGGTAATGAGTTTATTGTGGACTTGAGGGATGATACCCTCTGGGTGGAAAGTGCTGAAGGCTTAGCACTTGTGTAATGACATGCTTCCTTACTCAACCTTTGTGGTGTGAGAATAAGGTGAGGAGGAATGTCACTATCCTTTCTTTTTGAAGGAGAGATTATGAGTGAGGAAAAAAACGTAGAAGGGAAGGGTTTTGTTATCAGGGATAAGAGACAGTTTAATACTGAAGGTGAGTCTAAACCGGAAACGGATACTCCCCTGGAGGACACAAAGGCTGATGATAAAACCGAAACTGCTACTGACCAATCCGCACAGGGTGAATCTATGCCCCTGCCTGAGATAAATTTTGCCTCATTTGTATTATCTATCAGCAGTTCAGTACTGCTCCACTTTGGGGATATTGCCGACCCTGTCAGTGGTAAGAAAGAACGCAATTTGCCCATGGCCAAACAGACTATCGATATTCTCGCTATCCTAAAAGAGAAGACAAACGGTAATCTTACCAAAGATGAAGAGCAACTGCTTGATCACCTCTTGCATGACCTGCGATTGAAATATGTTCAGGAATGTAAAAAGAGCTGATCTTTGTTGCCTATCCTATCTGCCATCTTCCTTTATATGAATTAGCGTATTGGTACTTTTCAAACTGCCCGGAACGTTTTAATATTTTTCTGCATAACGAAGTCCGGAAGCATTGTTAACCCGGCTGATCATATGGTCGCAAAATGTCGACCAGTGTCACTCCGGGTTGTTTTTTTATAAATGTCTTGATTTTTTATGAGGCAGGACTTATACCCTTTATATACAATTACCGTATGTATTGCATTGGACTGGCGTTTTCGGAGTAGATGATGAATGTACTAATTGGAGCTACAGGCTTTTTAGGTAATGCAGTTGCCGAGGAAATGGCAAAAAGGGGTCTTCCCCTGAGATGTTTGATTCGAAAAGATGCCGATACCTCCGGATTAGATAATTTGGGAATTGAACTCCATGAGGGGGATGCACGGGATCTTGATTCTGTTGCAAAAGTTATGGAGGGAGCAGAGACGGTCATCAGCAGTTTTACTACCAGAATTTTTAAGAGGCCGAAGGCCGTTGATTTCTGGCAGAATGATTACCAGGGTAATCTCAATCTAATCCAGCTGGCAAAAGAGCATAAAGTTAAGAAGTTTATTTTTGTGAGCTATTGGGGGCTTGCAAAATTTGGAGACTTTGAGCATGGCAAGATCAAAAAAACAGTTGAAGATCTCTTGCAGATCAGCGGCTTGGATTATACAATCTTCAGGGTAACGACCCTGGCAACAGATATGTCTGCTTTACTGGGAAATAGCCTCAAAAGGCGTGGGTGGTCTCCCATGTTTATGAAGAGAGAAGAAAAGGTTCGACCTATTCTTCCTGATGACCTTGCCCGGTGTATGGTTGATGCTATAGATAATAAAAAGGCTTCCAATGCGATAGTTGAAGTAGCAGGAGAAGAGGAATACACCTTTGTGGAATTACGTGACCTGTTTTCTCAGGTCCTGGGTAAAAAAGTGCGCTTTCTCTTTATTCCCTCACAGGTAGCTTATATTATTGCCGGCCTGGTTGACAGCTTTACCGGGAGGGCATACAATGCCCGAGGATTGGTTTCTGCCTTTACCGGAGGAAGCACCTGTGACATCAGCCAGATGAAGGAGATTTTTTCTGTCCAACAGGGCAGTTTTGCCAAGTATCTGGAAGACTACTTTAGACAGTAGCACATAACCAATAAGGAGGTGTAGGATGAGAAGAAACTGCATAATTATTTTGCTGGCCATGGTAGCGACTGTCCTGTGTTGTGCCGGTTTGGCCTGTGCTGCTGAAGAAGTCCCGCAGGAAATGCAGCTGACAACAACAAATATTTTTATAAAAAATAATAGAGTATTAGAGCCCGCTTCCCTTACTTCAAATCTTGGAACTACGGTTGTGTGGGTTAACACATCTGCGTTCCCTGTTGAAATAATCTTTATTGGTAAGAAGGTTGCTCTTGCCTGCGGTTCCCCAATGAATTTTTCCATAGATAAAGATGGGGCTTTTCATTCTGCAATAATTCCCCGGGGTGCTACAGCCAGTCTCTGTTTTATTGAAAAAGGGGAATTCACCTACAAAGTTGAATCTTCCGGAACATTATTTATGGAATATTCAGCAACAGGAAAACGGGAAAGAAAGATAAGCAAGGGCACTATTGTAATAGAGTGAAAATTATCTGAGAGGAGCTATCAGTGACCTACGATGTGATCATTGCCGGGGCAGGACCTGCCGGACTCACTGCTGCCATGTATGCAACCCGTGAAGGGTTTTCAGTCCTGCTGGTTGAAACCAAAGAAAACATTACCCGAAAGACGAGGCCATGCTGCTCAATGTGGCTGCTTGAACCGGGCTTTCACGATGAGGGATGGACCTTTAAGGATAACACTATATTTTTTCACCGTAATGACTTTGCCATTCCTTATGCAGGAGATATTGTTGATTTGTACAGGAGCGTGAGGATGTCTGCTCAAGGGCATTCCCTGCTTATGGGAAAGAAACTAACTCCTATCGGTAAAGTCTTAGATAAAGAAAAACTTCTGGAAGGTCTGCTCGGGAGCGTTGAACGTAACAAGGCCGAAATACGACGAAAAACTACCTGCCTTGGAGTTGAGGAACAAAAAAACGGGGTAAAAGTTTTATTGCGTCATGATGGCACGCAAGAGTGGGTGAAGGGGAAGTACCTACTTGCCGCTGATGGTGTTGATTCAAGAGTAGTGGAGTCTTTGGGGCTTAATACCAACAGGAAAATAATTATCCGGACGCCAATTTTACACTACTACTATGCAGATGTTCGTATACCCTACGAAGATGCCTGGGTACAGTTCATCGGTGACGGCTTTAACGGTGTGTCGGGAACACTCTTGCACAAGCCGGACACGCAGGGGTACAGCAATGTGTATGAAATAGGTGCAGTTCCTCCACCCAAGAGTGGTATGGGGGTAAAAGAGGCTATAACACGACTCATCTCCCACCCCGTGGTTAAGGAGATGCTTTCAGGATCCCGTTTGATAAAAAGAATGGGTTGCCGGTGGACCCTGTGGGACCCCATTCCGGAACCGGCTCGGGGGAGGGTAATTATTCTCAGTGATGCTGCCTCTTTTCAGGAGGTGGAAAACCAGGGGGCTATCATGTGCGGTTTTAAGGCAGTCCAGGCCGTGGTGGAGTCTGAAAAGGATGGGGATGGCTTCGGCCGGTACAATAGTTTTTGGCAGAAGTCATTTGAGTTTAATAACCCGGAAATTCTAAAAAACACCTGGAAGGCATTTATTTTCGGCTACCTGGGCAGTGATCTCGATTATATATTAAGCCTCACAGAAGGGAAGATGCTGGATGGTTATGTAAACCACTTTACCTGTGCGGATGTAATCTTTGGCTTTGTTAAGTCACAGCTTCCAAGAATTGAACGGGAGCGCCCTGATTTGGCAGAAAAGATAAAGCAGTTTGAACACTTTAGTATAGAGCAAAACATCGTTGGTGAGGTAAAAAACGGTTAATCTCTTATTCCACTTGCGCAATAATAAAGGACAGGGATTTAAAAAAATCCCTGTCCTTTTGCTACTCTGGACTATACTATTGCCCTTAAATCATTGAGGACAGTTACAGTTAGAAATAGAAGACAAAGTCAACAGTGTACCGGTTCAGCATGAGACCATTCTGCGCTGAGGTAAGTGGGGTTTCCCAGGCGAATCCAAAATCAAGCTTCTTAAATACCCGCCAGCGGGCTCCCAGTGCAAGGGTAACAAAATTTCTGTGGGAAGTTCCGCTGTTTGATCCCAGGTTGATGGCATCTCCACCTTCCCATCGGGCAACAGAGGCGGCGAGTTCTTTGCGATTGGCATTTCTGATTACTCGAAAATAGTTTACTTCGACTAGTGGGAAAAACTGCTCTGCAATGGCATAACTCATGTGCCAGCTGGTAAACAACATGGTGCTTTCTTTATTGTGGTTAAATGGTATAATGCCGCCAACTGTCCCCATAAGCTGAAAATCGTCAAAACCTTTGAGAAATGTTAACGACGGGGCTGCGTTGCCATCTCCATTACCCTGATATACATCCCTGCTTCCATTGGAAAATTCAAAGAGCACTTTTCCGGAAAGGACGAATTCATCATCCGGATCCAAAATGAATGCATACTTAGCACCGGCAGCTACATCAAGCCAGCCATTGCCACCGTTTAATGTCTTGTCAGGGTCGAAATCAACGTATCCAGCTTTGGCTGCTATCAGAGAGAAACGGTCATTAAGTGCAAAGTTAATACGGGTTGCAGTCACATTGAGGTTTCCATCCAGGGGTAAACGACCGAGGTTGGTATTGATGTTATTGGGAAGTTGTTGCAGTATTTGAACAATATTAACATAGGTACGGTTGTGGGCTTCATCAAAATAGACAGGATTAGATATGGGTTTGATGAAACGGTCAAAGGGGCCAGCATCGCAGTCTGCCGCATGGCTTAATGAACCCAGTGAGCAGACAAGCATAAGTATTGTTAACATAACTGTTAAGCGAATTTTCATTTTTTCCTCTCCTTCCTTTTAGAACATTTACTTTAGCTTAAATATAACTCTCAATTATTTATCAAACTTCTGTTAAAGTAATCACCCCCTCTCACTTAATGTATTACTTTTTCCTAAAAAGATGTAATAATCTTTTTCTACCTTCAACAAATACTGTTGTAAGTCAATTAAAACTATATTGAATAGAAATTGTATAGATAAAAATTTTATATGTCAATATTTTTTATCATAAAATGATTTTTTTTGTATAGCTATATATATAATCTTAGCTATGACTCTTATGTGTGTTCACATGCCAGTGATATGAGTCTAGTTCCCCGGCACTTATTCCGACTCTTTTGTTTTGACCCACTCTTCCAGTTTCCTGGCTGCAATATCACGTCCCCCTACACCAAATGCAATGGCAAGGGCCAGGGCAAGCGCTCCCAGAACAAGTCCAAATGCAAGGTTGATTATCTCATTTGCCAGGCCCGTATAGCGGAGTGCAATGGAACCGGCCAAAAGAATAATCGCAACTCGAGCAACTGTTGATAAGAGGTCTGCCTGGTCTGACTTGCTTGATTGAATTGTTTTAGACGCAAGGTTTGCCAGGTACAGGCCGAGGGCGAAAATTATCAATCCCAGAATAATATGTCCGCCCAGGACGGTGAGTTCCTTCATCACGTCGGCAAGGGATTCAAATCCCAACAAACTTGATGCCTCGAAAATAGCAAACAGCATGATCGTAACCAGTACCAGATAACCCACCAGCTCAGAAGGAGTGCGTTCCCCTTCTTTGGGTTCACCACCGATGCCGAGACGTTTTAAAATAGTATTGAACCCCATGCCCGTTAAGAGGTCGGTAATTAATCCGGTAAGGACTTTTCCGATCATGTAGGCGATACCCAAAACCACTGCAGCAGCAAAAATTGCCGGGATTGCCCCCAGGATCAGGTTGAGCATATTGCTGGCCGGTTTGGTAATGGCATCTAATGCCAGTGCATTCAGTGCAGCAACAATTACGGGAATAATGATCAGTATGTAAACGGTGAGGCCAACAATTCTGGAGAGAGGAGCAATTCCAACACGGTCACTGAGCCGGTCTCCACCAGCGGCGGCCAGGAGACTGGTGACTATCTGTCGAACAATGCGTGCTACAAACCAGCCAATAACTCCGATGAGGGCTGCAGCTAAGAGGTTTGGCATGAATCCCAGAAATTTATCAAGCATACCCTGTACCGGATCGAGCAAGCCCTGAAGCTTTAATGCGCCGAGTACCGCCGGTAGAAATAGAAGAAAGATTAACCAATAGACCACATCACCGATTGTTTTGGTCAGGGGTACGGTCTGCTGATCTTTAATCTGACCACCCACCCGCTCATCCAGCTTTGCGGCTCCCATAACCTTTGTGATAATTATACGCAAAACGGTTGCAACTATCCAGGCAATCAAAAGTAGAATGCCTGCGCCAAAGAGTTGGGGAACGTACTTGAGAATCTGGTTCATGAGCTGGTTGAGAGGATCCGTAACAAGGGTAAGCCCCAAGGCCTGGAAAAAGCCAATAAGCACAAAAATCATGATCAGCCAAAAGACTATCCTTCCAGCTCCTTCTTCAACATTAGGTGCTTTTTCTCCGGTAACCCAACCCACCATCTTATTGTCAAGCTCTGTGCGTTTAAGCAGGCTGCGGACGATGTTGGAAAGTACCAAGGCAATCAGCCAGCCGACAATCAAAATGACCAGGGCGCCCAGGAGTTCAGGAATGTACGAGCCAACTTCTTCAAAAATCTGGGTTAATATGTTCCGCATGGTATCCCTCCTTATTGGTATTCAAGGTTTGTAGTGTGCGGTGAAAAGGTACCACTCAATCTTTGGTTACTAACAAGCATGTTTTAACTGAAATACTTTTTTCACCCCCTCCCGTAGTGATCTTATGACTCTTTTGCAAGTAATCCTCGTTGCAAATGATCTATCGTACAACTTAAACTAGTATACATAATTTTGTTGAAAAAAAAACAAAAAAAAGCTAAAAATACAGAGTTTGCACCTGTATGATAATGCTCTTTTTTTTCTAACAGGATACCTTTATATCTGTGGTTGCCGGTGACCAGTGTCACCTACCTGTTATCCAGCATCACCTTTCCAGTTTTCTGTATTTTCTGAGGATTTAAATTATGACAAGAAGAGTTGTCGTAACCGGCATGGGTATGGTCACCCCACTGGGGATAACTGTCGAAACAACCTGGGATAATCTCATAAAAGCTCAATCGGGCATTGATCACATCACTCTTTTTGATGCCTCAACCTTTCCGGTGCAGATAGCCGGTGAGATAAAGGACTTTGATTTTTCTTCTATACCTGTTCCCGAAGAACTCAAGCAATTTACCGGAAGGGCAACTTCATTCTGCCTCGCGGCTACAGCGCAGGCCATACAAAATGCAGATCTTAAGATCGAGGAAGATGACCCAACAAAAATTGGTGTTTCCCTGGGGGCAAGTGAAGAAACAAACTCACTTCAGAACTTCAATGAATCCTTTGTTGAGGAAGACATTTACCATTTTCTGGAGACCGAAGACGTGGCGGGATTGTGGCGGCCGAAATCTTTCGGGCAGATCTGGCCCTTGCGGAAATGTGCCCATATGACGTCGCACATTGTTTCTATCCTGCATAATCTACAAGGCCCTTTAAGCTCTTCTTCTACCGCCTGTGCATCCGGTACACATGCCATAGGTAAGGCCATGAGAATTATTGAACACGGGGATGCAGATCTTATGATTGCGGGTGGTACGGATTCCTGCTTAAGTGAATTCTCTGTTGCCGGTTTTTATCTCCTGGGTGCCCTCTCTGAGAATAATGATCAGCCTAAAAAGGCCAGCAGGCCCTTCGATCTCAAGAGAAATGGGTTTGTTCTTGCTGAAGGGGCAGGGATCCTTATTCTGGAGGAGCTTCACCATGCCCAAAAGCGGGGAGCCCCTATTATCGCAGAATTGAAAGGTTACGGCACATCATCAAATGCCTACAGGATTACTGATTCGCCCCCTGATGGAAGGGGGCCCGATCAAGCCATGCAATCGGCGTTGGATGATGCCGGCATTTTACCGGAGCAGATCAGTCACATTAATGCCCATGGCACGTCAACCATGATTAATGATCGCAGTGAAACCGTTTCCATAAAGAAAGTTTTTGGAAACACTGCTTATCAAATACCCATCTGTGCCAACAAATCAATGATTGGTCATCCCATTGCCGGTGCAGGGGCGATTGAGCTCATCATAAGTGTTTTGACCATTACGAATGGTATTATTCCACCTACCATCAATTACGAGGTTCCTGACCCTGACTGTGATCTTGATTATGTTCCCAACCAAGCAAGAGAATGTGCAGTGGAAAGAGTCCTCTCAAATTCCTTTGCATTTGGAGGACAAAACGCAAGCCTTGTTGTTGCCAGATTTAAGGAATGATACATGATGCATGATACATGATTCATGAAGAATCAGAAATCCTAAGCACAAATTCCCAATAAACTCAAAATTCAAATACGCAATGTCCGACAATGTTCCTCGCATCATACTTCTCTTTCCTGAGGGGAGAGTATCAGAACTGATGGGCAAGCCATTCAGAGATGATAACAAAGAAATGGTGAAGCCCTACGAGATATTTCCCCAGCGGATAAGCCATCATGCAGTAGCTGAACAACTTGCTGCATCCACCCTATCTTACCCCGATATTCAAAGCAAGGCACACGAAGTACTTACCCATGAAAGAACAATCCCGGGTGATCGGGTGGGTTATATCCATCACCCCTTTTGTGAAAAGCTCTGTAAGTTTTGTTCATTTTTCAGAGTGCTCAAGGATGAGGATGCCCTTGACCGCTATCTTGAGGTGCTCTGTGAGACCATTCGGCGGTTTGGTGACTACCCCTATCTCCACTCAGTTCCTTTTGATGCCTTTTATTTCGGAGGGGGAACTCCCACCACCATGACACCTGGTCAGATGCAGAGTCTCATGAACACCATCCGGGAAAACCTCCGTTTTGCCGATGATGTGGAATTCACCAGCGAATCCAGCTTTGCCAACATCACCGAAGATATGCTGGCAGCCCTGAAGTGCGGCGGGGTGAACAGAATGAGCCTTGGTGTCCAAACTTTTTCTCCCCGGTTGCGAAAACTGATTGGCAGAGAGTGTCATCCGGATGATGTGCTTCAGAAGATTGAACTGGCATGAGAAAAGTATCGGGCTTGTCAACATTGACCTGGTTTATAATATCCCAACCCAGACTCTTCAGGAATGGGAAGATGACCTGCAAACTGCTGTAACGTCCGGGGTTCAAACGGTCAGCATACATCCATCTGGTTCCCGTTAAAGGATTCTTTGTTGTCAAAGATGATTGAGCAGGGTGAAATTCCAGGAGATGGGAGATGAGAAAAAGCAGTATGAGTTTTACAGTGCGGTTCTTGATATACTCCCCAAAAACGGATTTCACCAAATGAATTTTTGTTTCTTTACCCGGTCAGACAGGGAGCGTATCCGTTACTTCAGACACCGGTTTCAGGAGGGGGACTGTATCTCCGTTGGGACCGGGAGCGGTTGGTAATTTAGGTTCCTTAATCTATTTTAACATGCCCCACGTGGAGTATTACAATCAGATCGTTGAAGCAGACGAGTTTCCTGCAATTGCAGCAGGATTATTTAGCAGATCTTTTAGTGTTGCCTGGGGTATTTCGGAAGAGATCCTGTTTGGTAAAAAGGTGGATACAAAGAGATTGAGCGAACACTACAATATTGATATCAACGAAACATTCAAGTCTGTTCTGACATTTTTAATTCAGAACGGTCTTATTGAAGACAACCAGGATGCTTTTACCCTTACTCCTCTGGGCCTCTTTTGGGCTCATAATGTAGGTGCCCTCTTTCAAAAACCAGAGTAACCTGCTTCCCCTCCACTTTGGTGCTTCCTTTTTATCCCCTTCCGGGTAAAACAAAAGAAGTTGTTGCTCGGGGGGTAATTTATCTGTCGTGGATCAGCTTTAGAATGTCAGAGTGGACTTTTCCATTCGAAAAAACATAATCTCCCCGTTCCGGCTTCCAGCCCTTGCCTGTAAAGTCTGTTACCTGGCCACCGGCTTCTGCAACAAGCAGTGCTCCGGGAGCGACATCCCAGGGTTCAATTCCTGTGGTGCAGTAGGCCTCTCCCCGACCTGCTGCCACCCATGCCGTTTCTAAACCTGCTGAACCGAGTTTGCGAATGTCTGTTACCGCAGGGTAGAGTGAGCTTAGGAGAGCACCTGTTCTTGTCCGATCAGTATCTCCTCCTTCGCAATAATAGAGATAGCTTTTCTGAAGTATGTGTATGGTTGAAACAGAGATCCTGGTTTGATTTAAGTAGGCTCCTGCCCCCTTTTCTGCGAGATAGAATTCATTGATGGCTGGAGCATAAATTGTCCCGAGGGATAAAGTGCCCTGATGGATGAAAGCAAGACAGACTGCAAACAGTGGGTTACTATTAGCAAAGTTCCCCGTCCCATCCAGGGAATCTATGATCCAACGGCAATCGGAATCCCCCGCGTGATATCCACTTTCTTCTGTTAGAAGGCTGTGGGTGGGGTAAGCTTTCCTAATGTGCTCTGTTATAAATTGATCGACAATTTTATCATAGGTGGTGGCCGCCTCTTTTGCGGAGCTCCTTGCCGCAACAAGTTCCTGGTCACGCTGAAATGAATCCAGCAAAATCTTGCCCGCTTTTTGGGTGAGACTGACCATAAATGTTTTGATTTCAGCCGTCATTTATCCTCCTGGAACAACAGAAAACGAGGGAGTAAAGAAGTCAGAAGACGGGAGTCAGAATCATCAAATACAACTCCGAAGCACTAAGCAGCTGAGGAGCTTCCCGCAGGGATCAATCCGCAACAAATCCAAACTTATTTCTAACCGCAAAGACGCAAAGTACGCAGAGAATTAAAATAGAAAAAACTCATTCTTTATACTTGCATCAAACTTATTCCTGTATTTTTTGCTGGTTAATTTATCTTCATTAGGTTTTCTTTGCGCTCTTTGCGTCTCTGCGGTGTTTTAAATCTTCTCCAACGTAGAACTCTCAATTAAATACCTGCTTTGTTTTTCATTCAAAATTCGATGTTAGACGTTCGATGTTCATCTGTTCTCTACGCTTTCAGTGGTTAAAACTACTACAAATTAGCAGAAAAAACTATTTTTAATTAATTATTTGCAGGAAAATGCCGATGGGAACTATACACTGGATGTAACTGGAATTGAGTTGGGGTATACAGATGGGCCTAGTTAATGTAAGTGACCTTAAAGAGGGGATGGTAGTACTAAACCCGGTCAGTAACAAACATGGAAATGTTCTCTTGAAAAAAGGGGATACACTGACAGAAAAGAATATGGTGTTGCTAAAATCCTGGGGGATAACCGAAGTGGATATCGAAAGTTCTGATAGACATCAGGCAGAAGGGATAGCAAATGATGCTCTTTCCCCGGAGATCATAGAGTCAATTGATAAAGAGGTTGAAGGGATGTTTCCTGAATTTGACGATAATCCTTTAATGGAAAAACTTTTCGTAATCATCAAAAAAGCTAAAATGAAATCTGCAGTTGAACACAACCCTGGGTCGAATGATGAAACCGGATCAAATTGACAGAATAATTCGCAGGGTTGACAAGTTACCGACCTTGCCGATTATTTACACCAAGCTTACCCGTCTCCTGCAGGCACCGAATACAACTGTTCAAACGATTGGCAATATTATAGCCGAAGACCAGGCCATCGCGGTTAAGGTTTTAAGGCTTGTCAATTCTGCATTTTATGCCCTGCCCCATAAGATTGGGAGCTTAAAACACGCCATTGTTCTTTTAGGTATGAGTCAGGTGAGGAATTTAGTGCTTGCCACCTCGACACTGCAGATGTTTAAGGAGTATAAATCGGCCCAATCATTTGATATGCAAAAGTTTTGGGAACACTCCGTAGGGTGCGCAGTGGCCGCGAAAGTACTGGCTGAGGCTGCTCACTTGCCCAGCCCTGACGACATTTTCTCGGGAGGATTGCTTCATGATATCGGGAAATTAATTCATGCCATTTATTTAGACGAGGCATTCAACGCAGTGATTTCTGATGTGCAGGAAAGGGAAGTGCCGATGTTTGAATCAGAGAAGAAGATTTTTGGCTATGACCACACCTACACCGGAAAGGAATTAGCTGCCCGCTGGAGCTTATCACAGGGGACCATTGAAATGATAGCCCATCATCACTTGACCGATACTTCTGTAAGGTTGACCAAAGAGGTTGCTGCAGTTCATGTTGCAAATACTATCTGCGTTGCACTCGGCCTGGGATTCGGGGGAGAGATGAAAGTTCCCCTTGCCAGTACGAAGGCCTGGGAAATGCTAGGTATCGATGTTGGTAACCTTGACTATATTATAGCAAAAATAGAAAAGCTCTTCAAAGAGAGCACTTCCATTTTAGAATCATGAGGTGGGTATGACAGATTTGATCAACTTTCAAAACGAGAAGCAGAAGAAGCTATCAACGGATGACTTCGGATCCCCGGTGGAAAAACTCCGGTTTTTGGAAGAATCAAATAGTGCCCTTGTGAGCATTCAGAATAAGCTCGAGCGGTTAAGCCACTTCCATTCTGAAATGGTCCTATCCTATGATGTTCACTATATACTGGAAAAAGGACTTGCCAAGTTTCAGGAATTGGTTGCAACGAAGGTTTGTTCTGTCTTCCTGGTTAACGAACAACAGTTCGAATTTGTCCATAAAGCATCGATACCCAAAGACCTCTCATCCATCGTCCAAAAAGAAGTTGATGCACAGATACAAACAGGCACCTTTGGGTGGGTCATCAACGGTGGTATGCCCGCATGTGTGCCAACCGAAGTCTTCAGAGGGGCACGCAATCAGTCGCTCAGTATCTTGATGGCACCCCTTTCTCACAAAGAGAGAACTATAGGTGTGGTTGTCACAGTCTTTGAGGAAGACCATGATTTTATCAGGCAGCAAACCCTGCAACTCCTCTATATTCTTGCCGGCTATTTCTCACTTGCCCTGCAGAATGCATCGCTCTTCAATGATCTCAAGAACAGTTATTTTGACACTATTCGTGGAGTAGCAAATTCCATAGAAGCACGTGATCCCTATACCAAGGGTCATTCACGCCGGGTGGGACAGATTGCCCGATCAATAGCTGAAGAGCTCAACTGGGAAAGTGAAAAACTGGAATTCATTGACTGGGGTGGTATGTTGCACGATGTCGGGAAGATAGGGATTCACGATGGTATTCTCAATAAGAAAGGAAAACTTGAGACTGATGAGTATGAAAAGATGAAACTGCACCCCTCGATTGGTGCTCAGATAGTAGAAGGCATTTCTTTTTTAGCACCGGTAGTTCCCTATATCCTCGAGCATCACGAGCGCTTTAACGGACAGGGGTATCCACAGGGGCTGGTTGGTGAGGATATTTCCCTTGAGGGGAGACTGTTAGCAGTTGCGGATGTTTTTGATGCGATGACTACCGACAGACCCTATCAGAAGGCATGGGAACCGGAATCTGCAGTTCAAAATATAATTGAGAAGGTAAACGTACTCTATGATCCGTACATAATTGATGCCTTTAAGAAAACCTGGTCAACAGGCAGGCTGCAGGAGATAATCCCTCCGCCAGAGAATCCATAAAGAGATGTAGATAATCCATTTTTTGCATACAGGGTCTCCATACCCGTTGAATAGCTATTACATGTTTTAGGAAAGACCGGTCAGATACCGGTCTTTTTTTCTTCCTAATTATCCGGTAATCTTGTATAGGTATCCTTACGTTTTATAAAGTGCTTTATTTTTTTTGATCTGCCAGAAAACATTCAATAGTAAAAACACTATGCAGGACAGGTAATGGTAAAAACTGAAAACCTAAAACAGCAGACGGGATTAACAGGATCAACAGGATGGAAAAAATATCCGGAAATCCTCATACCCTGTCAAATTATTGTTTTTAGTTATCCTGTTGATCCTGTTAATCCCGTCAAAATTTCGAAACCCGAAATCCTAAAAGGTAACCTGAACGGTTCAATGAACAGGGTTAATAACACCTCAAAACTAGTTTTGCTTGCCATAGATGGGCTCTCGTTTCCGCTCCTTCAGAAGTGGGTTGCATCGGGCCATCTTCCCACTATGAAGAGATTGATGGAAGGTGGTTGCTCGGGTCTGCTAAAACCGTTCAACCCATCTAACTCCGGGGTTATCTGGACGAGTGTCATGACTGGAATGAATCCTCAGAAACATGGCATAGACAGTTTCATATATTATACTCTGGGTAAACGGGTTATTACCAAGACTGCAGTTAAGCGGATGTGTAACTATGGCGTCCGGCCATTTTTCCGCTGGCTAAAAAAGAAGGGGTATATTCAGGATGTTCCTTTTTCCCTGGGGATGGTTAAACAGAAGATGCTCTGGGAACTGTTTTCCCAGGAGAATCGAAACGTAGGTGTTATAAATTGGTGGTTTAGCTGGCCTGCCTCTCAAGTTCCCGGGTATATTGTTTCAGACAGGATACACAATTGGCGCCTGCACGAACGGAGCAGCAGTACTTCCCTGCCTGAAACACATCTTGTCTATCCGCACCACCTGTTAGATGAGCTTAGAGACAGAGTTGTGAACCCCTTTGATTTGCCTGACCATGTCTATGAACGGTTTATGAAACTGAGTAGAGAAGACATCAATCAGATGAAAAACTATCATTACAGACGTCACCAGCTCATGAGTGAGTTCAAATATCTCTACTCTCAGGATGAATCGGTGAGGCAACTGGCACTTTTTTGTCTTACCAGATTTGCACAGCCTGATTTTTTAGCCCTCTATTTCCGGGGAATTGACATTATTTCCCACTGTGCCTTACAGTATGCTGACTGGAAGAGAGATTCCTCTATAACGGAGGAAGAGGTTAAGCGTTATGGCGGGACGGTTCATGAATACTATGGTTACGTTGATTCGGTCCTCGGGGAATTGATTGAAACCGTATCACCTGATAGTACGATTATGCTTGTTTCAGACCACGGGTTCGAGAAAGAACCCGACGGACGGTTCGGTCATAGAAAAACCAGGCCCCCCGGGCTGTTTATGCTCTCAGGTCCACAGATAAAGAAAGGTTTAACTGTTGCTGATGCAACACTCTATGATATTGCACCGACTCTTCTCTATCTGGCAGGTATGCCTCTGTCAACAGAGATGGATGGAACCCTGCTCAAAGAGTGTATAGAGGAACCGTTTTTGAGCACCCATCAGATACGCACTATCCCGGGTTATGGTGTTCCTGTCAGGCAGAGGGAGCCGAGCTTACCGGATGGTGATGAGGAAATCAAGGAACGACTGCGAGCCCTCGGTTATATTGATTAGTGCTGATAAAATTTGTATAAAATTTTTGTTGACAAAATAACTGTTTGCACTACAGTAGGGTATCTAGTATAACTCATTGAGTTCATGATACATTTTTGCATGGCACTGATGAAAAGCCGGGCAAATGAAATTTATTTCTGAGAGAGTAACCTATGGATGTGATAACGGCTATAGATGAACGAATAAGTGTACGAGGATTTACGGAGAAACCAATTTCCCGGGAGATGATCGAAGATCTCCTGGATGCGGCACGGAAAGCTCCTTCTGCCTCCAATCAGCAACCCTGGAATTTTATTGTTGTAGCGGGAGAAACCAGGGAACGGTTATGTAATGATTTACTTGAAGCCTGCAAGAAACGGGATAAACATTATGATCCTTCCCGGGGGAAAACCATTCCTTCCATCTATTTGGAGAGGACAAAAAAACTTTTGAAAGCTATTCGCCTCCATCTCAATGAGATGGACAAACAGGCGGTTCCTTTTTTAGAGGAGGGGAGTTGCCTGTTTTATGGAGCACCGGTGCTCATACTGGTGACTATGGATAGGGCACATCCTAAATCAAAGTTGGTGGACATAGGCTGTGCCGTTGAGAATCTTGTGCTTGCTGCACAGCAAAAAGGATTGGGAACCTGCATCATTGCGTTGATTCTAATGTTTGAGCAGCTCATCAGAGAGCGCCTTGAAATTGATGATAATGTGCATCTAGTGGTTGGTATTGCCCTCGGGTATCCTGACAGTACTTTGCCGGTTAATAACTTGAGAGCGCCAAAAGAAGCGTTAACCGCAATGACACGGTGGATAGGTTTTGATTAGAAGTGTTTATTCTGACATTTCTGCATTCTAACCCAGTGAAAGGAGATAGTGATGTTAAAGTCTGACCTCGTAGAAAAGATTGCCAAAGACCTCAAGATGAATCATGATATAGCTCAGTTAGTGGTCAATAATATTTTTGATTCCATGACTGAGGCATTAGGTAAAGGGGAGAGTATAGAAATTAGAGGATTTGGCAGTTTTAGTGTTCGTCACTACGAAGCCCGTGAGGGGAGAAACCCCAAAACCGGTGAACGAGTGACGGTTCCACCCCGCAAAAAACCTTTCTTTAAAGTGGGAAAAGAATTAAAAAACAGGGTAAATGTTGAATAGGAGGTCAGGCCTACACATTTGACAAAAATGTTCCTGCCTCTATCGTTTTGACCAGGTTATGCCTCCCAAGCCCCGCCCTGTGGGCGGGGAGCTTCACAATTTTTCTATTCCCCTATCTTTTATAGTAGTCTTCATAAAGAGCTTCCTCATGTTTTAGTCTCCTCTTTTTTCCAGAGGCATTTCTTTTTAACTCTTCAGGCTGATCCTCCTTTTTAAACCATCACTAACTGTCATACGTTACTATTTACCTGGCAAATTACTTGTGTTGATTGATTATTGTTTGGTTGTGTGAGGTGTTCAAAATGGTAGCACTATGTGTAGTATTGGGTTTTATAGCCGCACCTCTTTCCATCTGCTTTGCTAACAATCTTACCTATCCACTTCTCCTACGGACAGATTTACCATCTTTTTTATGTGGTGCTTTCATTTTTTCTATAATTGGTTGTGGCGTACCAGTAGGATTTCTTTTTTTATCTTTATATGTTTCATGGTAACTAAACGTCTGTTTTTTCTTAACTAAAATAATAATTGGGGAATGGTTGAGCGATCATTCCCTTTTTTGTGGCTGGTTTGTTTAAGACAGAAGGAAGAGTTGCTTATGCATCGCATTTTTGCTATGTATGCCTGTGTCCTTTGAGTGAAAACCCGTAGAAGCACTAATGGTACATTTAGGTTTATTTGAGTTTTTTTAATGATTGTTTAGGTATAAAGATAAAATAGGGGTAATTCTTTGCAACTCGTGGCCGATAAGCTTTCTATGCTATCGTTATGGAAAATGTTGCCCGGAACACTTCCCCGATGTATTTTTCTTTTTATTGAAAGTATAACATGCCTTTTCTATTCAGTATAGAATACATCTGGGTACTCTCTCGAAAGCATACGATTTATAAATCTGATGGATAGAGACAATTTCTGCGAGAAGGTGGCTGTTCCCTGTTCTTCTGAACTATCCCCTTGCAGTGAACATGACAGGTGTGCCATATCCTCCCGTAAAAAGCCTTCAATCGCGGTGAACATAGTTCTTTTCATCCTGACCATCGGGACAACAATTCTAGCAGGTGCACTGCAACTGGGGGTTAATCCCCTGGAACACCCTGAACAGATAGTAACAGGTGTTCCTTTTTCTTTTGCCCTTATCTTTATCCTCTTGTCCCATGAGATGGGTCACTACTTCGTATCTAAACGGTACCATATCGAGGCAACCTTGCCCTATTTCATTCCTGCGCCAACATTCATAGGCACTTTTGGTGCAATTATTAAGATGCGTACACCGGTGACAAATAAAAAGGCGCTGTTTGATGTCGGTGCTGCCGGACCACTGGCAGGATTGATTGTTACAATCCCTATTTTAATTATAGGTCTAAAACTTTCTGAGGTGCACGTGGTTGAAGCCTCTCTCGAAGAAGGATTTACCCTGGGAACCTCTCTTTTGCTGGAATTTTTGACCTGGATGATTTTTGGTAATCTTCCCGAAAATTACCAGGTTATTGTCCATCCTCTCGGTTTTGCTGGTTGGATTGGACTGCTGGTAACATCTTTGAATCTTATTCCTGTTGGGCAGTTGGATGGAGGGCACATTGCCTATGCAGTGTTTGGCAGAAAAACAAAAATTATTTCCAGTGCTGTTTTGATTGCCATGCTGGGCTTAGGTGTCTGGGGTTCATCGCATCTGGTTATTTTGGGCACTGATCCTTCTGGTTTTTTTAGGGACAAAGCATCCCCCACCTGTGGACTTTGATAGTCCCCTCGATAGTGAAGAGAAAGGTGATAGGTGGTATAATGCTTTTTATATTTATCGTAACCTTTATTCCCGTTCCCTTTGGTGGTTTGTAATAACGGATACAGTAATGGATTGAGTGCGAGAGGGGAGGATTTACATTTTTATGAAACCTAAAGGGATGAGCGCATACAGAGTTGTCAGACTATCTATCGTGATCGTGTGGATCCTGGTGATGGGCATACTTGTTCAAAGAACCTATTTTAACGCCTCTGAGAGCTACGTCAACACCCACCGTTCAGAACATCAACTCCGTCCCCGGGAGGAGTGGATGGGTATATACTGGGGAGAGGACAAGGTTGGATACACCGTTTCGAAGATTAAAAAGGCCTTTAACGGTTATGTGATTCATGAACAGGGCATCATGGATCTGACCGTGATGGGGACCCCTCAGAGAATAGATACGCAGATTACTTCTAAGGTAGATAATGCATTTATACTCAATTCATTCGAGTTTAGAATGTTTTCAAACCTTTTTACATTTCAGGCAAAGGGCAGGATAAAAGAAAATAGATTGCACATGGATATCTTATCCGGAGGGAGTACAAAACAGAGCATCATTCCTTTAAAAGATATACCCTGTCTTGCAAGTTCGCTCAAATCCTTGATGCTTGCTGATGGCCTGATAGTGGGAAAACAGTTCAGATACAGTGTCTTTGATCCCTCTACTATGAGTACCACTCCAGTGGATGTCCTGGTTGAGGGGATAGAAGAGATTGCTTTACGGGATAAGAGCATTGAATGCTATCGTATAAAAAGTACTTTTAAGGGGATTACCATCAGATCATGGATTGATGAGGACGGTAGCACCATCAAAGAGGAAAGTCCCCTTGGTTTAATGTTGATAAAAGAGAGTAAAGCTGATGCGCTTACGGAAAATTGGGGTGAAACCACAAAGGACCTGATTTCAGCAAGTACCATTTCTGTCAACAGACCAATTGCCATTGCGGATCCTTCATACCTTAAAGTACGGCTCGGGAATATTAATCTTGAAGAGTTTGCACTTTCTTCTGACAGGCAAAAACGTCATGGCGATGTGCTGGAAATCAGGAAAGAGGATATGTCTGATCTGCGTGCTTACACAATTCCCTATACACGGGAAGACAAGAAGGCATTTCTCCAGCCAACTGTTTTTATCCAAAGTACCGATAAGGCTCTTGTAGCAAAGGCACAGGAAATTGTTGGTGATGAAGTGAATTCACTCAAAGCGGTTAAGCTCATTATGGATTGGGTTTTTCGTACTATTGAGAAAAAACCAACCCTGAGCATTCCAAGTGCACTTGATATTCTAAAGGTCAAAGTAGGGGACTGTAATGAGCACTCTACACTCTTTGTTGCCCTCTGCCGAGCGGTAGGGATACCGAGCAAACTCTGCGCCGGGATAGTTTATATGCAGGGGAGTTTTTATTACCATGCCTGGTCAGAGGTGTTTGTGGGACGGTGGATCAGTGTGGACCCCACATTCGACCAGCTTCCCGTTGACGCAACACACATTTGTTTTATTGAGGGCGACTTGGAAAAGCAGCTTGAGATTATTAAATTGATAGGAGTCCTGAAATTGGAGGTCATGGAATACAAATGATCATGTTACAAGGCCTGAGCAAACAATTTGGCAATTTTACTGCGGTGGATACCATTGACCTTGAGGTGAAGCCCGGAGAAATCTTTGGCTTCCTGGGGCCTAACGGGGCAGGTAAAACCACTACCATTAAGATGTTAGCCGGCTTGCTAAAGCCCAGCAGTGGAACGGTAACCATCGATGGGTGGGATTTAGCGCTGTACCCCAATCGTGCTAAGGGCGTAGTAGGTTTTATTCCGGATCGTCCGTTCCTCTATGAGAAGCTGACCGCACTGGAATTTTTAAGGTTTATTGCAGGTCTCTACAACTGTGCTTCCAATGGTGTTGAAGAACGGATAGACTATCTCTTAAGGCTCTTTGGACTTACTGAGTGGCACAATGAGCTGATTGAGAGTTTTTCCCATGGAATGAAACAGCGTCTGGTAATGGCGGCTGCATTCATTCACCAACCGAAATTGATTATTGTAGATGAACCCATGGTCGGCCTTGACCCCCGTGGTGCCAGGCTGGTAAAGGAAGTGTTAAGAGGTTTTTGTGAGCAGGGGGGAACCGTGTTCATGTCTACCCACACCCTAGAAATTGCCGAAGAAGTATGTGACCGTATTGCAATAATTCAGAAAGGCAAAATTGTTGCAGTAGGGACTATCCAAGACTTAAGAGAACAATCGGGAAGTCAGGGAAATACACTGGATGCCATTTTCTTTAAACTCATTGGTGGGGATGAGGTTCAGAAGGTGGTTGAAGCTTTAAAGTTTTAGTCAGGGACAGTAATGCACGAGATTATTTCACTCCTCAAACCAAAAGTACTTTCCTATAAAAATGCTTCAAGCAGGGGAAGCAAGAGAAAGCTCCTGCGTTATGGTATTTTTTTTACTATGGGTTTGCTCTTCTGGCTGGGAACGTTTTTCATCTTTTTTAAGGTGCTCAGCTATTTTTCGAGTATCGAGGTGATCGGGACACTGCTTGCCTCAAAGCTGCTTTCCATGGTCTTCCTTGCCTTTTTTTCTCTGTTAATATTCAGTAACGTCATTACGGCGCTCTCTACTTACTTTTTATCGGATGATTTGCAGCTGTTAAATGCCCTGCCCATATCAGGTCTACACCTCTATGTCAGCAGGTTCATTGAAAATATTGTCAATAGTTCCTGGACAGTTCTCTTCTTCAGCTTTCCGGTTTTTCTGGCTTACGGAATGGTCTATAGTGCCTCTCCCTTGTATTATTTTACCCTGGCAGGGGTACTTGTTCCCTTTCTTCTCATATCTGCTGCCGTGGGTATTGTTCTGATACTCCTTTTGGTCTATATATTCCCGGCGCGTCGATTGAAAGATATCATACTGGTTGCCTCCATTTTTTTAGTAGTGGGGGTATTTATATTTATTCGCTTTCTCCAGCCGGAACGACTTGTAGATCCTGAGAGTTTCTACCTGGTGATGGACTATATCAGTAATCTGCAAGTGCCCACATCGCCCCTTATACCCAGCCAGTGGGCAGCCAATGCCATCACCCCCTTTCTCTTTGATGATCTGGGGGACTGGTGGTTCTTTTTACTTGTGCTGTGGAGTACGGGCTTGGCTTTTGTTGTGATAGGGGAGTGGATCTTTGAGAAGATTTACTATGATGCCTGGTCGAAGGCCCAGGAGGCTAAAGCAGCCCGTATTACCCGGTCTAAATTCGCTAATCGATTAATGGAACTGTTGCTTAAGCCCTTCCCCCCGCAGACCCGGGTCATTGTACTCAAAGATTTGAAGGTTTTTTTAAGGGATACCAACCAGTGGCCTCAGCTGTTTCTCATTTGTGCACTGGTTGTCATTTATATATATAACTTCAGTGTGCTTCCCCTCGATAAATCACCAATGCCTACTTTTTACCTTCAGAACTTGATTTCATTTATTAATCTTGGTTTGGCAGCCTTTGTTATTTCAGCAGTAGCGGTTCGATTCACCTTCCCAAGCATCAGTCTGGAGGGAAAATCCTTTTGGATTCTCAAGACGTCACCTTTAGAGTTGCGCACACTGGTGTGGAGCAAGTTCTGGATGAACTTCTTCTTTCTGCTGATTCCTGCAGAACTGTTGATTATCACCACTGATATTTTAATGAACGCAACTCCTTTTATGCTGGGACTTTCAGTCATTACTATTGCAGGGATGACCTTTGGTATTACCAGCCTGGGTATCGGGTTTGGAGCCTGGTTCCCCCGGTTTAAAGTCGAAAACGTTTCCCAGATTCCAACCGGCTTCGGCGGTATGCTCTATATGATCGTAGCAGTATGCTTTGTTGGGCTGGTGGTCATCCTGGAGGCTCGCCCGGTTTACCTCTTTTTTATCTCAAGGATGCGTGGAGTACCGCTTACCAGTGGAGAACTCACAGAAGTAATCGGTCTTTTTACCGTGGCTTTTCTCCTGCTGGTTCTCACCTTCATCATGCCCATGAGACTGGGCATAAAGAAACTTGCCAGCCTGGAACTCTAAATGGGATTGATAACCCTTCCAAAAAACAGGATGCTGCCCGAAGGATTGTGACGGATCAGAAAGAGAAAGGGGTGATCTGCACGAAACTCTGGCGGAGGGGTGGCCACTGCTGTCATTCTCATAGTTACTGCGGTTGCTGCAGCTGCCTCGGTCCCCTCTTCATTGACATCCACGAATGCCTTGTGAATTACTGCATTGATAAACAGGTCTTTGTTTCCTGTCATACCGGAAAAATCAGCCTGTGGGGTAAAGGCATCGGGCATCCCCATGGCACCAAGCATGCGTGACAGATTAAACTCAGAAGTCATCTTGAATTTCGGCAGGAATACTCTCACTTCGCGCTTTCTGAGAAGCTTTAGCCAGGAAGCTAAATTGTCTTGCGTTAAGGTGTTTTCAATCGTTGACAGCCCGTCCACCTCATTGGGTAAGAGGACGATCATTGAAAGGTTGTTCCCCGTGTAAGGTAATTCAAGCAGCTGCATGGCTTCATTTTTTCCATACCTAAAATCCTCCTTGCTGACTCATCAGCGGCACCGTGACCGATTTGTCGCTCGTAAGCCAAAACGGAGCGTCTTGTGTAGACCTCTCCCGAAACGGGATTGCCCAGTCACCCTTAAAATATATGGCATTAGTAAGAACCAGGCGGGTTAGTGGCGTTGAGGATGCCCGGTTGAATTAAATCCTTGATTTTATTATTTGTCTTCTGTTCTACCCACTCGTTGATCTGTATGCGTGCCTGTTCTGAATTGTTTTTAAAGTCCACGCGGATGAGAGAAGCTTTATAATGCTTATTGGTCAAATCAAGAAAATCTTTCAGAAAAGAGTAATCATTTTCTGCCCACAGGGCATTAGCTATGTTGAGTTGAACATCCCCCTTTTCCTGTTCGGCATTCAGCTGTGTCTGGAGATGGGCAAATGAGGAATGGAGTTGATCCTGATCTCCGGTGAAATTGAGCACCTCGGCCATTTGCTGCGCAGTGCTTCCACGGGCTCCTGCATAGGTCAGCGCAAGGGCAGTTGAAATACTGTAGGGCGAGAAAAACAGGTTTCCCTCTTGTTCACGAAGTTTGTTGTAAAGATCAAGGGCAAATGTGGTGTTTCCCATCCACAAGGTTTTGGGTGTCTACCTTGTCAGGTGTTCCAAGAGAAATGCTGGAGGTGCAGACAGTTACTGCCAAAATGGTCAATACACAAAGTGTGAATAATTGGTAGTGTTTTCATGACGGGTCTCCTTAGTAGGGGTACATAAAAAAGAAGTCAGAATTCAGGAGTCAGAAGTCAGAATTCAAATACCCAAAACATAAAACTTAACCGGCTTACGGAGTACAGCTGAAAACGTGATAACTGGTTTACATAAGGAAATATTTCAGGAACGTCCCCTGGGTCTCATTTTTATCATTCAACATTCGATGTTGGACGTTCGATGTTCGACGTTCATCTTTTCGGCTGTTTATACCACCTGCGTACGACAAACTTCTTTTTCACACCTTCAACTACATCCGTATACTCATTGACCGGTACCCGCTCCTCAAGTGTTTCATCAAGTACTTCTTTGAGTGAACGGATTCTGACACCACCCTGGTTCCCTGCCCGTTTGGTGTCATAGTCAAGCCGGCTTTCGATGGCCCGGTCCTTGTCAATAACGATAATGACATGACCTTTCCATACTAGTATGTCTAACGTTTGAAGTGTCTGTATGATCTGATCTGAATCTAAGGTGGCTATTATTTACCGGTTCACCGAAGGATATGAGGGAGCTTGTATTTCTGGGGGTGCAGCCATTGGTTGCTTCATAGAGCAGGCCAGAACAGTCAAGTCCTTTCAGTGTCCACTGATCTTTGATGTCCTGGCTGAGAGGAATGGGTGGAGGATAAAAGGTGAGCATCTGTGGTATGCCTTGCCTATAGTTTCCTCCCCACAGGTAGCTTTGTTTTTCGGCTGAAAGCAGATTGTTGATGATAACACTTTGTGGTGGCAATTTTCGTAATCGACGGGGCGGTTTATAATTGAGTGTGGTTACGAATCTGCTGTCGATAAAGTATCCTTTCCGGGTAGGGTAGGGGTAGTCTTCCGTGGTTACCCGGTATATGGTAGGGGCAGTGCCGGGGATAACCTCTTCAATCTTAAACACTGTTTCGGGCAGGGCAATAAACTCCACTTCCCGGATCAAACCGGAGTCATCACGGTGAAGGGTTTTTCCATCGGTAGCTGCCAAAGACAAACGTGAAATCGGCGGTATTTAATACGGGGGTAGGCAGCTCGGCAATTGCGTAGAGAACAGAAGATTGGTCTGGTCTGGTCTGGCCGAAACAGGGGGTTGTGATGATAAAGACAAAAACAGCGAACAGGAAAAAGTATTTCATTAGATGCCCAGATTGGAAAGCATGACGCATATCCTGTTAACCGTTCCCACAAGGGTTGGATGTGAAGCCTCAAAACCATCAACTGATGAGGACAAACCATCTATGGAAAGCTGTAACTGCTGAGGGTTCTTATCCTTATCCTGACGTGTTGCTTCGTGGGTTGAAAGTGCGGCAAAATTGAGTATGCTTTCAGCCTGCTCACCCTTGGTTTTTGAAAGATCTTCAACTTCTGATTTTAATGTTGAAAGGAGCTTGAGCAACTGGGTTTTATTTTCTTCTTTTTTCGGTTTGATCTGTTTTAGTTTGCCTTCGATTTTTGAAATTGTGTCATCAATCATCTTCTTGCTCCTCAGTGGGTTTTTCTTTGTGTCGCAGAAAGATTATGCAATCAAAACTTTGTTAACGATATTCAGCCAGTTCTAACAGTATACCATCAGGATCGAGAAAATAACACAATACTTTCTGTCCCGCCTCGTGTGTTATGGCAGTGGCCGGTACCGCAACCGTATCACCGACAATCTGTACCTGTGCCAGTTTCAGACGTTTGACAGCGTCCTCAATGTTTTTGACTCTGAAGGCAATGTGACGTAATCCGGTTGTGTTTGCCCGGGAATGTGCCGGAACTGTTTCACCACAGGGTGATTCATAGCACAGCAGTTCCAGGCGGGGTTCACCTTCAGGTGCTACAATGTAGGCCACATTGGCACGGACATCCTTGAGGCCTATGATGGATTCAATCCACTGCCCTTCAAGATGTGCCCTTCGGACTTCCTTAAACCCCAGCAGTTCTGTGTAAAAGCGAACAGAACGCTCCAAATCGGAAACAACCAGATTTATGTGATCCACTGCATCAATCAACAGGAGTGCTCCCTCAGCCCATTCTGGCCAATTAGTTCTAAACAGAGATCTTTACCTGCCTGCTTGCTTTCCTTTGTTTCACCCGTGTATCACGGGTGGTAGTTTACTTCATCTTGGCAATTTTCTTTTCTATCATGAGAATGTGTTTGTGCTCTTCATCCCGCAGCTGCTCAAGCAGTTCCTGCAGAAACAATACTGTAGTAGTGTTAAGAAGGTTGTTGTAGAAATGGTATGCGTCTTTCTCTTTTTCAAGGGCAGCCTGCAGGATCTCAAGTGGGGTTTGTGGGATATGTGTTTCGGTGCTCATGATAGTTTTCCTCGCACAGGACAGTTTTTCACTTAAAGGGTAGACGAACTAAAAGTGTCGGTATTACCGCTGCTTTTGCACCTCCTTTTTAATGCGCTGCACATGTCCCCGGCCGAGGGCCTTAACTTCGCAACCAAGCTCGAAGTACCTGCGTATCGTATCATCAGGCAGAATGCCGAAACAGTCTATTACTGCGAGAGGATTCCCTGCCCATGAGACCACATCGTCCGGATTGAGATCGAGGTAGGATTTGTGGGGAACAGCAAAAATGACTGCTTCCACGTCCTTGAGTGCTGAAGGCAGATCTTTTTGAATGCGTATATTTCCTAATTCCTCCTGATTTCTAAAAAACCGTTTCCAGGAAAGCTCCGGTGACGGATAGACATCCTGGTTCTCCAGTTCGTACCAGTGATCGACGTAGGGATCGTGCACGCGCATCTCGGCGCCCATCTCGGTCAGTTTGCGTACGACCATCTCAGTGCCGCTGTAACGTGTGTCGCCCACGTCCTGGCGGTAGCTTGCGCCGCAAATCAGTACATCGGCCCCGGCGATGTAGCGGTCCATGTTGCGCAGGGCGTCGCGGGTGAGCTCGGCGACGTGTAATGCCCGGGTGTCGTTGATGTCGATGGCCGTCGGCGTGATCTTGAAGACGCTGTCGCCGTCCTCGAAGCCCAGGATGTGCCTGTAGGCCCAGTAGCCCAGCCCGCCGTCCTTGGGCAGGCAGTAGCCGCCGATGCCGGGGCCGGGGAAGATCATGTTGCTGTGCGTCGGCCGCATCTTGATCGCGTCGATGACCTTGATCAGGTCCACGCCGTTGCGTTCGGCAAACAGGCTCCACTCGTTGAGGAAGGCCAGGATCGTCGCGCGGTAGGAGTTCTCGACGATCTTGGTGGTCTCCGACTCGATCGGCCGATCCATCACCGTCAGCGGGATAGTCCTTGGTGTTGAGCACCTCGCGCAGGAACTGTCTCGACCCGCTCGCGGGCCTCGTCGTCGCAGCCGCTGCACAGACACGCCAGAAGTCGCGGATGCTGGAGACGTACTCCCTGCCCGGCATCACCCGCTCGAAGCTGTGGGCGAGCAGCGGCTCGGCGTCGATGCCGCGTTGGCGAAGGCCTTCTTCAGGATCGGCCAGGCGACGAACTCGGTCGTGCCCGGTGCGACGGTGGTCTCGATCAGCACTAGGCAGTCGGGGTGGATCTTCTCGCCGATGGTGCGCATGGTCGCCTCGAGGGCGGCCATCTCGGTCTCGCCTGTGCGCATGTTGCCGAGGTCGTGCTTGGTGTAGTCGCACTGCACGTCGACACCACGCAGTCGGCCAGCTTGAGGCAGTCGCTGTTGTAAGGTCGCGGTCAGGGTCTTCTTCTCTAGACGCAGCGGGCGATCATCGGATCGACCTCAGGGTCCTCGGCCTTGACCGGGGACTCGCCGCGGTTGAGCAGCGGGATCTTCCAGTAGCTGCGCGTACTGGGCCGCTGGCAGCCGATGACGAACTTGGTGCTGCTTCCCGTTTCGTCTTGCGTGTCGGCGACGATCGCGGCCATCACCGCGCCGACGAATCCGACGCCCATCACCACGACGATCTCCTTGCCCTCACTGCGGGCCTGTTGAACCAGCTTTTCTACCCGCTCGAATTCTGCTGTGTAGTCATCTGTTGTTGGTAGGTTGAACATCTCTCCTGATGGACTTGGTGAGTATTCTGAAGTGATGGTCTGAGAATTGGTTTTCTGTTTGTCTTGTGCCATAAAAAAATCTCCTAATTCATTAGTATTTAGATCGTTTAGCAGTAAAATAGTATACAAACATGAGGTAGTGTGGTCTACAATACTCCTACAAGAGTGGTCCCTTAAGCAAACGTATGTCATCGATCCAGACAGTGCCTGCTCCATTAATAACCAGATTGAGTTTAATATCGTCAGGATTTTCGCCTTTCTTGAGGAAAAAAGGTGTTTCCTGTGTTGTCCATTCAGTGCTCCCCGACAGGGGGGAATCCAGCCCCCGGGAGAAAAACTGACCTTTGCCGGGAAAGTGACACCACATCTCCAGATACACCTGTCCGGTAACCTCTTCAGTGCGAAGGTGTGCCTGGTAAATCAGACGAGCATTTTCAACATCTATATCACCGAGCTCATACAACCTCACGGTAGCAGGTTTTTCGGTGCTAATCCGCAGTGAACCCTTCTGATCACTTGAGATGTTTTGGTCAAGGATAGTGTCCGAACGGGTAAGTATACCATCAATACTGTCAAGAGGATAATGTGCTAGCTGAACAATATCGTTTTTCTTGCCGGTGCACCCCAATAACAATAAATGAACACATACTGTGATACAAAGCATTATTCTTCCCATGCATACCACGCGATTTTCTCCATCTGAGGTTTAGGGTACCTTTTTATGGCGCTTGTTAAAAAAGGTGGCGGCAATGAACCCGATGACAAGGCCGATAAGCAGTGTCAGGGAAATCAGGATGATTTGCGACATGCTCACCTTCCAGAAAAACAACCTCACGGTGACTACCTGTGTGTTTTGAATGAGGATGATTACAATGGCGGTGATAACAACTGCCGCTAAAATGATTTTCGGTTTCATCATTCAGCCTTTCCTTCCCTAGCTGACCCCTGTTTCGGCCAGGGGCAAGCCCCATGGGGAGAGGGGGAAGAAGGGAAATGTATTCATAACCGGTCTACAGGCGACGAGAGATTCTTACGTACCCATAGTTGTGACAGTTTGGTTTTTCACAATAGACACAGTGCATTCTCTTTGGGTTGAAGAGGAACTTTTGTGTATGTCCACACTTGTGACAGGTCCATTTCCCAAGCCAACTGTCCTCATTGCTTGTTTCGTCCCACTGTACGGTGCCCCCGACGCCAATGCAGGCTTCTTGCTGCTGGGCCATAAGGTTGAAACAGCGCTGGAGATCCTTTTCAAGGACTTTAGAACAGCTGCGGCTGTGTTTGCCTTCACTGTCCTCATAATAGGGAGAAACAATTCTTTTTCCCTTGATTCCTACCGTTTGAAAAGCATAGTCTCGAGTATCGATTTTCTTCTGTACCGTGTCTATTGCCTTTTCTCCCAACCGCTTGGCCAGGATGCGATCAAAGGCAGTGGGGATGATTCCCCCTAATGAGGTTTCCAGAGGGATGACTGTCACATCAAGGGCAATACCGGCCTTGTCAACAGCCTGTTTGATATACTGAATAGAGCTTTCTGTTGCTTCGGGATGGTTTGGGGCAAAGACTATGGTGCCAAATGTTTTCCCCATTTCAAACATCCTTTTCAATTCCCTAACACTCTGCCGGACCTTCTTCCGGAAGGAATTTTGCCCTCTGGTTCCCGAAAGGTCCTCTTCAATAAGTAACTGCTCTGCTCCTCCTGCCAGTGCTGCAAGCCTAACTAAACAACTGCAGTAGTCTCCATTTAAGGTGATGATGAAGATTTTTCTCTTTACATGTGCAGCATCAGCTGCCCTGTCAATACCCTGTAAAAGATCATTTAAGGTGGAATCCATGCCAATTACCCAGTCTGTGCCTGGCAGATTACAGCTTAAATCCGCAGGAATACCCACAACCGGCAGGTTAATCAGGGACGCTAATTTGTGTGAGTTATGGTAGGCCGCCTTATTTCCAATGACGATAAGTCCATCAATGCGTAGCTGTTTTACCTGTTGAGCAATGGTCTCATAGCCGTTTGTGTTCATGGTGAATCCACTGCTGGAGACGCCGAGCAGTGTGCCTGCCCTGCGCAGAATGCTCTTCATTTCAAGCATGCTCCATTCCAGGTTCAGGGTGCTTCCAAGGCCTCTGGTAAACCCCTGAAAGCCCCCTTTGATGCCTTTGACAGCAATCCCCCGATTGAGAGCCAACCGGGCTACGGCACGGATTGCCATGTTCATCCCGGAAACATTATTGCCATCGGTGAGCAGGGCAATAGTAGTTCCCCGGTATTTTTCCTCGGGAGGGTTTTCCAGCATTCTGCTCAGATGAAAGGCACTTTTGGTGTTAGGACTCAAATCCTCCTGGAAGGAGGGAGTCTTAATCTTAGTGAGAGATCTGGACAGAGAGACCGGTTTGAGGGTCTTTGCGTGCAAGCCCACCAGTTGAGGTTCTGCAGTGGGTTTCTTCCAGCAGCTCAATTGCCTTTACCCCCATTCTGGTTGCCAGGGTTCTCTCAAAAACCGTAGGATTACCACCCCTCTGCAGGTGGCCTAAGACAGTTTCCCTTACCTCCCTTTCCGGTTTGAGGAGCACATCGATTGTCTCTTTTAAAAAGCTGGTGGAAAACCTGGCACCTTCCGACCGGATTATAATGCCTGCCTTTTGCCCGCAATCAAAGCTTTTCCGCAGTACGAGGAGCAGTTTGGTTAGTTCGTTCTGGTTAATTTTTTCCTCGCGGACAAACACACGATCTGCACCGGTTGCCAGCCCGCTCATGACGGCCAGATAGCCTCGGAGTCGACCCATGACTTCTACAATGATGACACGCCTGTGGGAGGTGGCTGTGTCCCTGAGTTTGTCAATACATTCAACAATGGTATTGAGCGTGGTATCCACCCCTACGGACATGTCAGTATAAGCGATATCATTGTCAATGCTTCCGGGTATGCCCACTATTGAAAGGTGCATGTTTCTCAGTTCGGGATTTGTGTATTCTTTATTTTGTAACATCCTGAAGAGTGAATACCCTCCGGTTAATGAGCCATCGCCACCTACGATTACCAGGGAGGAGATGTTGAGCCTCCGTAAGTTGAGTAAGGCCTGTTCTTTCAGCTCCCGTGCCTGGCTGCCTTCTCCTTTTAGTTCGGGACAGCGTGCTGAACCAAGAAATGTGCCACCCTCCCGAAAATTCCAGCTTACATCAACCCAGTCCAGGGGAAAGATACTGTCGCCACCTGTTAAGAGGCCGCGGTAACCGTCTTTTATAGCGTACACTTCCCATCCCTTATTGAGTGCGGCCCTTACTGCCCCCCTGACGGCTGCATTCATGCCTGGAGCGTCTCCTCCGCTGGTGAGAATAGCAACCTTTTTTGGTTTTTTCATGTGTGCCTGTTCCGTTTTAGGTGAGTAAGGTCAGCAGTTCTTGAGGGTGTTCAATAAGTGCCTGTACTCCATTATGCTCCAGTTCCGCTCGTGGCTTGAAACCCCAGAGTGCACCTACCGGAAACATCCCCGCAGCGATAGCCGTTTTCATATCTACTCCACTGTCACCGAGGAAAAGGATGTCTGAAGGTTGGATTTTAAGATGGTCGGCTATCTGCTGTGCACCTGTAGGGTCCGGTTTTGGCGGAGTGCTGCTGTTTAAACCTTTGACTATTTCGAACGGCCATTGTGACAGGTATTCACTCACACACCTTTTTGTGAAGTCGTCCGGCTTGTTGGAAAGTACCGCTAGCTTGAGGTGGCGGGACGTTAGTGCATCCAGCAGTTCAAATACGCCGCTGTATGGTTTTGTCTTGTTGTTCCAGTTGACTGCGTACTCATCTCGAAATGCCTGTACACATTCATTGATGGTAGCGGTAGTTCTCTTCTCTTGAGGCAGGGCACGCTCAATGAGCATGCCGACTCCATTGCCTACAAACTGGCGGTAAGCATCAAGGTCGTGCAGGGGGAAATTACGTTTTGCAAGAATGCTGTTTGCAGAGTCAGCAATATCCTCCAGTGTGTCAAGGAGGGTTCCGTCAAGGTCAAAGATCACAGCTTGAATAGGCATTGAGTATCCATTGGAGCAGGTGGAGGTTCCTAACATCCTAAAAATAAGGTATCTATTTTCTTTACTGATAAGAATATAGTATCATGATCCTCTGTTCCAGGCAGCTAAAAAAGGGGTGAGCACTCTTTGTGTCTCGCTAACTATTCAGTAACTATGAGGTTTTTAAGTTGTAAAATTTTCTGTTTGTGATAGAATGTGACACGATGCAGGATATATGATGCAGGGTACATGATGCACGATGCAGAGACAAGAAGCTAGAATTAAACGATATGGGATTGCAAAAAAGAGATACTGGATTCTTGATACTGGATACTTTTAAATACTTTGTTGGCTGACTGACTAACCCCCAGTATCCAGCAACTAGTAACCAGGATCTTACTGAAAGTCAGATCTCACATCACACATCATGTGCCAGTAAAATTCTTCACCTAGTAAATACGGTAATAATGTTTATAGCACAGGTTAAAAAGACCCTACAAAAGCATACTATGTTGGAGTCGGGAGACAGGGTTGTTGTCGGGGTCTCCGGTGGTCCGGATTCGGTGGCATTACTCTACGTGTTGAAGCATCTGAGCAAAAGCTATGATCTTACCTTACATGTTGCTCATCTCAACCATGGATTTAGAGGAAAAGAGGCTTTAAGGGATGCCGGTTTTGTTGAACGTCTTGCACTTGAGATGGGGTTGTCTTGTGTAGTGGAAACCTATGATGTTCCAGCATACAAAAAGAGGTGTTCACTTTCTTCTCAAGAGGCCGCAAGGATAGTCCGATACCAGTTTTTAGAAGAGGTGAGGAAGAAAAAGAACGCTACTAAAATTGCCCTGGGACATAACGCCAATGATCAGGCTGAAACACTTATGATGTGGCTCTTAAGAGGTGCAGGACTTAAAGGGTTGGGAGGCATGCCTCCGGTACGGGGTGTAATCATAAGACCTCTGATTGAAACCACCAGAATGGAGATTGAGGCGTTTCTCAGCAAAAAAAATATTCCCATTGTGTTCGATAGTTCCAATCAAAAAAATGATTATCTGAGAAATAGAATTCGCCAGGAAATTTTCCCTCTCCTTGAAGAACACTACAATCCCCAAATTGTCAAAAGGCTTGTCAATACAGCAGAGATTTTAAGTCTAGAAAACGAATACTTAGAAAGTAAAGCTACAAAAGCACTTGATGAAATAATCGTTGCCGAGAAGAGCCCGTCAGTGGTGATAGGCACAAAAGAGCTTTTAGCATTACCACTGGTCATGCAGTTGAGATGTTTGAGGGCGGTGCTTCAGAAGGTGAAAGGAGATTTAAAAAGGATAAGCTCAATCCATCTGTATGATATTTTAGGAATTGCTGCCAGTGGGGCACCACATAAGCTCCTGAAGCTTCCAGACGGGATCAGGGTGGAGAAATCATATCTCCGTTTGAGGCTAAGCACCATTCAGCCTACCGTCCTACCCTTTATCTATCAGTACAGTTCCATTCCAGGCAGGGTTAGCCTTAAAGAGATAGGAAAGGAGATGGTTTTTAAGCTTATGGATGGAACGGTTGATGTTATCAAGAAGAACACAAATCCCTCTGTCGCCTACCTTGACGCAGAAAAGGTTGTAATGCCACTTGTCATACGCAATGCTCAACCGGGAGATACATTTCAGCCATTTGGTATGGATGGTGAGAAAAAGATAAAGAATTTTTTTAGTGACGAAAAAGTGGAACTGAACGAAAGAAAGCGTGTCCCCCTGGTTTTTTGTGGTGATCTGCTCGGTTGGGTAGGGGGGATGAGAATCAATCACTGTCTGCGGGTTACTGAGGGTACAAAAAGAGTGCTCAAAATAGAACTGCTTTAAAAGGTAAAGATATAAGAGTGTTGAGAGATAAAGATTCAAGTGCACTATTCAAAAAACTGCGGTGTGATTCTTACTGGTGCTGAATGGTTATGTACTTAAAAATACCTTACATTTCTCCCTGCAAGAATCCGGACCTTTTTTTTGCATAGAAACAGATAATTCATTTGCCGATAAAGGATCTTTGTGTTAAAATTATTGAAAAATTTAGATTTTTATCGGAAAAGGGGTGACCATTGAACCGTTTGAACAAGAATATTGCTTTATGGTTGGGTGTAGTGCTTGTGTTTGTCCTCCTGATTAATTTGTTCAGTCAACCGAGGGTCAAACGGGACGAACTCAATTTTTCAGAATTCCTGGACCTGATTGAAAAGGGTGAAGTAAGTGAAGTAGTCATCCAGGGAGACAATGTGCAGGGTACTTTGCTGAGCGGGAAGGAGTTTAAAACTTACAATCCCGGTTACGCTAAGCTGATTGAGGATTTGAGAGCAAAAGAGGTGATGATCATCGGAGAAGAGGAAAGGCAATCTCCCTGGACCACCATCCTGATCAGTTGGTTCCCCATGATAATTATCATTGCGATTTGGATCTTCCTGATGAGACAGATGCAATCAGGCGGCGGCAAGGCAATGTCTTTTGGAAAGAGCCGGGCAAAGCTTTTAACCGAGCAGCAACAGAAAGTTACCTTCGAAGACGTTGCAGGCATTGACGAGGCAAAGGAGGAACTTGAGGAGATTATTGAATTTCTCAAAGATCCGAAGAAATTCACTGTGCTTGGAGGAAGGATTCCCAAAGGTGTTATTCTGATGGGGGCTCCGGGAACGGGAAAAACCCTGCTTGCACGTGCCATTGCCGGTGAGGCTGGAGTACCCTTTTTCAGCATCAGTGGATCGGACTTTGTAGAGATGTTTGTCGGAGTAGGTGCCTCAAGGGTTAGAGATCTTTTCCTGCAGGGTAAAAAGAATGCCCCCTGTATTATCTTTATTGATGAAATCGACGCAGTAGGTCGGCATCGTGGTGCAGGACTCGGTGGGGGCCATGATGAGAGGGAACAGACCTTAAATCAGCTGCTGGTTGAAATGGACGGCTTCGAATCTAACGAAGGGGTTATCTTAATAGCTGCTACCAACCGGCCTGATGTGCTGGATCCGGCACTGCTCCGCCCCGGACGCTTTGATCGCCGGGTTGTGGTTCCCCTTCCTGACATAAAGGGGCGGATGGGTATTTTGACAGTACACACCAAAAATAAACCCCTTTCCGATGATGTTAATTTAGAAACGGTTGCAAAGGGGACACCGGGTTTTTGCGGAGCCGATTTGTCTAACCTGGTAAATGAAGCCGCTCTCATGGCAGCCCGCAAGGAAAAGAAGAAGATTGACAAGACAGACTTTGAAGTTGCCAAGGATAAGGTGTTAATGGGGGTGGAGCGGAAAAGTATGATCATAAGCCCGGAGGACAAAGAAAATACGGCTTACCATGAGATCGGACATGTCCTGGTTGCCAAGTTGATACCCGGAACGGACCCTATTCATAAGGTAACCATCGTTCCTCGGGGGTGGTCACTCGGCCAGACCCACTATTTGCCGGATGAGAAATATACCCAGCCCAGGAAATTCCTTTTGGCTGAAATCTCAGTTCTCTTAGGGGGGAGGGCAGCAGAAGAGATTATTAATGAAGATGTGAGCACCGGTGCGGGTAATGATTTAGAGCGGGCAACGGATTTAGCCCGAAAAATGGTTTGTGCCTGGGGTATGAGTGAGAAGTTGGGTCCCCTTACCTTTGGGAAAAAGGAAGAGCAGATATTTTTGGGCCGTGAGATTGCACAGCACCGTGATTATAGTGAAGACACTGCAGAACGCATTGATGAAGAAGTGAGAAGAATCATCATGGAAAACTATGAGCGCGCGATAAATCTCCTCAAAGCGAATATGGACTTATTGCATCGACTTGCCAAAGAGCTTCTGGATAGGGAAGTGTTAGATAACAATGAAATAGAAAAGATTATAAACGAAGTTAGCCCCCTTAATAATGGATCTGATGAAAAAGTAAGTGAAATAAACACATAGAGTTATTTTCTTCAAGGCTTACACTCGTTAATAAAACTTCGCTTTTCCCTGTCCATATCCCTTTCCCTGCTAGTAATACTTTTTTAGACAAGAGTCACAACGTCTCTGTGCAGGGCATGATGATTAAAGTCCTTGTGATCAATGCCCCTGCGAATAGGAAGGATGTGATGAGTACGTCAGGGGTTGCCCCGGGTAGCTCCCCTCACCAAAAAAACAGACCACTCTTTGGGTGTGGAAAATATAGATTTGACTTTAATAAACGAACCTATATTATGGGTATTGTGAATGTAACTCCTGATTCTTTTTCTGATGGGGGTAAGTTCATGAACCTTCATTCTGCCCTCGATCATGCTAAGCGGATGGTGGATGAAGGAGCCGATATCATTGATGTAGGTGGAGAGTCTACCCGTCCGGGAGCGGAACCCGTTTCATTAGAGGAAGAACGCAGGCGGGTGCTGCCACTTGTAGAAAAACTTTCTCAGCAGCTTGATGTGCCTGTTTCTGTTGATACCACAAAGGTGGCCCTTGCTCAGGGAGCACTTGAGGCAGGTGCTGTAATGATTAATGATATTAGCAGCTTCCGGTTTGAACCCGGGATGGCGCATCTTGCCGCTGAACACAAGGTGCCGGTGATTTTGATGCATATGCGAGGGACCCCTCAAACTATGCAAGATCAGGTGGTATATGATACTCTCATTTCTGAAATCTTTGATTTTCTTAAGGAAAGGATAGCGTTTGCTGAGTCAGCGGGGATTAATCCCCACCAGATCATTATTGATCCCGGCATTGGTTTTGGTAAATCCCTTCCTGATGGAAATCTCACGATTATTAAAAATCTGGCTGCTTTAAAGCCCTTAGGAAAACCAATTTTAGTTGGTCTCTCGCGGAAGGCCTTTATTGGGCATGTCCTTAACCTCGGGGTAGATGAGCGGGAAGAGGGCACTGCAGCGGCTCTTGCGGTGGCTGTTAACAATGGAGCCCGTATGGTTCGAGTCCACGATGTAAAGAAAATGAAGCGGGTGGTTGCTATGGTGGATGCTATTGTAGCCGTCAATTAATGCTTCGCTTCCTTCTGACCGGGTTGATGTTATAGACAAGGAGATTGTCTGTGCAGGAAATAGTAAATAACCTTCGGTTGTGGGATATTCTAGATATCCTTTTTGTTGCGTTTATCATTTACCGCATTATTCTTTTGATTAAAGGTACCCGTGCGGTTCAGATGTTGATTGGCCTGGTTGTGGTACTGGGTTTGTACATTGTATCCTTCCGGATTGGGTTTTTTACTCTTCACTGGATCTTAAATAATTTTATTGCTTCCATGATTCTGGTTATCATAGTGATCTTTCAGGATGACATAAGAAGGGCACTTATGCGTGTGGGTAGGAATCCTTTTATGACCAGCAGTGGTGATAAATTAGAACAGGTGAAGATGATAGAAGAAGTGGTAAGGGCGTCTATGACACTGGTAGAAAAAAAGATAGGTGCACTTATTGTGTTTGAGCGGAAAACGGGTTTAAGCAACTACATTGAGAAAGGTGTTTTGCTTGATGCCAATGTTCAAAAAGAGATGATCGTCAGTATCTTTTTACCGACTTCTCCCCTTCATGACGGTGCTATTATTATTCAAGAAGGGAGGATTGCTGCTGCAGGATGTCTGCTTCCCTTAGACACCAATATTGAGATCAGCAGCACATTTGGTACGAGGCACCGTTGTGCCTTGAGCCTTGGTAAAGAAACTGATGCTGTTGTTGTTATTGTTTCAGAGGAACGGGGGGTTATTTCACTTGCCGGTGAAGGTACTATGCGATTAAACCTGACCGAACAAGCATTACGAGACACCCTCTTAAAACTGCTTTCTCCTGGAAATACACTTTTGAATAAGAGCTAAAGGAAACCAATGGATCTTAAAGCTCTCTTAAAAAACGCCGTCGCAAAAAATAGTGCTTTAAAATTTTTTTCTCTCCTACTGGCTATTACCCTCTGGTTTTTTGTTATGGGAGAAAAAAAGGCAGAGTTTTCTTTTTCTAACGTGCCGGTGGTTCTGGTCAACAAACCTGATAGTTTGTTAGTCACTCGACAGACTGCAGAGAGTGTTAACTTGCGGGTCAGCGGTTCAAGAAGCGTACTGGCAACCCTGTCTTCCAATACTATCAGGGCGGTTATTGATCTTGACGATGTTAAACCGGGCAAAACGGTCTACAAGGATCTGATTGACAGCGTTAAGCTTCCTAACGGGACAACCATTACCAGTATAAGTCCTGCTGAACTTTCAGTGTTCCTTGAATCGGCCATACGCAAAAAAGTGCCCGTACACCTTAATCTGGAGGATGGGCCTGAAGAGGGATATGAGGTTACCAACATTGCAATCGACCCTGAATTTGTGGAAGTGCGTGTAGCCCAGAGTGAAGCGGAAAAGGTGGAAAAAGTGATGACCGAATCTCTCTATCTTTCCGGAGTGAAGGAAGATATTGCGACTGAGCTTCCCCTCATTTTAACCGGACTGGATCTTCCACGCTCTCTCAGCACAAAAAAGGTAAAAGTTTCTCTTTCAATTAGCGAGAAGATTATTGAGAAAACCATATCAGATATTCCGGTGGGAGTTGTCAATGCCCTCTATGAGACAACCATTACTCCCTCGGTCCTTGACGTGAAAGTTAAGTGTCCGTACCACCTTGTAGATACATTGCTCCAGGAAACTTTAAATGCCTTTATCGACTTGGATGGGATAAAACCAGGCAAATATTTGAAAAAAGCGGACATTAAACTTCCCGGAACTGTTTCCCTGATTGAAACTGTCCCCCTGCGATTTGAAGTTGTTGTGAGTAAGGACAGAATTCCTCGGTAAACCCATATTGTGCGTGAATGAAGGAGTAGTTGATGGCAGGCTTGATGGTTAACGTTGACCATGTTGCAACGGTAAGGCAGGCACGGGGGATTGATGAGCCTGACCCGGTTTTAGCTGCATCACTGGCAGAACTGGCAGGATGTGATGGAATTATTGTGCATCTGCGTGAGGACAGGAGACACATTCAGGATCGGGATCTTGAGATATTACGCAGAACTGTTAAAACCAGGCTCAATTTAGAGATGGCTTCTGTTCCTGAAATGGTACGTATTGCTCAAGAGATTAAGCCAGAGATGGCTACCCTGGTACCTGAGAAACGGCAGGAGTTAACGACTGAAGGGGGCCTGGATGTTATCTCCCACAAGAGTTCGGTAAAGAAGACAGTTGATGAGTTGCACCGTGCAGGGATTGTGGTAAGTCTGTTTGTTGATCCCAACCCCAAACAGATTGAGGTATCACGGGAAGAAATCGGGGCAGACTGTATCGAAATACACACGGGTGCTTTTGCGGACGCAAAGGACTCTGACCATGCAAAACGTGAGTTAGAGAAGATAGGTGAAGCCGTTTCTGTCGCTTCCCGCCTGGGAATGGGTATCAATGCCGGGCACGGACTCAATTATTACAATATCAAACAACTCCTTTCTTTTGAACAAATTGCAGAATATAGTATAGGGCATAGTATTATTGCCCGGGCCATTATGGTGGGTATGGAACAGGCAGTGCGGGAAATGATAGCACTGGTGAAAGGGTGAGGTATCACCAGGACCGGAGTGCTTTGGTATAGTAACAAGGGGGAACATTCAGAAAACTGATGAAAGTAGTGACTGCTGAGCTCATGCAGCAACTGGATCGAAGGGCCATCGAAGAGACCGGAATTCCGGGCATTGTTTTGATGGAGAATGCCGGGAGAGGTATTGCTGGTGAGATACTGAGGAGTTATCCCGCAATCCTTGCAGGGAAGGTGGCTATTATTGCCGGCAGAGGCAACAATGGTGGAGATGGTTTTGTAATCGCACGCTATCTGATCAACCGGGGAGTTGCCGTTAAGCTTTTTCTGCTTGCTGCACGAGAACAGGTCAAGGGGGACGCTAAAGTAAATCTTGACATCCTGTCGGAGATGCATGTACCGCTCACTGAGATTTCAACTCCTGATGCATGGAAGGAACACCGCAGAGAACTGGAAGAGTGCCGCTTGATTGTAGATGCTCTATTTGGTACGGGCCTCAACTCGGAGGTTACCGGATTGCTCAGAGAGCTTATCTCCGATCTCAACTGTTTGAGTGTTCCCAGGGTAGCTGTTGATCTCCCCTCGGGGTTGCAGGCTAATACCGGGGAAGTACTGGGAGTGTGCGTTAAGGCCGACCTGACGGTTACCTGTGGGCTTCCCAAATGGGGTTTGCTCACCTATCCCGGTGCCAGCTATGCAGGGAGATTGCAGATTGTGGATATTGGTATTCCTTCCTCCTTTCTGGAAGAAGAGGCCATTACAGACCATGTAGTAACCTTTGATGGTTTAAGCAGGTCTTTCAGGGTGCGCGATCCTAATTCTCATAAAGGTGATTACGGTCATGTCCTCGTCATTGGAGGGTCGAGTGGCAAGACGGGAGCTGCGGCCCTCACCTGTCAGGCTGCGGCGCGGACAGGCGCGGGCCTGGTTACCTTAGCTGTTCCTGCAAGTCTGCATGGTGTGATGGAAGAAAAGCTTACTGAGGTGATGACTGAGCCTCTTGATGAAGAAGAACCCGGATTTTTGGGAAGGAGCAGCTTTAAGAAAATTAAAGCATTGATGAAAGGCAAATCCGTAGTAGCTCTGGGTCCTGGCATTGCTACACATGAAGATACCGTTAAACTGGTACATAGCATTCTTAAAGAGAGTTCTCTCCCTATGGTGATCGATGCCGATGCTATCAATGCCTTGAGTTTTGATCCGGATCTGCTGAAAGGGGTGACCGTTCCCCTTGTTCTCACCCCTCATCCTGGTGAAATGGCACGCCTGGTGGGTGTGACTTCCAAAGAAATTCAGAAAGATAGAATTTCCATCGCAAAAAAATTTGCTCAACAGTATGGTTGTTACCTTGTTTTGAAAGGTGCGCGCTCACTGATTGCCGGTCCGGATGGCGGTGCCTGTATAAATCTTAGTGGCAATGCGGGAATGGCTTCAGGCGGTATGGGAGATGTATTGACCGGTATGATTGCAGGGTTTATCGCTCAGGGCTATGATACTGTCCTGGCCACCAAACGTGCGGTATTTCTCCACGGTTTGGCAGGAGATGTGCTTGCTGCCGAACGAGGACCTGTAGGGTTTATTGCTGAGGACCTGATCAGCGAAATGCCTCGTTTGTTAAAAGCACTCCTCACAGGACAACTGCCGCATTCCCTCCGTTCAGACTATCGTTATCATATGGAGTGGATCCTTTAAGTTTAACTGCAGGCGAGTCAATGCCCCCTAGTGTGCTTTTATCATCGGAAAATCCTGCGTACACATTTCAGTTTGGAAAAAACCTTGGCATGCATCTGGTGCCGGGGGACGTGGTTGCCCTGGTTGGTGAACTGGGTGCCGGCAAAACAACACTGACCCAAGGTATTGTTCGGGGTCTCGGAGTCGGTGAGGAACATTATATTGGGAGTCCCACCTTTACCCTGATAAATGAATATGCGGGAAGAATGCCCGTTTATCATCTGGACTTTTATCGGATAGAAACACCTTCAGAGATTGTGAATCTTGGTTTGGAGGAGTACCTTCATGGTGAAGGGGTTGCTGTTATTGAGTGGGCCGATAAGATAGAAGCCCTGCTGCCAGAAGATCACGTGAAGATTACCCTGCAGTATATTGATCGTACGGTGAGGACATTGGAAATTGCAGGAACTGGTAAACGTTACGCTGCACTTATAGAAACAGTAGTGCGGGAACCCATCATCCTTGAAACACAGGGGTAACATTTCCGTGTCGGGGGTGATTACCCGCCCTTATAAAAGTGGTGTTTCCCTGGTGTGCACCACCAGCACGAAAGGAGGTTTGACACGTGGCAGTAATTGTTCAGAAGTATGGAGGAACTTCGGTAGGTACAGTAGAGAAGATACAGCATGTTGCCCGAAGGGTGGTTGCAACTAAAATGGCGGGAAATGACGTCGTAGTGGTTGTGTCTGCTATGGCAGGTGAGACAGACCGTTTAATCAATTTAGCTCATGAGATGGTTGAAAAACCTCATGGGCGTGAATATGACATGATGGTTTCAACGGGGGAACAGGTTTCTATTGCACTTCTTTCCATGGCAATTCAGGACCTTGGCCATAAAGCGGTTCCCCTGTTGGGATTCCAGATCAAAATTTGTACCAACAGTGATTTTACCAAAGCCCGCATTGAGAGCATTAAGGCTGACAAGATTTCCGAGGCGTTTAAGCAGGGAACTATAGTTGTGGTAGCAGGTTTTCAAGGCATTGACGACCAGGAGAATATTACCACCCTGGGCAGGGGAGGATCTGATACAACCGCAGTTGCAATAGCCGGTGCTCTTAAAGCTGATATGTGTGAGATCTATACTGATGTTGAAGGAGTTTACACAACAGACCCTACTATTTGTCCCAATGCCAGGAAATTAAAGACAATATCCTATGATGAAATGCTGGAGATGGCCAGCCTGGGTGCGAAGGTTCTTCATACCCGCTCTGTAGAGTTTGCAAAAAAATATGATGTGTCCATTCATGTCAGATCAACATTTTCTGACAATCCTGGAACCGTTGTAAGCAAGGAGGATGTAACTATGGAAAAAGTGGCTGTTGCAGGAGTTACCTATGATAAAAATGAAGCAAAAATCACCATCATAAAAGTGCCCGACACTCCGGGGGTAGCATCGAAAATATTTACCCCCATTTCCAATGCTAACATTAATGTTGATATGATAATCCAGAATGTGAGTGAGGATGGCTGTACAGACCTTACCTTTACCGTTCCTGAGACTGATCTCAAGAGGGCCCTGGAAGTTGTTAAGGAAGTTGTTAGCCGGATAGGGGCTGAGGATTTTCAATATGATAAGGACATTGTGAAAGTCTCAATCGTGGGTGTCGGTATGAGGAGCCATGCAGGCGTGGCTGCTAAAATGTTCAGCGTGCTGGCAAGTGAAGGCATCAATATTTTGATGATCAGCACATCAGAAATTAAAATTTCATGTGTGGTGAGTGCAAAGTATCAAGAGCTTGCTGTGCGGGTTCTTCATGATGCTTTTGAACTGGGAGAAGATCAGGCTAAGGAATAGGGATATGGTGGAAAAAAAACAGAATCAGCTTACCCCCACAGTAACGCTCTACGACACAACTTTGCGGGATGGTTCCCAGGCAGAGGATATTTCTTTCTCCGTAGAAGATAAATTGAGGATAGCACAGAAGATTGATGAGCTTGGTATTGATTATATTGAAGGGGGATGGCCAGGGTCGAATCCTAAAGATATACGCTTCTTCAGTGAAATAAAGAGCGTTCCACTGAAACACGCTCAGATCGTGGCTTTTGGAAGTACCGCAAAAGCTGGTTCTGCTCCTGAAAAGGACAGTAACCTGAAATCCCTCATCGAAGCCAAAACCGGAGTGGTAACCATCTTTGGCAAAAGCTGGGACGTGCATGTGAGAGCAGCCCTCCGTATCAAGCTTTCTGAGAATGTAAAGCTTATTGCTGATACCATCAAGTTTCTCAAACCTAAGTTTGCCGAAATTTTTTATGATGCAGAGCACTTTTTCGATGGGTTTAGAGCTAATCCCCGCTACGCAATCCAGACGGTTAAAGCTGCAGCAGAGTCAGGTGCAGACTGTATTATCTTATGTGACACCAACGGAGGAACCCTCCCTCATCAATTGCGCGAGATTATTGAGGAGGTGAAAAAACAGGTGCCCGGAACCTCTTTGGGTATTCATACCCACAATGATTCTGAGGTGGCTGTTGCCAATAGTCTCATAGCAGTCCAGCTTGGAATGAGTCAGGTTCAGGGCACTATTAATGGGATTGGTGAGCGGTGCGGGAATGCCAACCTCTGTTCGATTATTCCCAATCTCACCCTGAAGCTCAACTACAACTGTGTTACCAATCTCCAGCTGGCTAAGCTGCAGGAAGTTTCCCGGTTTGTTTATGAACTTGCTAATTTGCAGCCACGCAAGCATCAGCCCTACGTTGGTAGCAGTGCCTTTGCACACAAGGGGGGGGTGCACGTTAGTGCCATTCGTAAAAAGCCTGAAACCTACGAACATATTGCCCCTGGTCTGGTGGGCAATGTCCAGAGGGTTTTAATTTCTGAACTGGCAGGCAGAAGTAATATATTGCAGAAGGCACAGGAGTTTAAAATCAATCTTTCGAGTGATGATCCAGCAGTCCATGAGATTGTTGAGCGCTTAAAGCACCTGGAGAGTGAAGGATTTCAATTCGAAGGAGCCGAAGCTTCTTTTGAACTCATGATGATGGAAGCACTGGGGACTAAGCAAACATACTTTGAGCTGGTTGGCTTCAGAGTTATCAATGAGAGAAGGGAAGGGGAATCCCCTATTTGTGAAGCAACAATTATGGTCACTGTTGAGGGTAAGACGGAACATACCGCTGCTTTGGGCAATGGACCGGTTAATGCCCTTGATAATGCCCTGCGAAAATCCCTGGAAAAATTTTATCCCCGGCTCAAAGAAACTACGCTCATTGACTATAAAGTTCGGGTTCTTTCTTCAGGGGAAGGAACAGGGTCAAAGGTACGGGTGCTGGTGGAAACCGGTGACAAAATAAATAAGTGGGGAACTGTAGGTGTATCTGAAAACATCATCGAAGCAAGCTGGCAGGCCCTGGTAGACAGTATCAATTATAAGCTCTCTCGAGACAAAGGTCGCTAAAACCTCCCTCAAACGAAGCCCTCAAGAGTACAATGTTACTCTGTTCTCCTTGTTAGTGCAGACCGTGTGCGTATCGTTTTTGTCCAGAGAAATGACCTCGCATATCACTCCCCCTGTTTTTGAACCACGCAAGATGCCTGATGGTGATCCTACTACCCTGGTGAATAGAAATTACTCGATTTCCCCCTCTGGAAGAGCGAGGAAGGTGCAGGCATTCTTTCTCAGAATCCTTTCTTTTACAGTGTCCGGCACTGAGAGATGGGAGAAATAGCGTGGATAGGGAAGAATAGCATCAATTCCATTAGCAATAATGGCATCAGAACCCGACAGTATTTTTGTATGGTACCTGTCAATAAAGGCAAGATAACGCTTATTGTTCTTATTAAGGATGTCAATGAGGTAGGAAGGATCAGTGTAGGTGTTTTCAAAACGATCCAGCATATCCGAAATCCTCCTTAGGCTGTAGCCCAGATGGGGAATGCTAATCCTTAAGAGAGGAAATTTTTTAAGGAGAACACCTATCCAGTCAAAATGCTGGGAGAGATTAATATGGTAGAGAAGAGGAAGGTTGAGGTCATGGGCAACGGTGAAAATCTCCTCCTGAATCGAGCAGTAACGTTCGGCAGAAAGGCCTAATGCTTGTGGAATTCCCTGGATAGTGAGTATGCGGTCAGATTCAGGGATGAAAGCGCCTTTAATACCCCTGCAACCTGATTGTATAGCATTCAGTATTGTCCCCCGGATATTGTCCGTCACGAACCGGACGTCAATAAAAGGGACCACAATTTTTTGTAACCTGTACTCCTCGGTCCAGTCAGCCAGCAGACGTGTTTCATCAAAATTGTCTTTACTGATAAAAGGCTGGATGTGGGGGGGCGCTAAACTTAATTTTAGCTGATAGTCAAAATCATGATAGGGAAGTGCTGCAATTATGATTTTTTCAAGTCCGTGGCCTAAAAGTGCGTGTATGTTTTTTTTGAAATGGTTTTTATCGGCTGGCTTAATGAAACCATGAACATGGGCGTCAATGAACTTTCTTGTTTCCATTATAGGGTAATTGAGCTTGGGTTATTCTAAAAGGTCTTTCGCAACAAATGGTTGACAAAAGAGAGGTCACTGTGTAGACTTGCGAGAAGATCATCAAACAGGAGCAGTTTTATTCACCAAGTACATATTAAAGCTATACTGTGAGGAAATCTATGCCGAGAAAGATAAAAGTTGTGAAACAAAAGGCAACAGAGCCTGATGAATTCATATCTACATCAAGCGTTGTGCTGGATTATGTTAAAAATAATTATGTGATGATTGGCAGCGCAGCGGCCATTGTACTGGTTGTTGCCTTCATTATATTTGGGTTTTACTACTACAGCAGGGAGCGGGAACAGGAGGCTTTAGGTCTCTTTACTCAGGCCAAGCAGATCTACCAAAAGAGTACAGCTGCTCAAACTAATGACCAGCCACAAACACCTCTTTACCGTCCAGCATTAGAAAAGTTCGAAGAAGTTGTAGCGAATTACTCAAATGCTACATCAGCTACCAAGTCTTTGCTGTACATAGGGGACTGCTATTACCACTTGAAAGACTATGATAAAGCAATCGAAAATTATATGAGTTTTATAAATACATCGCAAAAGGATAACTACTTAAGGCAGTTTGCTTTTGAGGGCCTGGGATACTGTTATGAAGAAAAAGGGGACCACGAAAAAGCACTTGACTATTTCAAGCAGTCCCTGAACCAACCTAATTGTGCCATTGAAAACCTGCTTTACCTTAATATAGCACGATGTTATGAGACCCTGAAAGACAGTACTTCTGCTCTCGAGTATTATAAGAAAGCAGGTGGTGATGGAAATAACTCACCTTTCATTGCTTTGGCCGAGGACAAGGCTGCCTCCCTTAACAACTGACTAGGAGCCTTCTGCCTGTTCCCCTGTTTTCTTTTCTTCCTTTTCCCTTTCTTGCCTTCTCTTGAGTCGTAAGTTAGCCTTATGTCTTTTCCTCTTATGCTTGAACTTTGATCGCGCCATTAACCTTCCTTTTATTGTATTAACAGTGATAAGTGTGCTGCGACTACCAGAGCCCTATTGACAGGCAAACCAAAAAGTCGCGTGATCCTCAACATGAGGAGCCGAAAACTACAAACCCTTCTATTTTAAGCATAAACAGGGGTGTCTTGTCAATACAAAACAGAGAAGTACATGGATGGATTGATTTGCAGGCGCATTAAAAATGTGATAAAATATAGATAAATAAACTATAAAGAGGTGCTAGAAGACGACTATGGATGGGAAATTGCCTGATCCTAAGGAATTAGAGAAGGAACTCAATGACTACCTCACCAAAAAATATGGTGATCGTGTTCGATTGGCCACACCGATGGTCATTCCTCAAAAGGATGAAGGCCTCATAGATAAAGAATCACGGGAAGATAAGACGTCAAAAAAGGTGTCATTCGATTTAAAACCGGAGGAATTAGAGGCATACCTGAATAAATTTGTGATTAAACAGGAGGACGCCAAAGAGGTTCTTGCTACCAAGGTTTGTACTCATTTTAAGAGAATCGCCTATCGGGAATCCTGCCGGAAGCATGGAGGCAAAGATAGGGTTGGGATGATTAAAAGCAATATTATCATGATTGGCCCTACCGGGGTAGGGAAAACCTATCTGATTAAACTCATAGCTCAAAAGCTGGGTGTCCCCTTTGTAAAAGGTGATGCAACAAAGTTTAGTGAAACCGGATATGTGGGAGGAGATGTAGAGGATCTGGTAAGGGACCTTGTGCAAGAGGCGGATGGCGATATTGAGCGTGCACAGCAGGGCATTATTTATATTGATGAAATAGATAAAATCGCCTCGGGCAACAATATTGTTGGGGTCGATGTTTCCCGTACCGGGGTGCAACGGGGACTGCTTAAGCCAATGGAGGAGACTGAGGTTGATCTAAAAGTGCCTCATGATATTGTTTCACAAATGGAAGCAATGGAACAATTCCGTAAAACAGGGAAAAAAGAGAAGAGAACAGTCAATACGGGGGATATATTATTTATTGTCAGTGGTGCCTTTAATGGTTTAGCCGACATTATATACAGAAGGATCAACGATCACGGCATTGGCTTTCAGACAGAAGAGAGGTCCGGAGATGATGAGACCGACTGTTTGAAGAGAGTAACTGCTGAAGATTTAATTCATTATGGTTTTGAGTCAGAATTTATTGGAAGATTGCCTGTTATGACGGTATTTGATTCACTAACAGTCGATGATTTGTACCAGATACTCAAGAACCCTAATGGTGTTGTTGTCAATAGCAAAAAACAGGATTTTAAGGCTTATGGGATAGATCTGCTCTTTGAGGATGATGCCCTCTATCATATTGCGGAGAAAGCACACAAACATAATACCGGGGCCCGTGGACTGGTGAGCGAAGTTGAAAAGGTGTTAATGAAATTCGAAAAGAAACTTCCCTCAACCTCCTGTAAAAGGTTAGTGGTAACAAGCGACATTGTTAACTACCCGGAAAGAGAGCTAAACCTGCTGTTGGAAAACGGTGAGACAAGGGATCAAAGGGAGCGTTACCGTAGTGCAATTGAGCATGAGAAAGAGCAGTTAAGGGCATCAATTGCAGAAAACATACTGAGCCTGCCTGCACACTCCCGGGCATTGCTGACTGAGTCCTGTATCCATCTTGCGGTAAACAGAGCCGTTGATGCGGGCATGGAACTGACAGTAGTACTGGAAGAGCTATGTGCGCTGGTTGCCGATATTGAGTACTACGAGCAGTCATTTTGTGAGGACAGTGGTATTACTATCACTTTTGAAGAATCCGCCGTCAAGCAGCTCCTCGAGAAGGCTCTACAAGAGGAAACTCCGGTAGAAGTGCTCTGTGGCAGCATGTTTAAAAGCTATAATCATGGGCTTAATCTCATAAGGGAGAAAAATGGTAATCATGATTTTGTGCTGTCTGGGGAGTCGATAAAGGACCCCGAGGGATATTTGGAAAAACTTATCAGAGAATCATACGGAAATTGAATGAGGGGATATGGCTACTAAAAAAGATTACTATGCTGTGTTAGGTTTAAAAAAGGGGGCTTCGGAAGCAGAAATCAAAAAAGCATATCGGAAGCTTGCTATGGAATATCACCCCGACAGAAATCAGGGGAATAAATCGGCTGAGGAAAAATTCAAGGGAGTTAGTGAAGCTTACGCGGTGTTAAGCGATAAGAAGAAGCGGCAGGAATATGATGCTGTTGGATATTCCGGTTTTCACAGGAGGTATTCCCAGGAGGATATTTTTAAGGGTTTTGATATCGGTGATTTATTCAAGGATTCGGGCGTTGGCAGTGATGATGTTTTCAGCACGCTCTTCGGTGGCGGCAGGCGAACTTCCAATAGAGTAAACTTTAAGGATTTTTTCAATGCCTACTCACAGACCGGCACCGGTGATTTCCAGAGAACTGGCCGTGGGCATCACACAACTGCTCAGAAGGGTGCTGACTTAGTATATGATCTTTCTATTACTCTTGAGGAGGTTGCTTCTGGTACTTCCAAGCAGGTTGCCTTTCGCAAGGAAGATGGAACCCTCTCTAAGGTGAATGTGAAAATACCCCCGGGAATCAGTGCTGGCAAAAAGTTGAGAATTCCCGGCAGGGGACAACAGGGGGGCTCCGGAGGGCCTTCCGGCGATCTGTATATTAGAATTGCCGTAACAAAGCACCCTGTTTTTACCAGAGAGGGCAGTGATCTCCTGCTGGATAAAGAACTATCCTTTACCCAGGCAGCTCTTGGTTCAACTGTTGAGGTGACCACCTTTGACGGGATACGAAAGGTCCGTGTTCCGGCTGGAACCCAGAGCCACAGCAAAATTAGATTGAAGGGTTATGGTCTCCCCCATTTCAAAGGTAAAGGGAAGGGAAATTTATATTTGCGGATAATTGTTGCAGTCCCTACGCACTTGGATAAAAAGCAAAGAGAACTGTTAGGAGAGTTGGTAAAAGAAGGTTTGTAGGCCTGAAGGTTTGACGGGCATCACTGTGTGATGTCCCTGTCTATTTTAAAAAACCGAATTTTGCTTTTTTAGATCCAGCATCCTCAAAAACCTGTGACCCCTGCTGTTGTTGCACAGGATCCATTTGTTGCTTGATCCGGTGAAGTTGAATGTTGAGTTCCTGCAAGCTTTTTTCCCGTTCCTTAATGAGCATCTCTTTTTCTTCCACGTGACCCTGCAGCTGGCTAATTACGTCGTCTTTTGCACTCATCTCATCCTTCAGGACAGTAAGAGCACTTTCCAGCTCTGCTATTTTAGCATCATAGTTTTTTAATGCTTCATCGTGATATTTTTTTTGATCAAGATACTTCTGAATGATTGAAAAATCAGCATACGATTCTTGAGTCATAATGATGCTCCCGCGAAAAGTGATTACCTGTTATTCCTAGTTTGTAAAGTTAAACCCTCCCAACTCACCAATACCGAGTTGTTCTCTCATCAGATCAAATTCTCCCTGGCGTAATGTAGTACTTCTTGCCTCGTCTAAGTTAATCATTTTGTTTGCCAGCAAAGCAAGCAGTGATTGTTCCAGGGATTGCATGCCATAGTGCACTACAGATTTCTCGATCTGTTCCAGTATGTCTTTGTACTGGTTGTGGAGGATCATTTTTCTGACTGCTGGAGTGCCGATGAGAATTTCTATTGCAGGAATTCTGCCGGCTCCGTCCACCCTGTTTATAAGCCTCTGGGAGATTGCCCCCAGAAGTACATTAGAAAGTTGGATTTTTATCTGATTTTGCTGGTCTTTGGGAAAGATATCAATGATACGTGAGACTGCTTCGTACGTGTTGTTTGCGTGCATCGTGCTCAATATAAGATGGCCGGTTTCCGCGGCATTCATTGCAATGGTCGTCGTTTCGATATCTCTCATTTCACCGATGAGAATTACATCAGGGTCCTGCCGAAGGGCATCCTTGAGTGCGTGGGCAAAATTGGGGGTGTCGATACCAATTTCCCGTTGGGTGATAATGCAGTTTTTGTTTTTAAAGAGATATTCAATGGGGTCTTCTATAGTGATGATGTGCAGGTTTCTTTTTTCGTTAATAACTTCAACCATGGAAGCAAGCGTTGAAGATTTACCCGAGCCGGTTGGCCCGGTTACGATTAACAGCCCTTGTGGCTTTGAACAAAATGATTTAACAACCGGGGGTAAATTGAGTGATTCGGTAGTCGGCACCTTGAAAGGAATATTCCTTAAAACAAGGGAAGTTGTACCTCTCTGTTGAAAAATGTTTACCCTGAATCTGCCTACTCCTGGAACAGAGTGAGATGTGTCAACAGAATGTTTTAGCAGGAATTTCTTTTTTAAGTACTCGTTCATGATACTGTCAGCCATAGCCTCAATTTCTTCTATGGTGACCGGCTCATAGTCGGTGCTGACCAGGTTACCATCAACCCGTATAATTGGTTTTGTCATAGGGCGCAGATGCAAATCAGATGCACCTTTTTCTGTCATGTTTTTTAGAAGTTCAGAGAGTTCCATGGGTAGTTAGTCGTTAGAAATGGTTGGCATTATGTGTGAGTTCAGAGATGTCAGTTGCTTAAAACAATCTGTTTGATTTCTGGTGATTTGTAACCACTGAACTCTATTTATTAGTATCGGTGCCTTTTTCTACAACTTTAGTGGAAAAGAGTCTGAAATCGACCGGCAGGTGCTGAGCAAGCCACGCCTGGCCGGTTAAATGCACAGCTTATGTAACTAGGGTGCGTGGGTAGCATCACTTATACAGAACAGGGGTTACATAAAGTGCACATTTTGTAAATAATTAAAGAATTTCTCGAGGAATGTCGATAACAATAAGTGCACTATATAATAACTCATTGACAGCGGTACGGCAGCATAGTGCTGGCCGGCAGGTGCTGAGCAAACCCCGCGCTGCCTGCCCGGTTAAATGCAGAGCTCATGTAACTGGGGTGCGCGGGGAGCAGCACATAGCTTCAGATATATGTCCATATATTGTTTCAGGGGGTGTGTCTGTTTCACTCAATTGAGGTTGTCTATGAAAGAACAAGATAAAGTGTCAGGATCCAAGATTGCAATTTTTTTCCAACATCTCATCTCTGGTAACTTCGGTTTTTGATCTCGAACATCTTTTAGGATTAATTATAGAGTCAATTACTGAGGTGATGAAGGCTCGTGCAAGTTCATTGCTGCTGCTGGATGAAAAGACGAAAAAACTTTATTTTCAAGTAGCTACTGGTGACAAGAAAGATGATGTTAAAAAATTTGAGGTAGGTCTCGGGGAAGGCATTGCTGGATATGTGGCAAAAACAGGAAAACCCCTCCTGGTGGAAGATGTGACCAAAGATCCTCTGTGGGACAAGAAAATTAGTGAATCAATCGGTTTTGATACCACCTCCATTGCATGTGTGCCAATGAAGATAGGGGAGGACGTCATAGGAGTGGTTGAAATCATTGATCGGGAGGATGGTAAGGCTATAAGAAATGAAGACATGGAAATACTCGTTGTCTTTCGCGAACTTAGCTGCATCAGCCATTGTTAAAGCTCAAGAATATAAAAAGCTTTTTGAAGAGAATGAAGATCTGAAAAATCAGTTGGAGATGAGATATCACATCGTGGGAGAGAGTAAGGCAATAAAACAGGTCATTGCTGATGCACTTAAGGTAGCTAATTCTAAAACAACTGTATTGATTGAAGGCGAGAGCGGTACGGGAAAAGAGCTGTTAGCCAGACTCATTCACCGGTCCGGATTGCGACGAGATAAACCGTTCGTTATTGTCAATTGCGGAGCCCTGCCTGAAACACTTTTGGAAGCAGAACTTTTTGGGCACGAGAAAGGATCATTTACGGGGGCACTGTATAAAAAGATCGGTTTATTTGAGACAGCCGATGGCGGTACAATATTTCTTGATGAGATAGGTGAAATGAGTCAAAGCATGCAGGTAAAGCTGTTACGGGTATTGCAGGAAGGCACCTTTAACCGTATCGGCAGTTCTGTTCCCATAACGGTGGATGTTAGGGTCATATCTGCTACCAATAGACATTTAAAGACTATGACAAAGGATGGCCACTTTAGAGAAGATCTCTTCTACAGGCTCAATGTAATTCAATTAAAGGTCCCGCCCCTCCGGGAACGGCGGGAGGATATGCGTGTATTGGCAGAATACTTTCTTACCAAGTTTAACGCTGAAAGGGGTATGCGGAAAACAGAGTTTTCCACTGAAGCCATGAAGGCCATTCTCAGTTATGACTGGCCGGGGAATGTGCGTGAACTGGAGAATGCAATTGAGCGAGCCGTCGTGATGGGAGATGGAATTAAAATCATGACGAGTGATCTTCCTATTGGCAAATCCGATCCCGGTTTCCAGGGAGGTGTTGAGGTGGGAATGACCTTAAAAGATGCTCAGGATTTATTCAAAAAGGAATTTTTGAAGAAGACATTGGCCTATACCCACGGCAACAGGAAAAAGGCTGCTGAAGTTATGGGAATTCAGAGAACCTACCTTTCCCGGCTGATCAGTGAATATGATCTGCGACTGTAATGATCCTCAGGTAGTGCCTGCTTGGAATCATTCTTTTAGGGAAAAAGAATGCACTGCTAAGACCACAACCAGGAGGGCAGTTATTCCGGCCGTGAGTATAAAGCAGACGGTCATGTAATTGAATTCCAATGGCTGATTGATGAATTTATCCAGGTTCCAAATATATCCCCAGTACATGATGAATAGAATTGCTCCCAGTAATCCCAGCACGTATCGTCTCAGTGCAAGGCAGAGGATCATCATCGCCATCATGAGCTCTATGTGCCATAGAGGGATTTCAAGTAGAGTGCTCTGTGTAAATTCCATTTCCTTTTTCCCTTAACAATAAAATAGTGCCATTTCCCGGAAAATACCTTTCTGCCGTTACCAGCCTGCGAGCCTAACCTTTTGCCCTATCTTACGATTTGCCATTCTGCTTTTTTCGAAATATTGATCAGCATATTCCCAGAAGAGCTTGTCAGAAGCTGCTTTGAGAGAAAGACGTTTTTTACTCTTTTGGGCGGATTGTTTCCATGTCAGCTTGGTTAACTGTTTTTTGATCAGATCAAAGTCGTTAAGGGTAAATTTAAACCATATGGCAGTCGGCCCGATACTTAATCTGTAGGGGTGAAGGCCCTTGTATCCCCTTCTCTTCAACCAGTATGATTCATACCATTCTTTTAGATGAAATACCGGTTTAGGATTAAACGGTATATTGTGAGGGGTTTCGAACCATATCTCTCCGTAGGTTTTTCCCTTTACGTACTTCAATGTAAGGAATACCTTCTCTGTTGTGCCGCTGGTAAAGGTTTTTGCTTGCCTGACTGGAATTGTTACCGTTTAGTACAGCAATCTCCAACTCTTTTTTCATTACTTTAAAACCTCCTTGACTCATGTTCTTTGGTTGTCCTTCATTGTGTTAGAGGGAATGATTCAGAGAAGTGTAGCTGTATCCATCCAGGTAGCTTTCTTCACCAAACTGGTTCCAGTAAAAGGGAATGGGAACAGGAAATCCGGATGAGGTGGGCTTCGAATCCCCAACCTGAAATTGTTCAGCCCGGAACAAATCGGGTTCGCCACGTACAACTTCGTTTAGGAAAAGAAAACACCGTCCTTCCCGGTTTCTCACCAGCAGATCTTTTCCACCGTCATCATTCCAGTCCCCAACCACGGGAACGACCTGGCTGGTAAATTTGATTTCCGCACCATCAACCTCGATCTGAGTGGGTAGGGAAAAGAGTGGTTCACTGTCACTTCCTTCGTTGCGATAGAGCACCAGCGCGCCATTGCCGCTGCCCAGAAGAATGTCCTTCTTGTTATCATCATCCCAATCGACAATACAGGGTGTGCAGTTTGAGTCTACGGCAAGACGAGTACCGTGAGCATCCTTAAGGACAGTGGGTTGCTCAAAAGCAGAGTGGGTTGTGCTTCCCCGGTTTTCATAGTAAAGAAGCGATCCCTCTCCGTTACCCGCCAAAAGATCAGGTATGCCATCATTATTATAATCAACCATGAAGGGTGCTGCATGGGTGCCGACATCAATTGTTTTTCCATCAACTGTCAGGAAGTCATAGTCTGAAAAAACCGGTTCGGCATCTGTCCCTGTGTTGGTGAACAGTGCAATCCGCCCTTCTTCTGTGCCAACCAATAGATCTTTTGTACCGTCATTGTTATAGTCAACTTCGAAAGGAGACAGATTATCGTCACTCCTGGAAAGAGGGGAATAGGCAATTGCCAGGTTTCTTGTAGTGATGTTGCCTGCCAGATCCCATGCCTTAAGAGTTATCAGGTTGTCTCCCGGAGCAAGCTGTACAGTGGACTCAAAATGTTTTTCAGCAGCCTTAATGGTGGCCGCAACCTCGTTTATGGTAATGGCTTCAAGATTGGACTCATCGAAACTCCCGGATAGTGAAAAGATTGGAGATCGGACATTTGGTGACAGTGGAAGAGATGAAAGATGGATTTCCGGTTTTTTCTGATCGCACATAAAGAGTATGCTTGTTTCTGAATAAGGTGAAGAGTTTCCTGAAGGAGAAACAGCTTTTACCCGTACTTGATAGGAGTGGTTGTGTTCACAGGTGAGTTGATAGAACGGCAGTGGTGTGGTTTTCTGGCATATCTTTGTGAGGCCATTTTTCTGTCCCGAACTAGGGAAGAACTGTGTGTCGGTAATTTCCATAAGGTAGTGGTCTACCGGTCCCCTTGAGGGTGCCCACGATATAAGGGCCTTGTGCTCCTTAAAGTAAGTTGCTTGATCAAAGTATGATAAGGCCTCATTAACCTGAACCGTAACAAGATAAAGCAGGATAGTACATGCAAGGGCCCGTAGACTGTTCCAGAGTGATAGGTGTCTGACTATGTTTTTCATGTTCTTGTGATCCTCTAAAGAGTGTTATTGTTCAGTATTTCCGGATGTGTATTACTTTAAGAATGTTACTGCTGGCCTGCCAGGGGCGCTCAGAGCCATGTTCCGGTTTTCAGTTTCCCTGTTCGATACCTTTTGAGTGCTGACTGTGTGTTGTTCACTACTTTCACCAGATAACTGTTCCCCGGCAAGAAGTGGTATTTCTCCTGTTGGATTGCAGCCGTACACTTCTATCTCGGCAATCTGGGCTAGTTTGAATAAGAGAAAGAGTGTTTTTGACTTGGTAATATGGATTCTGATGTATCGAGACTCAAGACCGTTCGTTTCCCAGTTGCCGGAAGAGATGGATTGGCCAAAGACATAACCCTGCTCTCTGCTGATGTCTACCCAGGTAGCGTTATCCTGACTTACCTGTATCGCAAAGTTTGTGGGAAAGAAGTCTACACCAAACAGCTGGGAGGCATACATGGTAAGTCCGCTAATCTTCTTTGTGGTGCCAAAATCAAGAGTGATGTATTGATCTTTTTTGAAGAGTGAAATCACGGAAGACCATGCCGTTGATGGGTCACCATCAATAAGGTTATCCGCAGAGTAACGGGGCGACGCACTGGATGCTGTTACAGAAACTGGCTGGATCTTTTGCGGGTCAGCACAGGTGCTTTGAGATCCTTCAAGGATTATTTGAGCTTGTGCGGATTCGGTCATCCACCTGCCATCACCTGTGCTGAATTGGGCGTAAACCGTTTTTGTTCCGTCCCCGGGTTCCAGAGTCCACTGTTTTGTTTGCCTGTATGGTTCGAGGGGAGACCATTGTTGTGCCGTCGTTGCTGATAGACATTACTGCGTCTGAACCAAGTTCTTCTCCAGCGAGGATTGGGCTTGAAGTTGCCGGCACTGGATCATTGGCGGTGGCGAAGAGGGTTAAGGTAACCTCGGGTGAATCGGTCACTGAGGCACCGTTATTTATAATAATGTTACCGCTCACCGGGTTGACTCCCGGTTGCACCGTGGTGGTTGTTGCCACGGGGATGGTAGTAGTTCCGGGTATGCTGGTAGTGGTAGCGGGTGTTGTTGTAGTTGCAGGGGCGGAAGTTGAAGTAGTAGCAGCTGCTGTAGTTGTTGTTGAGGCAACGGAAGTAGTGGTAGTGGGTACAGTTGTAGTTGTAGAGACCGCTGAAGTCGTGGTTGTGGGTGCAGAAGTGGTTGTTGATGCCACGGAGGTTGTGGTTGTAGAAAGTACGCTAGTAGTAGTTGTTGTAAGAGGAGTATAATTAATTGTTATGCTGTCAGTCCCAGTGTTGTCAGCAGCATCACGCCCGGTAACCGTGATGGTATTATTACCCGACTGCAGATTGATGCCGGAGATGGACCAATTGGTGGTTCCAGATGCGGAACCTGAACCCCCTCTATTATTAACCCAGCTCACCACTGTTACTCCTACGTTGTCTGAAGCTGTACCACCCAGGGTGATGGTGCTGTTAGAGGTAGAATAGTTTGATGATGCCGTTGGAATGGTGATAGTGACTGAAGGGTTCTGGGTGTCAGGAGGTACTCCACTTTCTTCATCGGATTTTTCACTTTCATTATCAGAAGTGTCGTAGGCTGTAATAGCTACGTAATATCGTACCCCTTGATCTAAGCCTGTAAGTTCGTATTCTGTCACATTTTCCACATCGATAGGATCGCCATAGGAACCGGGGGAAGTGCCGTAGTACACGTAGTATCCTGTCAAGGTCCCCTTCACCATTGGGATTCCATTCCAGGTTTAAAGAATCCCCGTGACAGGTAGGGATAATTGTAAATAATGAATGTCAGTGAAATAACTATCGATTGTAATAAGCGCATAGAATCTCCCCAAGAGTACTTTTTAGAGGTAACTATGCAAACAAGATACCATAGCCTGCAGTGTGTATAATGTAGTGTAGATTTAACTGAACTCAAAGGTGGTGGCTGAAAAGTGCAGGTGGCGAATATTCAGATGACCCCTGGATATCAGGCCGGAGGCTGCATCAGGTGTGAAGATTATGAAAAATAATGTAGTTATTCGGATAAAATGTGAAATGTCATTCCAGGAGATAATGAATAAGAAACTCTGCTGAGAATTCTTAGAACATATATCCGGCAGTCAGATTAGAACTAGCATACAGGGTGAAAGAAAACGATTGATTATTTGTTGAAAACCATTGTGGAGACATGTTGAGTCAAAGTGACTATAGAGAAAAGCACTGGATAAAAGAGTTGGTTTGTTGATTACCAACGGAAAATTAAGGATAAGACTACTCTGGTGGTCATATGGTAAAGGGGTATTGATAGACGGTGGGCAGCATTAGGCTTTGTTTTTGAAAAAGGTGACGGTTGGCTTTAATCCTTCAGTAAGGGGAACGGTTGGTTCCCATCCTAAGATGCTTCTGGCATTGTTGAAAGAGAGGACACTTCTTAACTGTTCACCGGGCATAGGTGGCCCGTGTACTTCCGGGGTATTTGATGATAACAGGTTTTTGATTTCTTGAAAAATGGTGTTGATCGAGGTCTCGATGCCGGTGGCAATGTTGATCTCACCGATAAAATCGTGGGTCAAAGCGAGCAGATTGGCTCGCGCAACATCCCGAACATAGACAAAATCCCTGGTTTGCTTGCCGTCACCATTGATTATTGGCTGTTTACCCTGAAGCATTTTCTCTGCAAAGATAGCGACTACACCGGCTTCACCATGGGGGTCCTGCCGAGGACCGTAAACATTAGAATATCTGAGAGAGATGTAAGAAAGCTTGTGTGTGTTGTGATAAAAGGAGAGGTATTTTTCTGTGCTCAATTTTGCAATGGCATAGGGGCTGAGGGGTCTGGTGGGATGCTGCTCATCCGCAGGAAAATAGTCCTGTTCTCCATAGAGGGCTCCTCCAGTCGAAGCAAAAATAAATTTACTAATGTTGTTCTTTACACAGTTTTCTAAAAGGTTAAGAGACCCTTTGATATTTATTTCCATATCATTGATTGGGTCTTTTACGGAATCTCTTACAGAAATCTGCGCAGCATGGTGGATGACCGCATCTATCCTCTTTCCGCTGAATACGTCAGACAACTTTGTATCTAAAATACTCAAAGGGTAGAAGGTTGCTTGAGGATGTATGTTCTCTTCTTTTCCACTTGACAAATCGTCAACAACAGTAACCGCATGACCTTCCTCTATCAAAAGATCGGCCACATGAGAACCGATGAAACCTGCACCACCTGTTATGAGAACCTGCATCTATATCCCCTCGAAAATGTGTAATCAGTCCTGATCAATTAATGAATAATTAGCACATTTCACAACTTATGGAAAGTCCTTTTGATCAGGCTGGTAATTTTTTTGTGCTTGAAGGTAGATATGCTTATCCCCCTGGCACCACGGAGAGGGGAACAATCTTTGTTAGTTGGCTCTAAAGTTTTATTTCTTCCTACCGAAAAAGTCTTTACCACCAGGGGTACTGTATTCACTCTAATCTTTCAACTGTTGTGTGCAGATGGTCCCCAGCCAATCTTTATAATCTATAAAGGAGAGATAATGAACGTAATACGCGCATTTAAAACGAGTTTTTGTCTGATTGGTTGTTCACTCTTTTTCTTGCTATGCTTTCAGGCTACCTCTTTCGCTCAAGGGTCCCCCCCGCTTTTGCAAGTAGATGTCACTGAGTTGGACTTTGGCGAAACTGATACTTCCAAAACGTTTGTTATTACTAATGGGGGAGAAGGTACGCTGGAGTGGTTGCTTTCTGAAGAAGAGGACTGGTTGAGCACTGATGTAACCAGCGGCATGTTAGAAGCAGGACTATCCGAAACGGTCACCGTAGAGGTGGACAGATCACAGGCAGTTTCTGCAGGTTTATTTACAAGTTTAATAACAGTTACCTCACTTGATATGAGTGAAAGCATTGAGGTTTCTATACTGGTTCCTGAGGAACCCGTTTTAATGGTTAGCCCGGTATCCTTAGAGTTTGGTCCTGAGGATGTTATCAAGGAACTCTCTATCGCTAATAGTGGCTGGAGTGTCTTAGAGTGGTCTGTTGTTGCAGGGGAAGTGTGGGTTGAGCCTGGATCAAGATGCTGGATCAACTGATCCCGGCATGGTGGATGTAATCTATGTAACTGTGGACAGGTCAGCCGTGGAAGGACTGGGGAGCTACAGTGATCTATTGACTATTTCTTCAAATGGCGGCGACAGTTCAGTTCCCATTGCCATGGAAAAACAGAACCATCCTCCAGAGCTTCCTGCAAGTAGTCTCCCCGCGGATGGTGCAAGTAACCAGTCTCTCTATACCACCCTTTCATGTCAGGGCAGTGGATGCAGATATCACAGATGGTGATGAGCTTACCTATGATATTTATTTTTCAACTCAAGAGAATCTGGTGGCCAGTGAGGATAGTAGCGTACTCATCTGTGCTGATATGAAACTCTGTTATTGTGATCCGGGAACAGGAAGCGTAGGCAATGATACTACTTACTATTGGAAGGTGGTTTCCAAAGACAGCTATGGTGCAGAAACTTCCGGTGAGGTATGGAGTTTCACCACTGAACCATCGGTGAATGTTGCATGTCCTGCCTTGGCTCTCGGATTAGGCTCAAAACACTACACCAGTATGCGGAGACTGAGGGATGAAGTGCTGGTTCATAACCACACCGGACGGGGTTACATTGCGACTTACTATCGTTATGCCTGGAATCTTTTTATGGTACTTCTTGTTCATCCTGAATTGAGAATGGAAGCACGAGGGCTTGCAAAAGAGTTATACGCAGTATCAGAGTGCCTGTTAGAGGATGGAGAAGCCCTCATGAGACCCGAACTGCTCAAGAGAGTGAACAGCTTCCTGGTGAAGCTTTCCAGCTATACCAGCCCGGAATTGAAGAAAGCTATTAATGCAATTAAAGCAGATATTAATGAGAGAGAGACATTACAATCATTTGGAATTGTTACTACTGACAAGTAACAGGATTACCGGGTCTGTACAGTACAACCGGTGGTAAAACCTGGAGCAGTCTATTTGTTTATCTGAAATATATACCACTTATCAGTAGTTAAGATTGCTATCCACAGGACCTTGTTGATAAGTTGTGGATAATCTTCGGGTGCAGGACAAATATTTCTTTAATTTGAGCTAGTTATAGCAAAGTGCTCAAATTTTGATCAGGAGGAAAGTTGTTTAAATTCAGCTGGTTATAATTTTTGTGCACTTTTTGTTTCTCCTTAAGCGGGTGGTGGACCTTCAGGGATGAGAGTTATCCACAGGTTGACCTTTTCCAAGGTGCATAGATTTGTTTAAGGGGTTAAGAGGCGGTTATTTATCTTGTACATATTCAGAAAGGGTGCTGAAGATATCATGCATGTGGGGCGGACATCCTTTTACGGTTTTACCTTTTTTCAGTTTATCTGAAGAGCAATTGCCAATAACGCAGGTAGTGGGAGAATCTTCGGTACAGTTTTCCTTTCCGAGTATGATGGTAAAGGGCTTCTTAAAGGTTTTTCCCTGATCTGCAAGTTTCCCAAGTGATGAAAAGAGAGGAATAGTACAACCGCTGCATGCAGTGTCATGCCCTCTGATGTTGAGTAAAGGAAATTGTCTCTTAAGCCATTCGGAGGGCAGTTCATAGTGTACCTTAAGTCCCCTGGTATCTTCTCCAATTATAGAGATCTTCCTGAGATTTACCTCTCCCAAACCAGCTTCAGCTCCCAGCTTGAGCAGGGGTATCTTATGAGGGGTTAACCCCATAAGTGCAGAGCTGACGGTATCGACGGATACTATATCACTTCCAGCCAGGAGAAATCCCTGATGGTGTTGACGTGGGATAGTAAAGTCAACCAGGTTCAGGTCTGGTCTGATGATTTTGTTCAATTCAACCACTGCCTGGTTAAGGTCAACACGGTGAAAGAGGGGTTTATCTTCCTGTTTTAAAAATCCCTTTAAATTCTTCATAGCGATGGAAACGGTGGTTAAGTAGTGGGTTTTGGGAACGGGAAGGTTTATAATTGCATCGTAGAGAAAGGCGTGTTCTGATATTCTAAACATCTTTGGGAGGAGTGGAGAGAAATCCCGGTAGGTCCTGTAGTTGCAATCGTCAAACAGTACCCATTGTGCCTGACACCGTTCAACAACCTCAGCGATTCCTGTTTTGGTAAAACATTCCTTGAGGTTGTGTGCCGGCACGAAGTAACTTGGACCTTCTCCCACAATTACCTCCCGGGCCCCCTGCTGCTGACACCATGTAATGAGAGTTTCTACAAGGAAAGGACTTGTTGTCTGACCTGTGGTGTAGGAAACGGGCTCGAAAAGGTTGGGTTTAATCAAAACAGATTTTCCCTCCCATTGGCCGGACAGCCCGGCTGACTCCAGGAGATGGGACAGTGCACCCTCAAGACTATCCTTTATTTTGACCAAGAAGACTTGTGACATGGTATTATCTGCTCTCGTTAAGTTTGATTCTATTTTTTGTTGACAATTAACTTACGATATATTAGCATAGTTAACCGAAAGTACATAAAGTAAATTGTAATGAGCCAGTGCCCTGCGCCTAGTAGCTAAGGTGCTTTTTATTTATGCGGGTAAATCGTGTGGTAAGAAAAATAGTTGTTTTCTTTGTTGTTATGCAGGTTGCAGTACTCTTTTCTCCCGAACCGGGTCTGACAGCTTCCTCTACGGTAGCCGTTATACCGTTTCGCATGAATGCAGAAGAACCCATTGACTACATTGGTGATGGCGTCAGAGACATGATTACTTCACGGATTGGCTCAACACCCTCTACCCGCGTGGTAAAACAGAGCCTGATAAGAGAGGCCATTGTAAACGGGGGTGGAGGTGAACTAACACAGGAAAGGGCTGTAGATATTGGACGTGCATTGCAGGCAGATTATGTCATATTTGGGAGCATTTCAAAGATAGGAAATAATGTGAGCGTAGATATTAACCTGCTTGATGTGCAGGAAGAAGGTAGCCTTAGCTTCCGTTTTTACCCAGAGTCTTGGGTTGGATGAGCTGATACCACACATGAATATACTTGCACAGGGTATTAATGAGGCCATTGCCAGCAGGGGGAAAACTCCTCCGACAGAAACCCCCTCAGCTGAACCCCCTTCAGGAGGGTCCTCTTCAGCAGGAACCCCTTCAGGAGGAACCCCTGGCATACAACCCGAAGACATTGGAACACTTTTTGAAGAGAAGCCAGAACCCGATCCAGTTGTGGGTGATGACGAAAATGAGCTTGAGTTGGGTGATGCGGGTCAGCTTTTCGAAACAGTTGAACCGCCTGCCGTTGAAGCAAACGGGGATGGGGAAGAGGCACCTGAACCGGCAGAACCTGAGGAATCAGAACAGGAAAGTTTAACCGAACGTCTTCTGCAGAGGAAGAGTCCGATTGATGCTACAGATGAAAATCCCGCGTATCAAAAGTCAATCGATGATCTTGAAAATACTGCGGAAAGCCCTCCCGAGGAAACTGTACAATAGCGAGCACGATGAAAGAAAAATCTACAAGCATTACCAGATACTCAGTAGTTAACCTGGCGGTGTAGCTCAGGTGGTTAGAGCATGCGGCTCATATCCGCAGTGTCCGGGGTTCGACTCCCTGCACCGCCACCACCTTCCTCTTCTTACCTTTCTGCATTTCATAAAGAAGTTTTTTCGAGCGTGTGTTTTCTCCTGAAGGATACAACGGTGTGAAACGGTACCTCTTTTCTTACATTGAAGCCATTGAAAAGAACCTGCGGGCAGCTTCCCGCTGTATTCTGTTTCTTGATTATGATGGAACGCTGGTTCCCATTTGTAAAGAACCGTCCCTTGCCCGACTTTCTTCAGACACGAAGAAAGTGCTCAAAGATCTTTCAAAGAATCCTTTTCTTTCCGTGGGGATCATCTCGGGACGTTCACTGGAAGAAATTAGAAAAATGGTTGGTATACCCGGCCTGCTCTATGCGGGCAATCATGGTTTTGAAAGTATCTTTAAGAAACGTGTATGGACTCATCCCGAGTTGAAAGGGTTTACCTCCAGCTTGAATAAGATCGTCCGTGCATTGCACAGTCGTACACGGGGGATTAATGGCATCATTATTGAAGATAAGAAGCTCACTGCCAGCATCCATTACCGGAACGTGACAGATCAATCTCCGTCCAGTATTCTTGCGGTCATTACTGAAATTTTGGCACTGTATCCTGAAGCCTTTACTGTTGCCCGCGGTAAAAAGGTTTTTGAGATAAGGCCCCTTGTAGAGTGGGATAAAGGAAAAGCGGTAGAGCGTTTAACAGAGCTGCTGGCCATCAAGACCAAATGTACACGGATCTATATTGGTGATGATCAAACTGACGAAGATGCTTTTAGTGTTCTTGGGAAAGATGACATGTCTATACGGGTTGGCTTAAAAAAGGGGTCACGGGCTCAGTACTACTGCAGGGGAAGTAGTGAGGTTGTTACCTTTCTTAAAATGTTACATGAAAAATTAGGAGGACGACCTTAAAATTTGAAAGAACTTGTCAAGTTTTCTGAGGAAGAATAGGTGAAGTTGCAGAATGATGAATAGCAACATTCATGTTGTAGTATGCAATGGTTAAGGAGGAGGGTGATTTCTAACATATTTTGGTATAGTCTACACTTTTAACTCATTTTGGGTACCACCATATTTAGTGGTTAGACCCCTTTTATAGGTATTCATATACCAGCCTGATCTAGCCCCCTATAAAAATACTATCTTTTTACCAATCAAAATACTCTCTTTTGCCCATTTACTAACTAGAAAACATATTCTATATTAAAAACACGTAGGTCAAGAAGACCTCTGAATATATTAACCATTCTATTTGAATGGAGGTTAATATGGTTCTCAAATTTCCTTATGCAGGTCTGCGTACTTAATCTTTTTAACCCACCTACTTAAAGTACGTGGATACGATCATGTTCAACAACCCCTCAGACGCAATGCTGGGGGGTTATTTTGTTTGGGGGAAAAGTCATTATTACAAAACGAATGTTACAGTAGTTTTTATCCGAGGTGGAGTGTAAACTTTTTTGGTAAATGTCGCTATGTTGATTGTCAAGAAGAGATCATAAGCCCTCCAGGAATATTTATCTGTGAACGCTGGAAAAGCACAAACCACGATACACTCCATTCCATCCGCATTAAGCTCGTCATACAGGTTGAATCCGCTAAAACCTGCCTCGTAGGCAATACGAATCCTGGCACCCTTATACTGGGCTAATAGCTTCTTTAAAACACGGTAGGACGGTTTTATGGTTGCCGACTCAACAACAATTCCTTCAACCAGTGCTGTTACGTGCCATGACACTTTGTGCACATCAATACCGACGTTAACTGTTTTTCCGTTGACATTAATTGTGTCTGCATTTAGTCTTTTTCTCATGGGAGTTCCTCCTTTAATTTGGGGTTTTTGGTCTTAAGGTCTTTTTTAGCCCATGGAGGGACTCCCTTTCAAGTCTTAATCAATCATAGTCTCTCAAGTTTTTCTTTTGATTGGGGTAACACTATATATTGAGAAATTGCTTTACTTCTTTGAAAAGGCATGATTTAATATTTAAAATAAATAGAATGTTTATGCAGGGAGGGGAATTATGAAAATCATAATGGACATAACCCCACTTGTTCTCATGAAATGTGAGAATGGCTGGGGTTTATTTATTCGTTATTTATAACTAGGGAGGGTTAGATTATGAAATTACACAGCAAGATTAGACAAAGCTACGCATTACTGCTCATAGCCACTATAGTTGTTCTATCTGGATGTGTCGTTGATGAAGACCCAACCGGAATGCTAAATAGTGAAGAGGAAATCACGGTTGATGGTGGTAGTATCAGTATCATTGATGAACACAATAATACGATTGAAGTGATATTTCCAAAAGATGCTCTCGACAAAGCAACACAAATTTATCTAGGCATACTGGCTGAACAACCTGAGCTTCCAATTGAAACACAGCATGTTTCAGCCTTTGAAATAAAACCGTACGATGCAGAACTGTACAATCCCATAACCGTGAAGGTGGCCTATAATGAGGTTATCCAGGAAATTGAGCAGAACTGCACTGTTCAGAGAAAAAACAGATATGTTAGTTCCCCTGGCGGATCGAAATCTTGGTATAGACAGCAAGAGTATCGAAGCAGAGACATTTTCATTGGGTGTATTTGCGGAGGGAAAAATGTCATTGGAGCAGATTGACGCTCAAATCGCTTTAATATTTGCTTCTTATGGGATTAATTGGAATCCAGAAAATGCAACGATGCTTGATTCTTTTCTTAGTACTAAAAATTTTATAGAGATATGGGCTAGCTTCAGGGAGGATGCTAAGGCGGCGCTTGAATATCTGGTTATTAAGCAATACTATGGATGGGATACTAGTTATGATATGCATTTGATCTGTACTGAGATTGTAGAGCCTGGTATTGATCAATTGTTATCAGAAGCTAAACCAGAAGACAGTTGTGAAAGAACATACACTTATGTATTTCTTGATGCTTTAGCTTTAGCACAACAATTGGGCTGCATTTGGCTCAATAGACCAATAGAGGATCGGGTTGAGGAGATAATGAACTATTGTGCATGTTTTACGTTCGGCAGCCCCCTTAAAGTAAATTTAGTTAACATTAATGCAGTGGGAGCCGGTGTTTCTTTAAACCTATATGGAAACGGTACATTTTCCGCTAGCTCGAATGAGGGGTCAACCTCCGGGTCATGGTCCTACAACGGTGTTGATATTATTTTATATCCAGCTCAGGATGTAAGAGAGTTATACGAAGCACGTCTTGGTCTGATGAGAAATAAGGTTTGTGAAAACGATACGATGACCCTCATAACCTCTGCTTGGGTTGATGAATGGGATGACTACCATCCTCCTCAGACCTTTGTGTTGACAGTTACTGATGTCACTGTCACTCATTTTTAGAATAATTGATGGGTTTAACAATCTTTGAAACCATAGTAGGACCTCTCAGGAGCAGTGTTTAGGGACTACAAACTTAATTATTGCTCTCTGGCCCTTCAGCCCATAAAGCTGAGGGGCTTTTTCTTTAGTGTCCCTATATTATTGTGTGTGGTCAGTACAGGTAATTTTTCAATATTACTGCAAAAATGTTAGGTACTCAGGTTCCGAAGTAAAAACGCATAATACAAAAAGAATGTTGAACGCTGCTTGCTGGAAAGGGATTGTATATAAGTTCTCGAACCGTAAAGCGAAGAATTATTTTCCCGTTAACCTTGAGGATGCATATATTAACAGGCTCAAGAAATGTGGTAAATCAGTGAGGGACGTTGGTAAATAGATGCATAGCCAACTCGACAAAAAAGTAAGTTAACTGCCTTTTTCTGATGTCCAATCAGCTATCTTCAACCCTTCGATACGTTTAAAGTGCTTCGTATTATTAGTAACTAGGACGAGGTTTTTTGTCATAGCACAGGCAGCTAAGATAAGATCAAAATCATCTAAGGGAGTACCAGATCGTTCAAGTTTTGCTTTACAGATCCCAAAAATTTCAACAACTTCTTTGACTATCGGAATGACCTCAATCGAGTTTTCCAGCGTTTTTATCTTTGCAAGATTGCTCTCGACTTTCTGTGATTTATAGGCACCATAATAAAGCTCCATTAGGGTTACAACGATTATATATGCTTATATATATTTGATCGTTAAGATGTATGCGAAGATTTTTGGTAACTGTTTCATGACCCTTCAAACAATGAATTACGATATTTGTGTCCAGGAGATACACTTAAAATCCCTTCTTTAGCTTTTTTGAATTTTTACGGCTACCTTTTATTTCAGAAATTATTTTGTCTACGCTTCTCTTATCCTTCCAGGAACCGGAAAGCTCTAACAAAACCTGTGCCGGAGACTTTAAAGACTGGATCGCACCTCTTCTGGCCATGTACTCCTTAATCAAGGAGAGAACCTGTTGGCTTACCGACCGGTTTTCAGAGGCAGCAATTTCTTTAATTTTCTTGTATAAATCGTCTTCGATTCCCTTTATTTGAAGGTTAGCCATAATTATAGTATCTCCCTTATTAATATCTTCATGAAATAATAAGCTTTTTGAATGAAAAGGCCAAGGAGAAAAAATTAAGT
>CAVVWZ010000097.1:0-6678 GCA_963752035.1 uncultured delta proteobacterium | reverse complement strand
CCTGAGTGAGTCATTGATGCTCACCGGTGACCTAAATACTGCGGTTGTCCCCTGGATTGTACAGTTTCGCATAGATGACCCCTATCAGTACCTCTTCAAGGTGAGAAATGTGCCTCTCACCCTGAGGGATTTATCTGAATCAGCCATGAGGATGGTAGTGGGTGACCGGAGCATTAATGAGGTGATCAGCAAGCGGAAAGAGATTGCGGATGAGGTGAGGATAAAGCTGCAGGAGGCTTTAACTGAGTCAGAAACGGGGCTCAAACTGATGAACGTTGAATTAAAAAAGACCAATGTTCCTGAACCGGTACAGCCCTCGTTCAACGAAGTTAACCAGGCCGTTCAGGAGAAGGAACGATTGATCTATCAGGCAAAAGAGGAGTACAACAAGATTATACCCAAGGCACGGGGTGAAGCGGAGCAGACGATAAAAGGAGCAGAAGGATATGCCCTGGACAGGGTAAACAGGGCAAAAGGTGATGCCAGCAGATTTCTTTCCCTTTTTAAGGAATACAGTAAAGCAAAAGATGTGACACGTCGGAGGCTCTATTTAGAGGCAATGAATCAAGTTCTTCCGAAAGTGGGCAATAAGTATATCATCGATCCTGACCAGCAAGGATTACTTCCCTTGCTCAACTTAGATAGGGGGGGAGCAGAACAATGAGAGGATTAGCACTAGTTGCCGTAGTGGTGTTTGGACTTTTTATACTCCTTGGGAGCGCTGCCTTTGTTGTAAGTGAGACGGAGCAGGTGGTACTAACCCAGTTTGGAAAACCGGTGGGAGAAGCCATCAAGGATGCAGGGTTGCATTTTAAGGTTCCCTTCATTCAGGAGGCTAATTTTTTCCCCAAAAACCTTCTGGAATGGGATGGTGAGCCCAGTCAAATGCCTACCCTGGATAAGACCTACATCTGGGTAGATACCTTCGCACGATGGAAGATTACAGATCCTTTAACGTTTTTTGAAACCGTCAATAACGAGATGGCAGGACAGAAAAAGCTCGATGATATTATCGATCCTGCTACCTGGAATTTTATTACGTCTCATCATTTAATTGAAGCGGTGAGAAACACCGACCGTAAAATGGATCTTAAAGAAGTCGGTGTCGGTGTGGATGAGGCTTACAAGGCACTCATCGTTAAACCCATTAAAATGGGCCGGGAGAAGATAGCCCAGGGTATTATGGAGCAGGCAAATCCAAAATTGACACAGTTTGGAATTGAGCTGGTTGATGTAAGGATCAAGAGAATCAATTACGTAGAGGAGGTACGCAAAGCTGTCTATACCAGGATGATTGCGGAACGTAAGCAGATTGCCGAAAAGTTCCGGTCCGAAGGTAAGGGAGAAAGCTCAAAGATTGCAGGTGATAAGGAAAAAGAGCTCAAAAAAATCACCTCTGAGGCATACAAGAAGGCCCAGGAGATCAAGGGAACGGCCGATGGAGAGGCAACAAAAATTTATGCAGAAGTGTATAACAAAGATCCCGAATTTTATACCTTTGTTAAAACACTGGAGATTTATAAAAATTCCCTGGATAAGGAAGCCTGGTTAATGCTCAGTACCAAGAGTGACTTTTTTAAGTATTTGAAAAAATACTCTGTTCAATAACATTCTTTAGATACAAAGATTAGAGGAGGAAGCACACAATGGCGCATAAGAAGTCTGGAGGACATTCTTCCAATGGAAGAGATAGTGCTGGCAGAAGGCTCGGGGTAAAACGGGCCTGCGGTCAGCTCGTCAGGGCAGGAAGTATTCTTGTCCGGCAGGCCGGTACCAGGATATATCCCGGTGAAAACGTAGGGCTGGGAAAGGATTACACCCTCTTTGCCAAGATAGACGGACAAGTGAAATTTGAGCGCTTGGGCAAGGAGAAAAAAAAGGTGAGTGTATATGCCCTCAGTTAATGGTTAATGCGATTTATTGATGAGGCGCGAATAAAGGTAACTGGTGGAGCTGGCGGGCGTGGATGTGTAAGTTTTAGAAGAGAACGGTTTGTTCCACGAGGTGGACCTGATGGTGGAGACGGTGGTCGGGGAGGAGATGTTATTCTCATTGCCGATGAAGGTCTTGGGTCTTTACTTGACTTTCGTTACGTCCGGAGTTACCGGGCTCAATCCGGTACCCATGGGAAGGGTAAAAATCAGCACGGAAAATCAGGAAGTGATCTCATCATACCCGTTCCGGTCGGCACACTGGTAATAGAGGATGGGAGTAGTGAGCTTCTAAAGGATTTGTATAGACCGGGCGAACGGTTAGTTGTTGCCCCGGGAGGTTTGGGGGGTAAGGGGAATGCTCATTTTAGGAGTTCTACCCATCAAGCCCCGCGCTTTGCCCAGGACGGCCAACAGGGTTGTGAACGGTTTATTCTCCTGGAACTCAAGTTGCTCGCTGATGTGGGTGTGATTGGATTACCAAACAGTGGGAAATCCACCCTTGTGTCCCGTGTTTCTGCTGCCAGGCCTAAGATTGCCGATTACCCTTTTACCACACTAGTCCCCTCCTTAGGGGTGGTTAGTTACGGCGAATTTAAAACCTTTGTTATTGCTGACATTCCAGGTTTAATTGAGGGTGCCCATAGGGGAAGCGGTTTGGGCACTACTTTTTTACGGCACATAGAGCGTACCCGTGTTTTGATTCACCTGCTTGACGGCTCCAAGGTTGCTCCCCATAATCCAGTTAGAGACTTTGAAATAGTCAACGATGAGCTCAAATCCCATAACCCTGCCCTTGCAGAAAGACCCCAGGTAGTTGCTATCAATAAGATGGACCTGCCTGAATCCAAGGAAAATTATTCATACCTTAAAGAACAGTTTACAGAGTTGGGCAAAGAGGTTTTCCCGCTCTCTGCTGCAACCGGTAAAGGGCTGACTGAACTGATTGCCCATGTAGCTCAACTCTTATCCGGGATAAAACAGAAGAATTCAAACAGTGCCATGAATTATGAAAAAAGATAGCCTAGCAGTGCGGGAAGAGCTCTTGCGCGAGGTAAAAAGGGTTGTCATTAAAATTGGAAGCCGTGTTCTTACCGCGGGCAGCGATGTTTTACATAATGAAGTCTTCAGGAATGTAGCAAAGAATATTTCGGGCCTCAAGAAAGATGGGTATGAAATTATTATTGTTTCTTCGGGTGCTATTGCGGCAGGGAGAAAAAGTTTAACCTGTATTGAACAACCCGTGAGCATCCCCCAGAAACAGGCTTCTGCTGCAATCGGCCAGGTCCGTTTAATGCGGCTCTATGAAGATTGTTTTAATGCCCATGGCCATAACACAGCGCAGGTGCTACTTACCCATGATGCCTTAAGTGATCGCAAGAAATTTCTTAACGCCCGCAACACACTGTTTACGTTGCTGCACTGTGGCATCATTCCCATAATCAATGAAAATGATTCGGTGGTGGTTGATGAGATTCAGTTTGGTGACAATGATATTCTTTCTGCTCTGGTAACCAATCTTGTGGATGCTGATCTCCTGCTTATTTTAACGGATCGTGACGGGCTCTTTGCTCAGGACCCGGAGCTCTGTGAGGATGCAACCCTCATCAAGGTTGTGGAAAAAATCACAAAAGAGATTGAAACACTGGCCAAAGGCAGTTCCAGCAGTGTGGGAACCGGCGGTATGATATCCAAGATTGATGCCGCAAAAAAGGCTTCCATCTACGGGATTCCAACCATCGTTGTGAATGGTAATACAAAAAATATTATTACCGGAGTTTTTAAAGGGGAAGATGTGGGTACGTTCTTTCTTCCCAGACAGTCAAAACTTTCCAGCAGAAAGCATTGGATCGCTTTTAACTTGAAACCCAAAGGTACCCTTATTGTCGATGACGGGGCAAAACATGCCGTAGTGAAAATGGGCAAGAGCCTCTTATCCTCAGGTTTGCTTGATGTAAAAGGGAATTTTCAGTTCGGTGACCCTGTGCAGTGCGTTGATAGCAACGGGGTGGAGTTTGCCCGGGGTCTGATTAACTACAGAGCAGAAGAGGTGTTCAGGTTAAGAGGCCTCCACAGCCGGGACATAAAAAAGGTGCTGGGCTATAAGTACTATGATGAGATTATTCACCGCGATGACCTCGTGGTATTAGAGGATGAATAGTTATGGACAGAACTGAACAGATTGTAGCGCTTGCACGGGCCGCTCAGGATGCTTCACGACGTGTAGCCACTCTCTCGACCACCCACAAAAATGAGGTACTTCTTGGAATAGCTGATGAGCTGGACAAGAAGAGAAGTTTACTTCAAAGCGAAAATGAGAAGGATGTAAGTGCTGCCCTGGCAAAGAAGCTCTCACCTGCCTTAATTGATCGTCTGACATTGACGGATAAGGTTATTACAGCTATGATAGAATCTATCCGTGAGGTGGTACACCTTCCCGACCCTGTTGGTGAAGTTGTTAAAATGTGGAAGAGGCCAAACGATCTGCTGGTTGGCCGGGTGCGGATACCTCTCGGAGTTATCGGCATCATTTATGAATCACGGCCGAATGTCACGGTTGATGCTGCATCTCTCTGTTTCAAGTCAGGAAATGCTGTTATTTTACGGGGGGGGAAAGAATCGGTCCATTCTAACCGGGTGCTAACCCGTCTTATGCAGGGAATTCTTGAAAAAAACAGTATCCCGGAAGCAGCTATTCAACTGTTTCCACTCCCAGAACGGGAAGCGGTCTATGAACTCCTTGCTTTGGAAGACTATATTGATCTTATTATACCCCGTGGCGGTGAAGATCTCATTCGTGCGGTAGTAAAACATTCGAAGATACCTGTCATAAAACACTACAAGGGTATTTGTCATATTTTTGTTGATGCATCAGCCAGTGATGAAATGGCGGAATCAATTGTTATCAATGCAAAAGTGCAGCGTCCGGGGGTTTGTAATGCCCTCGAAACCCTTTTGATACACGATGCCATTGCTCCAACATTTCTCCCGAAACTAGTGCCAAGCCTAGCTGCACGTGGTGTTGAAGTTCGGGCATGCGAGAGAACCCGGGCACTGCTTCCCGGTCTTACAGAAGCACGGGAGGAAGACTGGTCTACGGAATATCTCGATCTTGTTCTCTCTATTAAGCTTGTGTCGTCTATGGAACAGGCTATTGAGCACATTGAAGAGTACGGTTCCATGCATACGGATGTGATTATTACTTCTGACTATTCGAATGCCCAGATGTTCGTACAAAGGGTACAATCATCGGCAGTGCTCGTAAATGCTTCGACCCGTTTTAACGATGGGAACCAGCTTGGGCTGGGTTCGGAAATCGGTATCAGTACAACCAAACTCCATGCCTTTGGTCCAATGGGGCTTCAGGAACTTACAACACTTAAGTTTGTGGTCTACGGGAACGGGCAGATTCGCGAGTGAGCAAGAATAGTGCTAGAGGGAGAGAGTTACTGTGCGTGTCGGACTTTTTGGAGGAACCTTTAATCCGGTACACTGGGGCCACTTGAGAGCAGCCGAGGAAATACGGGAACGGTTTAACCTTGAACGGGTTATTTTTATTCCCACCAATATTTCCCCTCACAAGGCATCTCGAGAGCTTATTGCTGCTCACCACAGATTGCATATGCTGGAGCAGGCAGTAAAATCAAACCCGTATTTTCTTGCTTCCGACCTTGAATTGCAGCGTTGCGGTGAATCTTACTCTGTGGAGACAATTAGCTATTTTAGACAGAACTCTCAAGATGCACTAACACCCTTCTTTATTGTGGGAGTTGATGCCTTTTTAGAAATCAATACCTGGAAAAATTTTCGAGAACTGTTTTCTCTCTGTAATTTTATTGTTATGACCAGACCGGGCTATGAAGTGAGCACGACCGAGCAGCTTATTCCCAAAGAGATAATGCATGACTTCAGCTACAAGCCCGATGAAAAAAGGTTCATACACTCGTCTCAGTTTTCCACCTACATTACTGAAATAACCGCTCTCGACATATCATCACATGCAATAAGAACACACATAAAAAACAGCCGTTCTGTAAAATACCTGGTTCCCGAAGCTGTGGAGGCCTATATTGAAGAACATAACTTCTATCGTTTATAGGACAGCATGACAAAACATGATAATTTTAGTGGGGTAGTAAGAGCTTGATGGCACAACTGGAGGAAGAGAAATTACATCTTTGCGTTAAGGCAGCTTTTAAAAAGAAGGCCTTTGATTTAATTGCCCTTGATATACGAGAGACTTCATCGTTTGCAGACTATTATATAATTTGTAGTGGTAGTTCAAATCGTCAGGTCCAGGCTATTGCCAGTTCGATTGAAATGGATTTGAAGCAACAGGGAGTGTACCCTCTTGGTATTGAAGGATTCAGCGAGGGTACCTGGATTTTGCTTGATTATGATGAGGTTATCATTCATGTGTTTTATCAACCTGTACGGGAATTTTATGAACTCGAACGGTTGTGGTCAGATGCTCCGCGAATAGAATGCGTGGATGACGATGATCTTAAGAATGATTAGCAGGAAAACTTCAGCTGGTTACAGGATCATGAAATCTATTGTACGTGCTGTTCGAGATTGCTTATATCCTCCTTTCTGCCACTTCTGTGGTACTTATTGTGGTGGTGAGAAGGAAAATGAAATCTGTTCAGACTGTTTATCCCAGATTCAGTACATCCAGGAACCATTGTGCGAGCGGTGCGGTAAGTCTTTTACTCATGAGTTTGCAACCGAGTATCTCTGTGGAGAC
>CAVVWZ010000096.1:0-21762 GCA_963752035.1 uncultured delta proteobacterium | reverse complement strand
AAATTCGAAGCACTAAGCACCAAATTCAAACAAATAAAAAATTATTTCTCACCGAAAGACGCAAAGGTTTGAAAAGGTAAATAACTACTGCCTCTCCCTTTACACCGGATAATGCTATTGTTGTTTTGGTGATTCTATTAGTTAATTCTTTATATCCTCTTCAGGTTTTCTTTGCGCTCTTTGCGTCTCTGCGGTGTGTTAAAATCTCCGCCATTTTCAAGCACAAGCATAGAAGAGAATATATGTATCTTCCAGTGCATATATATTCTACTATAGCATATTTTTTCTAAAAGTGTAAGGGAAAGAATGAAATACAGGAGGCAGGAGCAGAATCTCTAAGACACTAAGAAAAATGAATAGATGTGGGATGTGAGATCTGACTTTCAGTAAGATGCTGGTTACTAGTTGCTGGATACTGGATGTTAGTCGGTAAGCCAACAAGTCTTTTTCAAGTATCCAGTATCTCTTCTTTTCAATCGCACATCTCAGATCCCATATCTCACATCACTTTGTTTTCTTGGTGGGTTGATGGTCTAATGGCTATTTTACCTGAAAATCAGGTTTCAACCGGAAAACGTCTTCCGATTTCTTCCCGGAAGATGAATTCCCATCATCTTCACCAACTTCATCAATTTTGATTCTGAGCCTGATGTCATTGACACTGTCCGCATAGGCAAGGGCACTGTCATAGGTTATAAGTCCCTTTTTGTAGAGATCGAAAAGGGATTGATCAAAGGTATGCATACCTTCAACCGTACCTTGTGACATGGCTTCCTTAAGAAGATCAATCTTGTTTTTATAGATGAGGTCTTTCACCCGGGGCGTATCCAGGAGAATTTCGGTTGCTGCAACCCTCATTTCATTGGTAGAGGGGACAAGGCGTTGTGAAATGATTGACTTTAAATTGAGGGAGAGCTGAAGCAGTATCTGTTCATGCCGTTCGTGAGGGAAAAAGTTTAAGATTCTTTCCATTGCCTGGTTGGCATTATTCGAATGAAGGGTTGCCAGCACGAGATGTCCGGTCTCCGCAAAAGTGATGGCTGCCTCCATTGTTTCCGTGTCACGTATTTCACCCACCAGAATAACATCCGGTGCCGCACGCATTGCATTCTTGAGCCCGTTACCAACAGAAAGGGTGTCAAGGCCGAGCTCACGTTGTGAAACAATCATCTGTTTGTGAAAGTGAAGGAATTCAATAGGGTCTTCGATAGTGATGATGTGCCCGGTGGAATTCTCATTGCGGTGATCGATCATCCCGGCTAGAGTGGTTGATTTTCCTGTTCCTGTCCTTCCCACCACCAGCACAAGTCCCCGTGAACACATGGCAATGTCTTTCAGGGAAGAGGGCAAGCCCAGCTCATCAACGGTGCTGATCTCCATCTTGATTTGACGTATAACCAGAGCGGTGTATCCTTTCTGCCTCAAGATATTCACCCGGAAGCGTCCCAGTTCAGGATAATACAGTGCCAGATTCATCTCTAAGCTTTCAGCAAATTTAATTTTTTGCTTTTCAGTCATAATGGAGGCTGCCATTTCTTCCGCATTGGCGCTTGTAACTTGTTTATCACCGAACGGCTTGGTAACTCCCTCGGTACGAAACATGGGAGGGCTATCGACGGTAATGTAAACGTCAGAAGAATTCTGCTTTACCATTATGTTTAAGAGTTCTCGGATATTCATACGTTTCTCCCCTGGATGGAATACTATAAGGTTTTTTATACAAGCGAAGGCGTCTTGGTCAAATCTGACAAAATGGGTTTAGCCTCTTCGGCAGAAATGAGCCTGCGCTCCAGAAGGTGCTTGACAGCCATCTCCATGGTTTGCATGCCATACTGCTGACTTGTCTGAAGTGTTGATAGAATTTGGGCAGTCTTGGCTTCTCGAATAAGATTTCTTATGGCCGAGGTGCATATCATTATCTCAAGGGCAGGGATTCTCCCCGGGGCGTCTGAACGTTTCAACAGGGTCTGGCAGATAACTGAATGGAGGGTTTCAGATAACATGGTTCGTGTCTGCGCTTGCTGGTCGGCAGGGAAGACATCCACAATACGGTCTATCGTCTTGGGTGCGCTGTTGGTATGGAGGGTAGCGAATACAAGGTGTCCCGTCTCGGCGGCAGTTAAGGCCAGAGAAATAGTTTCCAGATCCCGCATTTCCCCCACGAGAATTACGTCGGGGTCTTCACGGAGGGCGCTCCTTAAGGCATTTGAAAAGTTATGGGTATGTTCACCCACTTCCCGTTGATTAACCAGGCATTTTTTTGATTCGTGAAGGAACTCTATGGGATCTTCTATAGTGATAATGTGCTTGTTAACCGTGCTGTTTATAGAATCAATCATGGTTGCCAGTGATGTGGATTTGCCGCACCCGGTAGGTCCGGTAACCAGCACGAGCCCTTTTTCGGCCCTGGTGATGGCCTTGCAGATTTTGGGGAGTCCCAGATCTTCAAAACTTTTTACCTGATTGGGAATGGTTCGCAGGACGGCTGCATCTCCCCTGTGTTGAACGAAAACATTGACCCGGAATCTTCCATAATCACCAAGGGCAATAGAAAAATCAAGCTCACGATTTTCCTCAAACATCTTACGCTGCTGGTCATTGAGAATGTCATAGATCATGGTATGCACTTCTTCATCAGTCAAGGGTTCCATGTCTATTCTTCTTATTTCACCATGTATTCTGAACATGGGCGATTCACCGGCGCTGATGTGCAGATCGGATGCATCACTTTTAACCGCAAACTTAAGTAGTTCAGTCATGTCTACTATCTTTTCTTTGATTGCTTCCATACCGTGTGTTCCCCCAACTTGTGTTAAGATGTTTGTGTCCAACGCAGGACATACTACTTTCTTATCGGAAGAAATGATTTTTTCTTCATTTTTTTTTCCGGAAAGTTGAAAATACTTTCTTTTCAAGGGGGAAAATGGGTGTTTTATTTAATTATGGCTTGAATTACAGCATGTTGTGGTGTGGGAGAGGGAATATGCGGTAAGAGTGAGGAATGGTTGGGTAAAGGTACTTGGGGGTAAGGTCTTAGGCGAGCAATTTGCGGAGTGCTTTTAGCTCTTCTTTAATTTCTTTCAAGGCTTTCTGGTGGTCTGCCTTCGGCTGAAAATCAAACTGTAGTTGTTGTTTATCAGTTGTCTTTAATTCCTGCAGTCTTTTTCGGGCACCTGCAATAGTAAATTTCTGCTCGTAGAGCATCTTCTTGATTTCCAGGATGAGCTCTACATCTTTTCTGCGGTATATTCGCTGTTTTGATTGTGTTCGAGAGGGTTTGATGGTTTTGAATTCTGATTCCCAGTATCTGAGGACATATGGTTCTACTCCTGTTATGGTACTCACTTCACCAATTTTGAAGTAGAGCTTGTTGGGTATGGAGGGTTCTGGGATCTTGTTCTTAGCCATAAGCTGAATTATACCCCATTTCCAGTGATTATGCTATGTGAAATTTATTTGCCAGAATGCTTATGTGAAAACAGTGTTTCGTGCGATACATTTCTGAAGAGAAAAGACCGCTCCTATTTACTTAAAGCCTTTTTTAAAACAGGACTGGCTTTGAAGGTTAAAACCTTTCTGGCTGATATTTCAATCTCACTGCCTGTTTGTGGATTTCTTCCCCGTCGAGTCCTCTTCTGCCGGACGACAAAATTACCGAACCGGGAAATCTTAACCTTCTCTCCCTGTTCGAGAGTTGATTTAATAGTTTCAAAAACCAGCTCCACAATGGTGTTGGCTTCCTTTTTTGACAGACCAACTTTCTCGTAGACACTCTCGATAATATCTGCTTTTGTCATACCCCATTCCTCCTTTGGCAAACAGTTGTAATAAAATCATTCCCTGAGCACTGCACCTAACTCCTGGTGCAGGTTATTAATAAGTTTTTCATGCAGTGCATTTACTTCCCTGTCAGTGAGCGTGTGATCATAAGCCTGATACTTGAGACGGTAGGCTAAGCTTTTCTTCCCTGGTGCAAGGGATTTACCTTTATAGTAGTCGAAAATCTCAATTTCTTCAATATATTTATTTTTAAACTTATCCATGGTGTCAGATACGGTCTGGGCTGGAATTGTATCATCCAGCACCAGGGCAATATCCCGGTAAACAGGAGGATATTTTGGCAATGGATGGAATTTCCTCTGTTCCGAGAAGTCCGGGAGTAACAGGGAGAGAGAAATTTCAAAGGCAAAGGTTTTTTGAGAAAGCTGGAAGGTGTCAAGTACCTGAGGAAGGAATTCCCCCACAAACCCTACTTTTTGTTCTCCCACCTTAAGGTCAAGTGCATTACCCCGATGGAGAAAGGGACTTCCTTCAGATTGGGAAAATGAGAAATTTCTGATGTGCAGCAGATGAAGCAGGGTTTCCACACATCCTTTAAGGTCATAAAAATCTATAGCCCTTCCGTCACTGTTCCAGGATTCCTCCTGGGAGAGACCGGTGGCAAGCCCTCCGACCATCTTTACTTCCTGGGGAAGTCGCTCGTTTCCCTGACGGTAAAAAACAGGGCCCATTTCAAAGAGTTTAAGATTTGCATTGTTCTGAAAAATATTTTTCCTGGCAGTAGAGAGAAGGCCCGGCATGAGGGTTGTTCTCATGGTTGACTGGTCTTCGCTGAGTGGGTTCAGCAGTGCGATTGTCTGAAGACGTTGATCTTCTGCATTGAGCTGTAAGTTCTGTAAATCAAGAGGTGAAATGAAGCTGTAGGTAATGATCTCATGGTAGCCGTGCTGGATCAATATCTCTTTCGTTTTTTTCTCGAGCAGGGTAGCGCTGTTCTTTACAGGGGGTTGGCTTATGACCCGGGGGAGGGTAGCCGGTATCTTGTCATATCCACGAAGTCGGGCTACCTCCTCTATCAAATCAATACTCTCCCTGATATCAACTCTGAATGAAGGTGGTGTAACGGCAATGGTGTCGTCACTACCCTCATGAACAGCGAAGGTGAGATCCCTTAAGGTTTGTGCAATATCGTCCCCGGTGAGCTCCGTTCCCAGTATGTTGTTTGTTTTCCTGGTGCTGAGGGTGATGGTTGGGGGTGCAGGAATCGGGCTCGGGTAGTTGTCAATACATCCCGGATTAATTTTACCGCCTGAAAGCTCAGCTATGAGTTGTGCTGCCCGGTTAAGGGCCTGGGAAACACCTTCCGGATCAACGCCTTTTTCAAAACGCTGGGAGGATTCTGTTCGTATGCCCATCTTTTTCGATGTCCTGAGGATTCCAGCAGGGGTGAAGTAGGCACTTTCCAGGAGAACCCTGGTTGTTTGTTCTGAAACTTCAGTATTGAGACCTCCCATAATGCCTGCAAGGGCAATGGGTTTGGAGCCGTCACAAATCATCAGAGCGTCTTCAGGCAGTTTTCGTTCCTTGTCGTCAAGTGTGGTGAAAGATGCGCCGGGGTTTGCCCGCTTCACTACAATCTTCTCCTGGTCCAGCAGTTTAAGGTCAAAGGCATGAAGGGGTTGACCCATTTCCAGCAGCACATAGTTGGTTACGTCAACTACATTATTGATTGCCCTCATGCCACATGCTTCCAGCCGTCTCCTCATCCACAAGGGCGAAGGGCCGATGGAAACATCTGATATGATACGGGCGCAGTAGCGTGGACAGAGGTCCGGGTCGTCAATGGTGACGGAGGTGAGCTTGGAAATGTCCTCTCCCCGTTCATCGATGCGGTGAAGAAGGCAGGTTCAGCGGTTTTCCTGTGAGGGCAGCAAGTTCACGTGCCAGACCGATAAGGCTCAGACAGTCGGGGCGGTTGGGGGTCAATCCGATTTCAAAAATGACATCTTTGAGTCCAAGGGTCTCCGCAAGGGGTTGTCCCACCTGTGCGTCGGAAGAGAGAATCATGATACCTGACTTATCATTCCCCAAAGCCAGTTCTACCTCAGAACAGAGCATCCCTTCGGAGCGTTCACCCCGTATTTTTGCCTTTTTAATGGTAATGCCACTGGGGAGTGTTGCACCGGTTAAGGCAAGAGGTACTTTGTCTCCGGGCTTCATGTTTTGTGCCCCGCACACGATGGTACAGGTAGCACTGCCGGTATCAAGCGTGCAGAGTGACAGTTTATCTGCATTGGGATGGGGGTTTACCGCGGTGATGTGCCCGACGACAACGCCGTCAAGCTCCTTTCCCAGTTCGGTTATGCTATCAACCTCGCTGCCTGACATGGTGAGGAGATCTGCCAACTCCTTGGGACCACAGTCAATAGCAACGTATTCTTTCAACCAGTTAAGACTTGCCTGCATGGGAACAACAACCTTATCTATGGGTATGTTTGCTTGTAACGCTTGTCCTCGTGTGAGGGTACTTATTTTTGCCCCTAGAACTGTTCCAGAAACCTGACATCGTTTTCGAAGAATAAGCGGATGTCATCTATGCCATACTTCAACATGGCAATCCTTTCAATTCCCATGCCGAAGGCAAACCCGCTTACCTGATCAGGATCATACCCGACCATCTTAAATACTGCAGGGTGAACCATTCCTGAGCCAAGGATTTCAAGCCACCCGGTACCGGAACAGACCCGGCATCCCTGGCCGGAGCAGATAACACATTGAATATCTATTTCCGCGCTCGGTTCGGTAAAGGGGAAAAAGCTGGGGCGAAATCTGATGGCGGTTTCTTCTCCGAACATGTGGTGGACAAATACCGTGAGGACTCCTTTGAGATGACCCAATGAAATGTTATCACCTACCATGAAACCTTCTATCTGGTGAAACATGGGGGTGTGGGAAATATCTGAATCCCGCCGGTAGACCCTGCCGGGGGCAATAATGCTTACGGGAGGTTTGACCTTCTCCATAGTTCTGATCTGTACAGGGGAGGTGTGGGTACGAAGAAGGACCTCTTCGGTGATGTAAAAGGTATCATGCATGTTGCGGGCTGGATGATCGGGGGGTATATTGAGGGCTTCAAAGTTGTAGTAATCAAGCTCTACCTCTGGTCCCTCAGCTATCTGGAAACCCATCCCCGTGAAGACTGCCGTGATCTCATTGGTAACCTGAGTAACGGGATGGATGTTTCCCGGGGTCAGTCTTCTCCCGGGCAGTGTAATATCACCTGCTTCGTTCTGAAGTTGTGCATCCCTTTCTTTATCGGTCAGGTCAGTCAGCCGGCGATCAAGTTTATCCTCCAGGGCTTTTTTCGTCTGATTGATGAGCTGTCCAAAGAGGGGTCTTTCCTGTTCGGGAAGTTTTCCGAGCTGTTTGATGAGGAGGGTAAACTTTCCTTTGCGGCCGAGAAACTGGGTTCTGACCTGCATGATTTGCCCTCTATCTTCTGCTGTTGATAGAGCACTCTCTACCTCAGCAGCAAGGTGCTCAAGCTCTTCTTTCATGGTAGTTGAGGAAGCGGGAACAAGAAGTTTATAAGTTTTCTTTTGCTACAGTTGTAATCTTAGAGAACGCCTGGGGATCAGAAATGGCCAGGTCTGCCAGTATTTTTCTGTCGATTTCGACTTCAGACTTTTTAAGCCCATTGATTAATTGACTATAGGTGAGATCATTAAGCCGGGCACCGGCATTAATCCTGGTGATCCACAAGCTGCGAAAATCTCTCTTTTTGGCTCTTCTGTCTCTATAGGCATAATTGAGTGCCCTGTCAACTGCCTCCCGGGCACTTTTAAAGAGACTTCCCCGGCCCCCTTGATAGCCTTTGGCCTGTTTTAAGACCTTTTTTCTTCTTCTCCGTGCACTTACGCCTCGCTTGACTCTTGACATGTTCTTAAGACCTTTCCTATGTGCTTTAGTGATCTGTTAACAATCAGCTTTCAAGCTGATGCTTAGAGATTGGGCAGCAATCTCCTGATGCCCTTTTCATCTACCTTGGCGACGGTTGTACCCTGCCGCAGGGACCTTTTTCTTTTAGTTGTTTTGCTTGTTAAGATGTGGCTCAGATAGGCCTTCTGCCTTTTTATTTTCCCCGACTTGGTTTTGCCAAATCTTTTTGCAGCACCTCTGTTTGTTTTTATTTTAGGCATAGTATAACCTTTCTCAATCCTTGTTCTCTCCTGGGAAAAGAGCTGCACAAGAATGATTGCGAAAAAAATAGTAAGTTTTCAAGTAGAGGGAAATAGGGTTTAGCTTTTTGGGGCAATCAGCATAATCATGTTTCTCCCCTCCAGCTTAGGGGCACTTTCAACCACACCAATATCCTGTATTTCTTCAGCTATCCTGTCCATCAATCCTCGACCCAATTCGGGGTGGGCAATTTCCCTCCCCCGGAACATGAGGGTTACTTTAGCCTTATTCCCATGGGTGAGGAATTTTTTGATGTTACGTATCTTCACCTCGAGATCGTGGACATCTGTCCTCGGTCTGACCTTAACCTCCTTAATATGTGCGACGCTGTGGGTATGCCTCTTTCCCTGGTTCATTTTTTTGCTCTGCTGGTACTTGAACTTACCGTAGTCCATGATACGGCAAACGGGAGGAGAGGCATTCGGTGATACTTCTACCAGGTCACAACCGGCTTCCCGGGCCAAATTTATGGCATCTGGTGTAGCAAATATACCGAGTTGGTTACCCTCCATACCTATTACCCTTACTTCTCTGCTGGTAATCTTTTCATTGATTTTTGAATTTTTTGCTATATTTTTCACCTCCTTAAATGTAGAAGAGCACTTTTCTGAGTTTTCTTACTGGGGTACCTTAGACTCTTCTTTTAGCAAGGAAATAAACTCATCAAGCGGCAAAAATTTGAGGTCTTTTCCACTGTGGTGCCGGGGCGATACCCCGCCGTTTTCCACCTCTCTATCCCCGATCACAACCATGTAGGGGATTTTTTGTAATTGGGCTTCCCGTATCTTAAGCCTCAAGCTTTCATTTCTGAAATCTGTTTCCACCCGGATAGAGTGAGATAACAGCTGTTTATGGACTTCTTCTCCAAATGCCGTATGTTTATCAGTAATGGTAAGCAGTATGACCTGGACAGGAGCAAGCCAGGTGGGAAAAGCACCTGCATAGTGCTCTATGAGCACTCCCATGAAACGTTCCAGGGAACCCAGTATTACCCGGTGCAACATTACCGGCCGGTGTTTTCCCCCATCATTCCCGATATAGTTCAAATCAAATCTTTCAGGGAGAGAAAAATCGCACTGGATAGTAGCACATTGCCACTTTCTGTCAAGTACATCTTTTAGGGTCACGTCTATTTTTGGGCCATAGAACGCCCCGTCTCCCTCATTGATCTGGTAAGGGTAGTTGTTTTCGTCCAGAACCTTTTTCAGGGCAGTGGTTGCCCGTTCCCAGTCTTCATCACTTCCTATTGTTTTGTCCGGCCGTGTGCTCAACTCCATCTCGAAATCAAAATCGAATATCTTCATTACATCTGTAATGAAATCTATGATCTGTTTGATTTCCTGATCAAGCTGTTCAGGGGTGCAGAGGATGTGGGCATCGTCCTGGGTAAATTCTCTCACCCGGGGGAGTCCGTGTAAAACACCCGCCCGTTCATGTCGATGTACGGTTCCCAGTTCAAAGTATCGCTGGGGAAGATCCCGGTAGCTCCGTATCTTTGACTGGTAAATCAGCATGTGTGCAACACAGTTCATCGGTTTCAGCCCATACTGGTGCTCTTCAACGTCTGTGAAATACATGTTTTCTTTATAGTGGTCCCAGTGTCCTGACTTTTTCCACATATCTACCTTCAGGATCTGAGGTCCTTTTACCAGCTGGTATCCCCGTTTTAAGTGTTCCCGGACCTCAAAATCTTCAAGCAGTCTCCTCAGGAGCGCACCCTTGGGGTGATAGATGACCAGCCCTGGACCTACCTCGTCGTGAATGCTGAAGAGTTCAAGCTCTTTGCCGAGCTTTCGATGATCACGTTTTTTTGCTTCTTCCAGGTGCTGCAGGTGCTGCTTGAGCTTTTTTTTATCCGCAAAGGCGGTCCCATAGATGCGCTGCAGCATCTTGTTTTTTTCATCTCCGCGCCAGTAAGCTCCAGCAACGCTGGTTAATTTAAATGCCTTTATCCTGCCGGTGGAGGGAAGATGGGGACCACGGCACAGGTCGGTAAAACCGTTCTGTGTATAGGCGTTTATGTTTTCGTCGGGTAGTTCCTCTATCAGTTCTACCTTGTACAGTTCACCCTTTTCTTTAAAAAAGGTGAGTGCTTCCTGTTTTGAAAAGACCTTTCTTTGTATGGGGACATCTCCAGCGATGATTTCCTTCATGCGGGATTCGATCTTCTCCAGATCATCGGGATTGAAGGGCCGTTCATAGTCAAAATCATAGTAGAACCCATTTTCTATTGAAGGTCCGATGGTAATCTTAACACCGGGATAGAGGTCCTGAACTGCCTGGGCCATGACATGTGAGGTTGAGTGCCTCAGGATGTCCAGCCCTTCCACTGAGTCAATGTCAATGAATTCGATTGCTGCATCTTCCGAAAGGGGGGCATTTAAGTCGTATAAAGTGCCATTAATTTTTACGGCAACGATTGAGCGAGGCAGGCCTCCCTTCTTCTCCATAATCTGTGCAAATGAAGTACCTTTAGGGTAGTCTTCTGATTTTCCGTCGGAAAAGGTGGCTTTGGCCACTGCTGGATCAGACATTGTGTTACCTTAATCTACTGTTTTTAAAGCAGTTCCAGTAAAAAGCACTAAAAGGCACCACAAAAAGTGTTCTTCATGATGCCTCAATTGATGGTAGGCACGGGCGGTTTCGAACCGCCGACTTCTACCGTGTCAAGGTAGCGCTCTCCCCCTGAGCTACGCGCCTATGGTAACGTGATACCTATCACGATTAATATTCACTAATAACAATTTCAGCAGGTTTTGTCAAGAAAATTATTGATTTATTATTTAGTTAGGAAGAAAGATCAGGTTTTTGTAAGTGCCACCGGGTTTGCTGTTCGTAAGCAGCGGCAACCTGCAAAAGCCTTTCTTCTTGAAAGGAATCAGACAGTATCTGAAGCCCTATGGGTAAGCCTTCACTGGTAGAACCACAGGGAAGGGAGATACCTGGAATACCTGCCAGATTAGCGGGAATGGTAAAGATATCTGAAAGATACATGGTGAGGGGGTCATTCACCTTTTCTCCAATCTTGAATGCTGAAGTGGGGTAGGTAGGGGTGACGATTACATCACAGAGCTTGAAGGCCTTCTCAAAATCGCTGCGGATGAGTGTTCTCACCTGGGAAGCCTTTTTATAGTATGCATCATAGTATCCTGCAGACAGGGCATAGGTTCCCAGCATAATACGGCGTTTCACCTCCATGCCAAACCCCTCTGAACGGGTGCGTTTGTACATCTCCAGTAAGCCGGTCTCTTCATCGGTACGGTAACCGTATTTTACCCCGTCATAACGGGCAAGGTTAGAACTGGCTTCTGCCGGCGCAATGAGATAGTAGACCGCTACTGCATAGTGGGTGTGCGGGAGGGAAACCTCCTTAATCTCCATCTTTAATTCAGTGAGTACCTTTATTGCTTTCCTGACCGCCTCTTCAACCTCCTTATCCAGACCTTCGCCAAAGTATTCTTTGGGGATACCGACACTCATGCCGGCCACTTCCCTGCCAAGTACTTTGGTGTAGTCAGGCACCGGAACATTTACCGATGTTGAATCCCGCTGGTCGTATCCGCAAATCTCATTCATTACAATGGCTGCATCCCGAACGTCTTTGGTCATGGGGCCCACCTGATCAAGGGATGAAGCAAAGGCGATCAGACCATAGCGGGAAACCCTCCCGTAGGTTGGCTTGAGGCCAACCCGACCGCAGCAGGCAGCGGGCTGTCTGATTGATCCCCCGGTGTCAGTTCCCAGTGCGCCAATACATTCATCTGCAGCAACAGCAGCAGCAGAGCCACCACTGGAGCCACCCGGAATCCTTTCTGTGTTCCATGGATTCCGCGTAGGGCCAAAATACGAGGTCTCGGTAGAAGAGCCCATGGCAAACTCATCCATATTAGTGCGCCCTACAAAAACGGCGCCCTGTTCCCTTAACCGGTGGATTACCGTAGCGTCATAGGGGGCAATGAAATTTTCTAATATTTTCGATCCGCAGGTTGTTTTTATCCCCCGTATACAGAGGATATCTTTGACAGCCAGCGGGATACCCGTCAGGGGACTGCATGATCCCTCCCTGATAAGCTTATCTGCCTGTTTTGACTGCTCAAGTGCCAGATCTCCGGTGATGGTAATGTAGGCATTTACCTTCTTATCAACGGATTCTATGCGCTCAAGAACCGACTGGGTAACCTCCTGGGAGGTAACTTCCCCGGTGCTCAAGAGCTGGTGGAGTTTGTGGATTGTGAGGTTGTACAGTTCCATGGGTGAACCCTGGAGGTTATGTGTTATTCGATTACTTTAGGTACCTTGTAACACTTATTTTCTTCTGAAGGGGCGTTTTTAAGCAAGAGGTCATTTGCATCAAAGCTTTTCACTTCATCATCCCGCAGTGCATTGTGGGTTGCAACCACATGGGATGTAGGCTCAATAGCAGTTGTGTCTAAATCCTGGAGTTTGTCGAAATAGTCCAGTATAGTATTGAGCTGGTTGACAAACATCTCAAGTTGTTCTTCGTTGAAGTGCAGTCGTGCCAGCTGGGCAACATGTTCAACCTGGCTCTTATCTATCTTCATCGGATCCTCCTGCTGCTATTGGGTCTCCCCGCCTCCTGTAAACACTGCATCATGTATTGACGTGCGTTCCAAACTAACAAAACGGAGATTAAATGTCAACCTTTCCAGAGGCAGGTTCCAAGCCTTCTGGTAACCTGTTCTTTACTTACAGGGCAGGCTGTGGTAGGAAAAACAGAAGTCAGAAGACAGAAGCCAGAAGTAAGAATAATAACACCGCAGACGTCGAACATCCAGCGTCCAACATCGAATGTTGAATCAAAGACAAAGATAAACCCAAGATTTCCCTCTCTCCGGTACAATTGTGTCACGTCATTGCGAGGAGGTTAAGAACCGACGAAGCAATCTCATAACACGTTAAAAAAGAGATTGCCGCGCTCTTTGGGCTCGCAATGAGCGGTTGGACCGTTTAAAACATTTGAGATTTGAATTTTGAATTTGTCCTTCGACTGGTTCAGGTGGTGAGTTGGCAGAACCATTTTGAGTTTGGTGTTTCGGATTTCGAATTTAAAAGAATTTCAGTGACATTCTTAATTCTGATGTCTTTGACTTCTTTGTTTATTCTCTCACTATAGGAGGTGTAATTATGCCAGTTCATGAACTTACCTATGAAGAACGGGACAAGATGTATGATAAGGCCTTTGAAAAAATGGGTATAGAGCGGAAACACCCTTCACGGGAGGAGCTTGAGAAGGAGATTATCGACTACCTGAGTAAAAAGCAGCCCTGCACCCTGGCAACCTGTGGTGCGGATGGATGGCCCAGGGTTTCAGTGGTGGACTATGTGAGCGACGGTCTTACCATTTATATCTTCAGTGAGGGAGGAGATAAATTTAAAAATTTAAGAGAAAACAACCGGGTTGGTATCGGTATCGGAACGGGTTCCAAGGCCATGAAGACAAGGGGTATCAATATCTGGGGTATTGCCCATGTGTTTGACGACGAAACACCGGAGTTTGCGGAGGGGTTAAAAATCATCACCCCCATTCTTAAGGATATGCAAAAGGCGGCAGGAGGTGAAATCAAGCTTCCGAAAGGTCTTTTGAGACTCATCCGGGTCACCCCCACCAGAATGGTCTATCACCACACCTATAAGGGCTATAAACATGTGGTCTGGGAGGCCATCTGATTAGATAAGAGGCTAATCCACCAGTTCCCGCCACATCACATGTCCGGATGATATAAAAAGCAGGTTTTGTTTTTTGCCGGACGTGCTGCGATTCGTACACTTCATAAAATCTTCTGGAGAATGCCTGGAAAAAGTCGGATACCCGACTATAACCGGAAATGTCCACTTCGCCGGTTATTTCCCGGCCGTTTGCAAGCTTAAATCTTACTTTCTGCCATGTTCCCACCTCTGGTTTTCCACTTTCATCCTCAAGAGGGTCGATCCAGACAATCTGCTGTTTTGCCACCAGCACAGTTTGATGCAGTGCACCATCCTCGCTCTTTACACTATACAGCACAATGTCAGGATCGGTATCTTCCACAAGCTCAATGGTCTTGCGGCCGGCAATATTTATCAAACCTGTTATCTGGCTGTTATCGGACAAATAGAGTATTATCTTTTTGTCCTGCCGGGGATAGTCGTTCATAGTAAGTTCCTCCTCGTGTGATTTGAGTATAACACCACTCGATCACGATTGTAACAGACAGTCTGTGCACGGTTGCCTGGAGCTACAGTGCACTGTGTTGTGGGGTGCCATCAAGCCAGGGGGGGCTCGCTGAGCATGTTAAGAAATATATTTTTATCTATGGCCTTTTCAAATGCCGCCTGGGGTGTGATCGTGTCACTTTTAATGAGCTGCATGAGATGTTGATCCATGGTCTGCATGCCGATGCTTGTCCCTGTCTGGATAAGTGAATTAATCTGTGATATTTTCCCTTCTCTGATCATGCTGGCAAGTGCGGTAGATCCTATGAGTATTTCATTGGCTGCACATCTGCCGTTACCGTCTTTCGTTTTGAGCAACTGCTGGGCTATTACTGACTTTAATGATTCAGCCAGCATGGTTCGGGTCTGTTCCTGCTGCTCGGAGGGGAAGGCGTTTATAATGCGGTCGATGGTTTTTGACGCGCTGTTGGTGTGAAGGGTGCCAAAGACGAGAATACCCAGTTCGGCGCAGGTAAGCGCAAGTGAGATGGTCTCCAGATCCCGCATTTCGCCAACAAGTATAATATCGGGGTTTTCACGGCTTGCTACCTTGAGGGCTTCAGAAAAGCTCTTCGCGTGGGTTCCGATTTCCCGCTGAGTGAAAAGACACTTTTTATTAGGGTGCACAAACTCGAGGGGATCTTCGATGGTGATGATGTGTGCATCCCGGTTTTCATTAATGTAATCAATGAGTGCTGCAAGTGTTGTTGACTTTCCACTCCCGGTAGGTCCCGTTACCAATACTAGTCCCTGCTTGAGCAGGGCAATATTTTTAAGTACCTCAGGCAGGTTTAACTTTTCTAAGCTCATGATCTCCGTTGGGATGATGCGAAATACAGCACCGATTCCCCGGTGCTGGTAGAAAAAATTGCACCGGAAACGTGCTTCATCTCCCAGTTCATAGGCCATGTCGAAATCACGGTTTTTCTCCAGGTAGGCCTGCTGTTCCGGGGTGAGTATTTCAAAGAGTATTTCACGGTTGGATGCAGCGGTAAGAACAGGATGGTCAACAGGCTGTAATTCCCCGTTGAGTCGCAGCAGTGGTGGGAAGTCAACAACCATGTGGAGGTCACTTGCACCACTTGTTTTCAGTTCTCGGAAATAGGTGTCTATCTGTGCCATGGGGTATCGTCTCCTCTTTCTGGTGGCCTTACAGTGTAGCGGCTTGCTCGGTGTTTGCCCGGGTTTGATTTTCTCTTTCCACCAGGGGTTTAAATCGTTCTTTATTGCTGGCATTGCTATATGCCTCTTGTGCAGTAATCTTTCCTTCCTGAAGCAGCGCAAAAATTGAGTCATCCATAATCTGCATGCCAACATTCTTTTTGGTTTGCATCATGGAAGCAATTTGAAATACCTTTCCCTCCCGAATGAGGTTTGACATGGGTAGAATGCCGATCAGTATTTCAAGTGCCAGGACCATACTTTCTTTGTCTGCACCTGGAATGAGGCGTTGTGTTATCACTGCCCGTAATGATTCACTCAGCATGGCACGGATCTGATTTTGTTCCCCCGGCGGAAAGGAATCCACAATACGGTCGATGGTCTTAGGGGCATTCGAGGTGGAGAGGGTTCCCAGCACAAGATGTCCAGTTTCAGCAGCGGTTATGGCAAGAGATGTGGTTTCAAGGTCCCGCAACTCTCCTATCATTATAACATCCGGATCTTCCCTGAGTGCTGCCTTTAGAGCATTCCCGTAGGATAACGTGTCCTTATCCAGCTGGCGCTGATTAACGACTCCCCGTTTCAGGGGATGTATGAATTCTATAGGGTCTTCTACGGTGAGGATATGATGAGCACGGTTTGTGTTGATGTAATCCACCATGGTAGCCAGTGTTGTTGATTTGCCATGTCCCGTAGCCCCGGTTACCAGAATTAATCCCATGTGATTGTCTAATATCCTGGTAACCATGTCAGGAAGGCCCAGGGCCTCAAAAGTGGGAATTCCGGGTGGAATAACGCGAAATACGGCACTCAATCCGTTGCGATGCATCATCGCACTGCCCCGAAATCGTCCCAAACCTTCAATTTCATAGGCAAAATCAAGCTGCAGATCATTTGCGAGCCTTTCCTGCTGTTTTTGATCAAGAAGTTCACCTACAAGTTGTTTGCATCGGTCAGCTGAGAGGATGTCGTCTTGCAGCTTTTGTAAGCTTCCTAACTGCCTTATAATATATGGTTCACCCGGTGAAAGGTGTATATCTGAAGCGTTTTTTTCTATAGCTTGTCGAAAAAGGGCGTCCAATTCAGCCATATAAACTCCTTAATGTCGGAATGTAATAATGCAATTCAATGTTGACAACTTCGTAAAAAGTCCATCTGCCGTTCGACAAGCTCACGGCCCTGAGCAAAGTCGAAGGGCTGCGTTGCGCTTCATCTGAAGTCATTCCGACCTACCTTAAGTACGCCTCATTCCTAAAGATTTGCGCGCCTTGCATCCGAAGTTTTTTACTGTGTTGTCTGATTTGTGACTTTTTACTGCTTCGTCAATATTGAGTTGTATACATTCGGCATAATTCCCCTGGGGCTTGATGAAAAAAGCACTTTTGCCATAATATTTTGGCATTTCCTTAAATTTCAACAAAATGATTTGACATAGGGCATAATTTATACTATGATTATAACTTGAGTTTCAAACCGGATATTTTTAGCTGTCCATTTTTTTCTTAAAAATGGCCTTGCCGCAAGAGTCAGTACTATCCATTCAGGGCACGGCATGCCCAAGCATTACGTGGCTTACCCTTAGCTTTCAAGCCACGCCTTCCCTAAGCAATCCAATGTTATCTAAAATGAGTAGATGAGGATTGAGTGGAGGGCCTACTATACAGGAAACGAGGTGATTCCCATTGACTATCGTTAAACTTGAAGAGAATGAACCGTTCGAAGCTGCGCTGAGAAGATTTAAGAGAAAGTGTGTCCAGGCGGGCATTTTTACAGAGGTTCGTAAACGACGCTTCTACGAGAAACCGAGTATCAGAAAACGTAAAAAGGCAGCATCTGCCCGAAGACAGGCACTGAAGAGGGGAGATGTGTAAGTAAAAGCCCTGAGTGAAAAGGGTTAGAAGGAAAGACTCAAGTTTGTAAGACTTTATTTACAAAGGAATTTGCGGGAGTGGTTCAGGTACGAGCACTTCCGCTTACTTTTCTGAAGGACTGTAGTACAGGTTCCCATCATCCAGTACTTCGACGGATTCGATACCACCGATAAAATCATTTCCCCTTTTCCTGATCCACCGTACTATTCCTATGACATAGAGGGGAGATGATTCCAACGGGGATGAAGGCCTTAAAAGGATAGTTGCGCCGAGGGCCACCTTCTCATGTGCCTGAAGCAGTATGCCCATACCTTTGCGGCTCACATTGGTGATGGTACAAACCTTCCAGGATCCCTTTCCATCTTTCAGTAAATAGTGGGCTTTATGCTGGGTGTCAAATCGCCTGAACTGTCTTCTGTCAGATTCCTGATTTGCCACTTCGAATTCTAATTCCACCGCTTCTTTTTCCAGTCTGTAGTATATGCAGGAATTTTATTAATGGTAAAGCCTTGACCGCTTGGTGTGTCCTGGTAATCAAGCACCATTCCCTCCAGTTCCTGTGCCAGTTCGGCTTGAATAAGTAATACCTTGAGCCCCGCTTTGCTTTTTACAACCTGATCCCCCTTTTTTTCTTTATCCAGAGCTATTCCCAGGCGATTAGGCATTGCTGGAATAGGGGTAATTCTGTATGATACCTGTGCGACTGTGGTTTTCTCCCCAAGTAAAGCTTCCTGCAGTTTTTCCCGTGCTCGTATTGTCACTTCAAGCATGTGCGTTTTCTTCCTGCAATAAAACAGAGATGTTATAGATTACGTGTCCTACCTTTCCAATCGTCCATATATCCAGCCAACTTTAGCTCTTTAACCGTTACTGTCGATGGTCAATCATGCTTTAGTAGAGTAAGGGATATGCTGTGGGGGATTTACTACTGCTTTACCGAAGGTCCGTTTTATGGTAAGAGATGGCATAGGGTAGTAAAAGAATAAATAAAGAAGTCAGAAGACAGGAGTCAGAGATTAAGAGTGATGAACAAGCCTGTTACAGGTTGCAGGTTGCATGTTTTCATTTATAATGAGGCATGTGAGATCTGCCCTTCGGTCAGATGCTGGTTACTAGTGCTGGAGCGTGGCAATCATCCGGTAACTAACAAATCTTTATGAGATCTGCTTCGACTCGTATCTACTCCCTTGTAATCGACATCTATGACACAACCTCATAGGGGAGAGGGTGAATTCGTGGTTTAGATTAAACTCAAGAGGTTTGACATGGTTACAAGCAGCTGCAGGTTTACTCCGATGGACATAGTCAGATACATTGCAGTACCGTTGCTGGCAATGGTGTTGTTGACCTCCTGTATCTTCAGAAAGACACAGGATACTAAAACCCATGTTGTAATCGGTGAAGTGGCTGATCTGAGTAACAAGATGTTTTCAGAGAAGTCCTGGCAGAAAGGATTCTATAAGCCGGATGAGTTTGTGAAAGAAACCGGTGTCGGCATATATTTTCTGGAGGAGTATGATGCCCGTAAAGTGCCCGTTCTTTTTATCAATGGTATCAACGGAAGCCCACAACTGTGGCAGTTCTTTTTTAAAGGTATGAACAGAGACCGGTATCAACCGTGGTTTTTTTCTTATCCAACGGGTATGTCCCTTACTGAATCAACCGGTTTGCTTAATGAATTGCTGGAAGGGCTCCGGAAGATATACGGGTTTGAGGAAATGTACATAACTGCACATGGCACAGGCGGATTGCTTGCAAGGTCGGCCATTCTTAAGCATAGCAAGGAAGACCACCCGCACTATATAACAGTTTTTGTATCAATTGCGACTCCATGGGGAGGATACAAGACCGAAGCGGCTGACGTGCTTGATTCCACGGATACCATACCATCTTTAGTAGATATCCAGCCTGCTAGTCAGTTTTTCCGGTCTCTTTATAGGAAGCGGATGGGATTCAGCCTCGATCATTACATGTTTGTTGCCTATGGCACCGGATTGCTTTACGTGGGCCCTCTGGGGGAACCCCCGTCTCTTAAGAGCCAGCTGTACTCCCCTGCACAAATCGAAGCGGAAAAAGAATATGGTTTTTATGAAAATTATCTGGGTATTCTTGGTTCAGCAGAAGCAGTGAGGAAATACAATAAAATTCTTGCCAAGGGAGTGAAGCAATAAAATTAAGGGGACGTTGGTTCCGAGAGCAACTTACTTAATAAAGAAGTCAGAAGACAGGAGTCAGAATTAAGAATACAAATGCCTAAATTAAAAACTTATTTCTCACCGCAAAGACGCAAAGTACGCAGAGATTTTAAAAGGTAAAAAAACCGTTGCTTTTCTCTTTATACGGAGTACTGCTATAGCTGTTGCGAGAATTCTTTTGTTCTTAATGCATTTATAGGTTTACTATGCGCTCTTTGTGTCTCTGTGGTGATTTTTATTTGTTTAGCTGATTAAAATTGTGTAATGAGAGACAGGTGTGCGAGTTCTTTGCCCAGTGCTCTGGTTAACATCATGTCACCGATGTTGTCTCTTGCCAGAAAGGTCTCACGAATTGCCTCTTTCCGGGCGTTCATCTCCTTCATATATTCCGGCGAACCCGGCTCCTCTTTTTTCCAGAGGTCAATGTATACCCGGAGGTAATCAAGTGTGAGCTTTAAGAGTTTATCCTGGTTTTCTTTGGTTGCATCGGCTTCGGTAGTAATGAGGTAAGGCGAGTTGAGTGTGCGAAACCAGTTTTCGCTCCTCACCTTGGAGGGCGGGAAATCGTCAAGTCCACCATTGTAGGTGTCCTCAAGGGGGGCGAGATATTTCTCCAAATAGGGGAGGTCGCGAATACAGTCAGCGAGGGGGTAGCAATCAATGATAAAAAAACTTCCTTTGGCACTGTCAGCCCAGTAGCTTGAATAGATGGGAAGTGCATGGTTATCGTCAGGCCAGATCATGAGTGCGCAGGAGATAAGTTTATCCCTGAAATATCCAACACCAAAGGCTATCTTTTCCAGCTTTGGGGCTTTGTAAAGGTACTTAAAGCCGGTGTATCCTTCTCCTTTTTGTTCCCAGAGAGGTTTGATATCATGGCCCTGATACTCCTCCATGACCGTACCACCAAATTCCTTGATTAGTTCCTCTACTTTTTCTGCATAGGCTGGAAAACTGTATTCTTCACTCATGATTCCTCCTTGTACTAAGCCATTCAAGATCAGCACTTGATATTAAATAACTATTTTCACAAAAGAAAGCAAAAGTTGACTATATTTTTATAGCATCTGTTTTTTAATGTCAAGATTGATCTTACTTTTCCTTTTCTTCCCCGTGAAGTGGCGTGTAGAAAGAAAAAACCTCCCGGTACCTACAGAGATACCGGGAGGTTTTATGCGTGTTCTAAGATGTTCGGTTAGGGATATGTACACCAGTCAAATCCGGTACACACGCAGGACAGGGGTTGCTGAACTGACTGCGACCGAAGTCCTCTTTAAATTTTGCTGCATCAGTTCCGTCACAGTCACTGTCACAGTCAAAATCTCCATTACAACGTTACTGTGTTAGTACAGGGATTAGAGAAGGCGCTTCTGCCGAAATCAATGCTTGAAGGTCTGCGGCATCAGTTCCATCGCAGTCTCCGTCACAGTCAAAGTTACCCTCACAGTCACAGGCATCTCCAATACCGTTACCCTGTGGTGGAGAGGTGTCTTCCTGGTGGGTGTTGTTGTGATTGGGGCAATTGTCGCAGGCATCGCCTAACCAATCACTGTCAGAATTTGTCTGATCGGAGTTTGGATCGGTAATACAATTGTCATCCGCTTCCATAAAGCCGGCAACACCACACACCGTGTCACCATCACTGTCATTGTCAGAATCAAAGGGGCAGGTGTCGCAGGGGTTGCCTATGCCATCCCTGTCTGCGTCACTCTGATCGGAGTTTGCATCACCCGGGCAGTTGTCACACACATTTCCTATCCCGTCTGAATCTGTATCTGCCTGGTCCAGGTTGGCAACTGTGGGGCAGTTGTCTGATCCATCTAAAACGGTGTCGTCATCGTCGTCGGGATCACATGCATCCCCGGCTCCATCTGAATCCGCATCTTCCTGTCCCGGGTTGGGATCATTGATACAGTTGTCTCCCGCATCGGCCACCCCATCGTCATCCTCATCTCCTATCCCCGCCCGGAAAAGGCCGAGTACCTGGGTCTTAAATGTCACAAGGTCATTGCCGGGGTCCACCGTTTCCGGTGTGATGGAATCCCAGTCCTCTGTCTGGTGATTGTAAATGTATGCCCGTACGGTCTCAGTACTCACTTGAGTGTGGTCATAAGGAATAGTGACGGTAGCGTCCCGGTTGAAAAATGTCCGGTAGGGGCCGAAGTAAACAGCAGGTCCGACAAACTGGGCAATACTGCTGGAGGGAGTGGTAACCTGGAGGCCGATGTTAATGTCAACGTCATGCCACAGGCAGTCGTTGGAATCGGCAGGATCGCTGACGGGGATTGCCGTGTCGGGCGTGA
>CAVVWZ010000095.1:0-4203 GCA_963752035.1 uncultured delta proteobacterium | reverse complement strand
GAAGTTATAAAAAAAGATCATAGAGTTTGACCGTATCTGTCACAAGCAACTGTTATAATGGCCTCAAAAACATATTACAGGAGGCCAATTATGAATGAATTTCTCATTATGGAAGACTTTCCAAAAAGCGAAATAGAGTTTGACCAGAGATTTTTACATGCATCAGCATGTTACCAGTACTTATTTAAAATGAAATGGCCACAGGGTTTCTCCTGTTTTAACTGTACTCATCAGCACTACTGGGTCAGCAAAAAGCATATCTACATCTGTCAACGCTGCCAGCACAACCATTCATTGACGGCTGGAACAATAATGGATAGCTCTAAAAAACCCATCACCTATTGGTTTAAGGCAATGTGGTGGTTCACCACTCGAAAATCAGGCATTAACGCAGTCAACCTTCAAGAACTCCTAGGTTTCGGCAGCTATACTACGGCCTGGATTTGGCTACAAAAGCTTCGACGCTGTACTATCCGCAAAGACCGTGAAAAGCTTTCCGGAAACGTTGAAGTTGATGAATTTTTTATCGGTGGCCAGAAGTCCGGCAAGCGAGGCCGGGGTTCCGCTGGTAAAACCATCGTTGTTGCTGCTGTAGAGCGCAAAGGAGAAAAAATTGGCCGTATTCGTCTCAAGGTAATACCAAATTGTTCTTCTGATTCACTAGCAGCATTCATTAATGATACTGTCGAAGCTGGTACTGCTGTTTGTACAGACGGCTGGAAAGGCTATTATGGCCTTGATGCTACAATGTACCACCACTATCAAGTCTTTCAAAACAAAGCCTCTGCCAAAGAAAGCGTTCTGCCAGGTGTACATTTAATTGCTTCATTAGTAAAACGCGTGATCTTAGGAACCCATCACGGGCGCTTCGATCCTCACTACCTTCAAAACTATTTAGACGAATATGTCTTCAGATTTAATCGCAGGAACTCAAAATCAATTGGGAAAAAGTTCATGCGTATCGTTCAACAGGCTGTAAGTTCAACCAAAATTACCTTTTCTCAACTTATTAAAAAGGCTAATTGCCTTTCTGAATATTCACTTGGGCTTTCTAGATAACCAGATAATAAAATTTAATTTCCGGGATGCCCCGCGCTGTGCGCGGGCAGCATTACTATCCGGCTCGTTGATTACGGTCTGCAGTGGAAAGAGCATTACCAAAAATATCCTGCAACTCATTCATTAATTGAGGAGTAGGATTAACGTTAAACTCCCTTCCCAGTGAGAGAATTGTCTCGGACTTGCTGGGCCCAATCAGGTGCAGAAAGGTCTGGCAGTCACCGGGATTGTTGAGGAGAGCCCGTTTTAACTCCTGAAGATGGTGCAAATCAATGGCACTCAGGTTAAGTGTCAGGTGTGTGGCAAGGGGTATACTCTGAGGTGCATCTGATAAGGGTATGACACTGCTTGCGAGTATCTTCGCTGTATCGCTCTCTTCTTCCTTGCTCACCTTGCCGGAGATCAGAAGGGGCTGATCAGTTTTTAAAACCTCGGAACAGGCCTTATAGAGTTCTGGAAAGACGATTACTTCAATAACTCCTTTAAGATCTTCGAGGGTGATAAAAGCCATCCTGTCTCCCTTGCGGGTGGTTGTCTCCCGTCTCTTGTTGACAATGCCGGCAATTTTAACTTCACTTTCTCTGGGCTGGTCGGCAGTGCTGAGGGTATCTGCCGAGGTGTACTGAAGGAGGTAATCCTTGAAGCGGTTGAGGGGGTGTTCGCTGATATAAAAGCCAAGAGACTCTTTTTCATGAGCGAGGAGTTCCTCTTGAGGCCACTCTGGAAGGGGAGGGAAGGCATCCTCTCGTTTCCCCGCGCGTCCCCCGCCTGATCCGAAGAGGTCAAACATGTTGGTTTGTTTGCTCAGGCGATCCTTTTGAATACGCTGTGACTGTTCTATCGCTTTATCAAGCACCTCTATCATCTGAGACCGGTGAACGCCCGTAGAATCAAAGGCACCGCATTTGATTAAACTTTCAATTACCTTCCTGTTCGTTTTTCTGAGATCGATCTGTTCACAGAAGTCAAAAAGTGAGCTGAAGTGACCTGCTTCCTTCCTTGTGGTAATAACAGAATCTATAGCGGCGCCACCAACATTTTTTACAGCTGCCAAACCGAAGCGTATTTTCTTCTGAGAGACGGTAAAGTCTCTGTTGCTTTCATTAATGTCAGGGGGCAGTACATCTATGCCCATTTCACGGCACTCATTCATGTAGCGCAGGATTTTATCGTTATTGTCCATTTCACAGGTGAGCAGGGCGGCCATGAATTCAACAGGGTAGTGGGCTTTAAGGTAGGCAGTCTGAAAGGCAATCAGTGCATAGGCAGTACTGTGGGATTTGTTAAAGCCATATTCAGCAAACTTTGCCATCTGGGTATAAATCTTTTCAGCTTTTTTAGGGTTTATTTTATTGGTTTTGGCCCCCTTCATAAACTTCTCTTTTTGAGCCTGCATCACGTCGGTCTTTTTCTTGCCCATTGCCCTTCTGAGCAGGTCGGCATCACCCAGTGAAAAGTTGGCAAGTTTACTTGCAATCTGCATCACCTGCTCCTGATAAAGGATAACACCGTAGGTGTCAGCAAGTATACCTTCCAGCTGTTTCAGTTCATAGGTAATACGTGTATCACCCCGCTTCCGCTTTATAAAGTCATCAACCATGCCGCTTCCAAGAGGACCGGGGCGGTAGAGTGCCAGCAGGGCAATTAAGTCTTCCATGTTTTCCGGTTTGAGCCTTACCACCAGGTCCTTCATTCCCTGGCTTTCCAGCTGAAATACCCCATCAGTTTGTCCCGCGGAAAGGAGATCATACACTGCCGGATCATCAAGGGGGAGGGTGTTCATGGTCAGGGGCTCTGGTTGTGATGCATTGATGAGATCCAGGCACTTTTCTATAAGGGTCAGTGTCTTTAAACCGAGGAAATCAAATTTGATTAAACCAATTTTACCTACTTCGTTCATTGCATACTGGGTGACTACTTCGTTGTTTTGCCCCCGGTAGAGGGGAAGGTATTCCACCAGCTCTTTGTCAGAGATAACAATACCCGCAGCATGGGTCGAGGCGTGACGGGGGAGTCCTTCCAGAGAGAGTGAAAGAGAAAACAGTTCTTTTACCCGCTCGTCACTGTCAACCATCTCCCGTAGTTGAGGCTCCTGTTTTAAGGCTTCGGTGAGACTTATATTCAAAACGTTAGGAACCAGCTTTGCAATACGATCTACTTCCTTGTAGGGCATGTTCAAAACACGTCCTACATCTCTGATGACACCCTTTGCCTGCATTTTTCCAAAGGTTATAATCTGAGCGACGTTATCTTTTCCATACTTTGTGCTTACGTACTCAATGATCTCGTCCCTCCGCTCCTTGCAAAAATCAATATCGATATCAGGGAGGCTGATACGTTCGGGATTGAGGAATCGTTCAAAGAGAAGTCCATAGGTAATAGGATCAACTTCGGTTATCTTGAGTGCATAGGCCACCAGGCTGCCGGCGGCAGAACCCCTTCCGGGACCGACAGCAATACCCTGTTCTTTTGCATGCCTTACAAAATCAGACACAATGAGAAAATAATCAATAAATCCTGTTGATTCAATGATCTTGAGCTCTTCTTCCAACCGGTCTGTGTAGGGTTGAAGGAGTTCCTCCTTATTAGGAAAGAGATCAAGCCGTTCATCTAATCCTTTTCGTGCAAGTTCTTCCAGATAGGCCTTCATGTCTACACCGTCGGGTGCATGGAAGGTGGGAAATTTGATTTCATCAAAGGTGATTTTCAGATTACACCGTTCTGCAATCTCGATTGTGTTTTTAAGGGATTCAGGTGCATAGGAAAAACTCTTGGCCATTTCCTGTGGAGATTTGAAGTAGAATTCATCTGTTGAAAAGTGCATGCGATCAGGACTGTCCAGGGTCTTGCCTGTCTGGAGACAGAGCAGTACTTCGTGTGCCCGGGAGTCATTTTTGGTCAGGTAGTGGCAGTCATTGGTAGCAACAAGGGGAAGAGAGAGCTTTTTGCTGAGCTCAATCAGCTTCATATTGAGGTCACGCTGTTCAGGAATTTTATTTTCCTGTAACTCCAGATAGAAGCGGCGGTCATCAAAGAGTGCGCTGTACTCCTCTGCGGTAGTCACAGCCTTTTGCATGCCGTTTTTCAGGATGTGGGATCCTATTTCGCCGTGCATACAGGAGCTTAAGGCAATCAGGCCCTCGT
>CAVVWZ010000094.1:0-6221 GCA_963752035.1 uncultured delta proteobacterium | reverse complement strand
GAGGCTGAACACCGGGATATTGAAGCGGGGGTGGACAAAGTCCTGGGATTCAACCATGTTGTCCTGCTTCTCCCCGCTGAAGCCGTGCTGGGGACCGAAGAGGGCCTTTATCCCCTTGGGGTATGACTGCACGAGGAGGTCAACGGTGTTGTGCAGATTTGAATCCACCGATGCCTGGTTGGTGAGCAGTCCAACCCTTTTTTCTCCCAGCCATGGGGGTGGTTTCTTTAGCAGTTTTTCAATACCAAGTTGAACCTTAGGCATCTTGTATCCTGAAGGGAAGTCTTCCGTGTGCTTCGGCTTTCCCAAAAATGATCTTAACCAGAGACAGGAGCTGCCTTTTCCTCAATCCGTAAGAGGTTAAGCAGGTATCCTGTGGGTTACAGTACTCACAATCAAAGGGGTTATCCAGTAAAACAATGAGTAAACTATCATAACACTCTCTCACCTTTTTGATAAGGTTTTTCTGGCCCTGGTTTTCCTGTGCATTAGAGATAAACAGAATGCAGGTGTCCTGTTTTCCGGCAGACTGCATCAGCTGCTCTATTTCCTTATGTGAAGGATTTAAGGAGAAAAAGTTAAAGGTGATGCTTCCCGGGAAGCACTTTTTGCATTCCCTGATGAGCAGGTGTTCCCCGGTTGGTGCATAGCCTTCTTCGAGGGCCGGACTGTCTGATAGATCAGGAATGAGAAGGTGGACCGCCCTGGTTGCCTGACTGGTTAGAGGAATCAGGTTCCTGGTGTCAGAGATGGTGGTGATTGCCTCTTGAGCAATCTTTTGCGCTAAATCCTCTGAGGTGGATGTGAGCCTGGTGTTCCCGGGGGAGGGCTTTAGGGAAATAAATTTCCTCATTGTGTGTAGTCTCCTCACACTTTCATCAAGTTCATCCCGGGAAAGGCGTGAAGAGGAATAATCTTCAATCAGTTCGTAGAAAGCCTGACGTTGCAGCTTATAGTTGCTGCAGATAAGGAGCATATCATGTCCTGCAACCGTTGCCCTGCGACAGGCATCCTCAATGGGGTAGTGCTTAGCAATGGCCCCCATTTCTAAATCATCCGAGAAGATCACACCGTCAAACTTGTAACGTGTCCTGATAAGGTCTTTTACAATGGGCGGAGAAAAGGTTGCCGGATGATCTCCTTCACTGTCAAGTGACGGGCAGTTAACGTGGGTGGTCATGATTCCCTGTACACCGTTTTCTATAGCCTGCCTGAAAGGGTAGAGGTGAAGTTCTTCAAAGAGGTCCTTTGGAATAGAAATTGTTGGCAGATCAAAGTGAGCATCTACTTCTGCCGCCCCTTTACCGGGGAAGTGTTTTGCAACCGCGGCTACTCCCATCTGTTGTGTTCCTGCAATCAATGCTCCGGCGAGATCTGCAACCTTGTGGGGATCATCCCCGAAAGAACGGATGGTAATGCCGGGATTGTGATAAGTCGTGATTACGTCAACCACCGGTGCGAGATTTATATCAATGCCGATTTCCTTGAGTTGCGCGGCTGATTCCAGTCCCTGTTGATAGGCCAGATCGGTTGAGCCGGTGGCGCCGAGCGCCATATTGCCGGGAAATACGGTTATGTCCGAGGTGAAGCGAATGACCCGTCCGCCCTCTTGATCGATGGCAATGAGGGGAGGGGAGGGGAGGATGTCTTTGATGTGGGCAATGAGTTCAGCTGTCTGGCGAGCAGATGAGATATTTCTCTTAAAGAGGATAACAGACCCCGGGTTAATCTCCTTTAAGTGTTCCTCGGTTTCGCGGTCAAGGTGTGTACCCGTGATACCGATCATCAATCGCTGTCCTACTTGTTCTTTGAGCATTGCAGAGTCCACCGTTACTAGCTCAGTGCCCCCTCGATTCATTTTCCCCCGAAGACGAAAGGGAAAGTGAGGGGGAAAGCTGTTTCGCGGGAAAGAGGTAGCCTACAAAAAAGGTGACGAAGGTTCCAATCAGTACATACCATATCCAGGCAATGTCTGTATAGAATTCTATAAAGAGTATGGTTACAATACTGGCTCCCATACTGATAGTATTGCCAAGATCATTTCCTCTTCTGGTTAAAACCCCAAGGAGGAAAACCCCAAGGAGTGCACCGTAGGTAAAGGTGCCGATTTTCAAACCCAGGATGAGCACCTGCTCAGTGTCCCGTGCAAAAAAGGCAATAACAATTAAAAAGAGCCCAAACAGTACTGTGAAAAACTTGGCCATGGTGAGATAGTGACGTTCAGAGGCATCTTTTGCTATGTAGGGGCGGTAGAAATCATTGATCCAGGTTGTGCTCAGTGCGTTGAGTGCTGAGTCGATGCTTGACATTGCTGCTGCAAAGACACCGGCAATGAGCAGGCCGATAAGCCCCTTGGGCAGGTTATGAATAATATAGTAGGGAAAAATGTCGTCTGCCTTGGAAGGAAGACCCGGTGTCGGGGTTGCCTGGTAGTAGGCGAAGAGCAGTGAGCCGATGGAAAGAAAGATGATGACAATGGGGATGTCGGCAAATCCTGATAGAATGAGGGCCCTTTTGCTTCGCGTATAGTCTCTGGCGGTGAGCATTCTCTGTACAAAATCCTGGTCCGTTCCGTGGGTTGCCAGGGTCAGGAAGGTGCTTCCGATAATACCTGCCCAGATGGTGTAGGCAGCCCGGTAGTCAAAAGAGAAGTCAAGCAACTTCCACTTTGAAAGGCCGTCGGTGGTGGCAAGAACTCCCTCCCAGCCGTTGGGGATATCCTGAAAGATATAGAAGAGTGCAATCAGTCCACCTCCGAAGAGGATAATGGCTTGACATACGTCGGTCCATATAACGGCCTTGATTCCTCCTATGACCGTGTAGAGCACTGCTGCGATAGCTATAATGGTGATAGCGGTAAACGGTGAAAGGCCGGTGGCAACTGAGACGATGATGGAGGCTCCGAAGAGTCTCACCCCGCTTGCCAGAACCCTGGTTACAAGAAAGATAAAGCTCGCACTGTTTTTGCTGCCTGTGCCGAATCGTTTTGCAAGATACTCATATGCCGTGAATACGTTATGGCGGTAAAATTGTTCAATAAACAGCTTTGCGATGATGAACCTGGCCAGAATGGTTCCAATCAGGAGCTGAACATAGGTCCAGTTCTGGTTGTAAGCGAATGCGGGAGTTCCAATGAAGGTGAGGGCACTTGTCTCCGTTGCTACAATAGAGAGCAGTACGGCAATCCAGGGAACCCTGCGTCCCCCGAGGAAATAATCCGAAAGGCTCTCCTCCTTTCTCCCAAAGTATATTCCAATGGAGATAATAAAGAGGAGGTAACCCGCAATAATAGTGAAATCAATAGTGGATAAATTCATTGTGGTATGACCTTTGCTTATAATAGCATACAATTTGCAACAATAAGAGAACTTTTATGATAGGGAGGGGACGTTCCTGCAAAATTGCTTTATTCATATAATTTGACTGAAAATTTTTTATGCCACGAAAAGCCCGTATAGATGCTCCGGGAGCACTACAACACATAATAATCAGGGGAATAGAAAAGAAGCCCATCTTCCGGGATGATTGGGATAGAGACAGATTTCTGGAACGGCTTGGAAGGCTTCTTTTAACGACTGCCACTTCCTGCTATGCCTGGGCTTTGATGCCCAATCATGTTCATCTGCTCCTAAGAACAGGGCTAATACCGCTGGCTACAGTAATGAGACGGTTATTAACCGGTTACGCCCAGTACTTTAATAGACGTCATAAGAGATGTGGACACTTGTTTCAGAACCGGTACAAGTCTATATTGTGCGAAGAGGAACCATATTTTTTAGAACTGCTTAGATATATTCACTTAAATCCACTGAGGGCGGGTATACTAATAGAGCTTGATGAACTCAAAAGCTATCAATACAGTGGTCATGCTACCCTCATGGGGACAATGTCCTACGAATGGCAGGATACGGATTATGTGTTCAATTATTTTGGAAAGATAAGATCTGTTGCTCGCTGGGAATATCAGAAGTTTGTGGCAGATGGTATTCATCAGGGAAGCAGACCAGATCTTGTGGGAGGGGGTTTTTTACGTTCCATTGGGGGCTGGATTGCTCTTAAAGAATGTCAAAGAAGAGGAGACTACATAAAGGGTGATGAGAGAATTCTGGGGGGTAATGATTTTGTCACGCAAGTACTGAAAAAGGCAGATGAAGCGTTAAAACAAGACAACTTGCTAAAAAGGCAGGGGATTGATTTTGAGTTTCTATTAGTAAACGTTGCAAGGTATTATGATGTGGAAATTGAAGAGCTTTTGAGTGGAACACGACAGCAAAAAGTAGTGGATGCTCGTTCTATATTATGCTATTTAGCAGTGAGAAAATTACGGATTAGCTGCCTGGATGTTTCTCAACAGCTAAATGTGTCTCCTGGGTGTGTAAGTAGATCAGTTGTTCGTGGACACGCTATCTTGTCTGGGACGACAGTAGAGAAAGAATTGTTAAATAAGTAAATTATGCAGGAACGTCCCCTGCCTATTAAGGCACAAATGTTGTCCAAAAAAATGGAATTTGGACAGGGATGAGTTAAAATATAGGAATAAGTCAATTTCGCAGGAACGTCCCCTACCTATCATTGAAAGGAGATTTATGATTGATATAGTTAAAACATTTTTTCAGAAGGCGCCTGTGGAAGAAGAAAGAGAAGAGGATAGGGCTCAGAAAATTCAGGTGGCGACCTGTGCGCTCCTGTTAGAGGTGGCAAATTCTGATGAAGAGTTTAGTGAGATTGAGCGGGAGAATATTGTGCGGATTCTTGAAGAAGATTTTCGCCTTTCGGATGAGTATGCCCAGGAGTTGATAGAGCTGGCTGAAAAAGAGAGGAAGGAACGGATAGATTTGTGGGGTTTTACCCGTTTGATTAATGAGAACTATTCTCTTGAAGAGAAGATAAAGATCATTGAAATGGTGTGGAAGGTTATCTATGCGGATGGCAAACTCGATAAGTATGAGGACCATCTTGCCCATAAACTTTCCACGCTGCTGAGGCTGGATCACAAGCAGCTCATCGATGCAAAGCTGAAGATACGGGATGGAGAGAATTCTTAAAAAATAACTCAGTTTTGGTGAAAGAAGTTTTTTAACATGGGATCACTGGGATTATTCAGATAATCCCCCAGTTTCTTAAGTTTGAGACCCGGGTAGGTTGCGATCAAGGTATCGAGTTCTTTTTGAGTCAGGATGCTGTTTGAGCGGGCCCTGAAAAGGATAACATCGCTATTAAAGTATTCTTTTTTAAACTTATCCGGTGCCAGCCTGATTATGTCTATTTCTTTCTTCAGCACCTTCCCAAACAATTTCCCCAGATCGTTGTAGGTGAATATTTCCGGCCCGCCCAGAGGAATAATCTTTTTGCTCGCCTTTTTGTTATTAATAGAGGCAATTAAGATAGCTGCAACGTCGTCCTGGTGAAGGGGCTGTACCTGCGCCATTCCTTCATCAACCACGTGATATCTTCCTGCAATGGCTGCTGCCAGTAAGTCGCGAAAGTCGAAGAAGTATCCCGACGGCCGTAAAATGGTATAGTTGATGCCGGATTTCATCAGCATCTTTTCGGCATTTTGCTTGGCCAAATGGGCATGGTGAAATTCGGGAATGTCTTTTCCCCGTGCTACTCCCAGGGCACTTATATAAATAATCTGCTTTACTTTTTCCTTTTTTGCTGCCTGGATAATGTTCTGCATTCCAGCTTCTTCAATTTCATAAGGGGTCAGCTTCTTTTCTCCCGGTGCTGTATAGCGGGGAACTCCTATGGCACAGACAACGATGTTATTACCACGCACCCCGTTTTTAACTGCCTCAGGATTAGTGATATCTGCTTCATCACCACTCAGTACCTTCACCGTTGAAGGGAGGTCAGTGCTTTTCGGCGCTTTTTTATCGAATGCGGTAATCGATGCTGCCTTCCCCTGTTCGAGCAACAGTTCCAGTGCCTTTCCTCCAATATTACCTGAGGAACCTATTAAAAGGATATGTGCACCTTTGGTATGGTTTGCAATATCTGTATAGAGTTGGCTGGCCATGTACCCCTCCCTCGCAATGGAATTTTGCAGGTATGTGTGTCTGGCAATCTTTCGAAAAATGATAGTATTATGCTTACGGTAAGTCAAGAATTTATTAAGAAAGATTGGTTTTACCTTTTTACCCTGATTTGGTATAATTTTAACTCACTGTGAAATCAGAAGAGACAGCAGCATGTTAGTTTCATTCTTCAGAAATCCTGTT
>CAVVWZ010000093.1:0-35948 GCA_963752035.1 uncultured delta proteobacterium | reverse complement strand
AAGCTTTATGGCAGCATCCCCTACCGGGTGGAATGATGTACCCACCTCCAGAAAGGAATCGAGAAAATCAATACAACCGGGGAAAAAGCCAACCGTGTTTTCCGGATCAGACTCACCGGAAAAGTCAGTGGGAACCCCACTCTTCTCAGGAAACGAAACCATCAACTGGGAAATGAGGTTAAAAACCGACTTATGGGCAACACAGTCCAGATCAGGCTTTGCGTGTTGTCGCACCTCTTTCATAAAATCAAGATACTCTACCCCCTGTGGGCAGTACTGGGAGCAGAGGCCGCAGGTGAGGCAGGACCAGAGGTCAACCCCGTTTTTTGCAAGGAGTGTCTTGGCCAGATCCCGTCGGGGCGAATACCTGGTCACCAGTCTCTTGGGACAGATTCCGGTACAGAGCCCACATTGATAGCAGTTAGTAATGCTCATTTTTTCCTTCCATTCATAAAGGCACTCACCTGGATGGCACCCGCACTTGCTTCAGCAAGGCACTGGGGTATATCTTTAAGGCCGCTGGCAGCACCCGCAACGAAAATTCCTTCCCCACCACTTTTAACCGGAGGTTCTTCCACCTTAAAGAAACCCTGATCTGAAAGTGTAAGCTTAAACTGTTCTGCAAGGTGTGCATTACCAGCAGTTGATACCCCGCCGGTGGAGAGGACAACCAGTTCAGCGGGCAGGGTTTCAGATTCCCCGGTAAGGGTATTTTCTATGTCCAGATCCAGCTGCCCATCTTGTTCCGTTATGCCCGATACGCGGGACCGGATAAATCTGACACCCTTCTCACGTGCCTCGGTATAGAGGTGTTCGTAAAGATAGGGGGTACGAATATCCATGTACAAAATACTTACCACGGAAGCGGGATTAAGCTTCTTTACAGCTAATGCCTCTTTCAGTGCATAGGTGCAGCAAAAGTAAGAACAGTAGCGATTGGTTCTCCGGTCCCGTGATCCCACACACTGGAGAAACGATACGCTCTGGGGTGGCGATCCGGTGGAAGGTCTTTCCACCTTTCCTTCCTGCAACTGGGCTTCAAGCTCGAAAGCGGTAATCACATCCTTCAACCGGCCGTAGCCATACTCTTCGATAGGGCTGGGATCAAAGGGATCGAATCCCGTGGCAAGCACTGCTGCCCCTGCCTCAAGGGAAGTACCTCCTCCCTTCAAGGTAACCTTATAGCCGGAAGGCTGGAGGTCAACTCTTTCAATCTCGGCGCCGGTTGTGACCTGAATGTTGGCGCTGTCTTCAAGCTGGCGCTTTTTTGCGGTAAGAAGATCACGGGCAGATTCTCCCCGAGGGAACAGTGCGCTCAGTTGCTTGAGCTTACCTCCCAGCTCAGCTTCTCTCTCCAGCAGGGTAACGGAAAACCCGAGCTGTGAAAGATCAAGTGCTGCTTGCATTCCCGTAATGCCTCCACCCACAACTAAAACAGTATCCATTGTCTTTCTCTACCTGTATTAACTATCAAACTATTTCTTTTACACCATGCCCTACGCACCCTGCCCTTTACATTTCTCTAACAAAGGGCCGGTTTTAATCTTGTGAATCGTATCGAGTCCCAGTGCCTTTGGATCAAGGCCCAGGGCCAGGCCCAGCAGCTGAGAATAAAAGACTACCGGGGTAGCAAGTACCTTGTTAAACTTCCTCTTTGCCATCACCTGTCCTAAATCCAGCTGTCTGAAACATCCCGGACAGTTGACAATAATGGCATCCACCTCACCCTTCTGTTCCACTGCCTTCACCGCAAAGGCATAAGAGGAATCCTGGTCGTGGGGCATGAGCAGAGAACCGCAGCAGTGTTCAAAACCCTGTGGTGTCACCACTTGAGCGCTGGTTGCCTCAACCATTTCTTCCAGCTTTTGCGGATAGGCGGCCTTGTCAAAGTGGAGCACATCACTTGGCTTCACCAGGTGGCAGCCATTGTGACAACCAATTTTAAAACCGCTCATGTCTACCTTGTTTCTCTTTTTAATTTCATCCAGCCCTATGGTATCGTAGAGGACCCGATGAAAGTGATGGACCTGAGCCTTGCCCTGCACCTCCAGACCGATCTCTTTTAAGACAGTGTTCACCTGGTCCCGTGTCTTTTCATCTTCGAGCTGATGAACCGCCTTGCTCAAGGTTCCGAAACACCCATTACAGAGGGTGATAATATCCAGCCCCCTTGTCTCTGCCAGGGCAATGTTTCGTGCAGCAAAGCTCAGCATGGTAAATCCATCGATTGGGCCTGAAAGAACTCCGCAGCAACCGAAATCCTCAATGTCCTCAATGACAATATCAAGTTCCTTCATGACTGCCCGGGCCGACACTTCATAGTTGGGCGCCTGCAGGGGAATTACACATCCCGGGTAAAAGGCATAGCTCATTTACAATCCCTTACTCATACCGGTTAATTCAGCAATCTTTTTATAATCTTCAGAAACGTCCTCTTTGAGCTCCGGAAGCCCAAAGGCCTTTCTCTGCTTCTTGGCCAGACTGGTTATCTCACTATTGCGACCGCACTTTAAAAGGGTTTTGTTCATCTCCTTAATGGAATCAGGCGCAAGGTTCTTTTTGAATGCCAGGTTGGTTACAGCCTGAACCAGGTAGAGCGGTTTTACCTTTTGAGGACAGCGCTCATAACAGTTGTAGCAGGTGGTACAATACCAGAGCGCTTTATCGGAAAGGTCAATGTCACCGTCCATAAGACGCTTAACAATACTCCGCACGTTAAACTCGGGCAGATACCGGTTAACCGGACATCCCCCGGTGCAGGTACCGCACTGGTAGCAATCATAGAGATGATCTGTGCCGTAGTAGTCTTTCAGTTCAGGTCGAAGATCCATTCTGTTATCCCTTGAAAAGAATCGCTGCCTGGGCTGCAGCAGCGGAGCCTTCAGCCAGACAGGTTGTTATGTCTTTAGGGCCGCTGGCAGCACCAGCAATAAAAACCCCCTGTGCCTTGGTAAAAACAGGCTCACGGTCACATTTGAAAAAGCCCGACTCCTCACAGTCAACCTTGAGTGAAGCAGCCAGTTTTTCCGTATCATAGGTCGGTTCTGCCCCGATGGAAAGCACCACCATCTCTGTATCTAAAAAGCGGAGTGCGCCATCCAGGGTGTCTTCACACTGTATGGTGAGGTGTCCGTTGCCCGTGCCGGTCTGAATTCTGGCCGGTTTACTCCTCAGGAAGGTGACCCCACCCCTGCGTGCAGCCTCATAGCTGAGTTCGGTACAAAAGGGAGTGCGGAGATCCATATAGAGTATGGTTACTTTACAGTCGGACAGCTGATCCTTTACCAGTGTGGCCATATGAACGGCATACATACAGCAGAAGGCTGAACAGTAGGTATGGGTGCGCTGGTCCCGGGACCCTATACACTGAATAAAGGTAACTGATGCCGGTTCCTTTCCTTCAGAATTGGTTACTATCTTTTTGTCCCGTATCTTTCCCGCAAGCTCAAGGGCAGTAATCACATCGGGATGTTTTCCAAAACCGTAGTGTTTCATGTCCACGGGGTTGAAAGGGGAAAAACCAGTTGTGACAATAACCGACTGGCTCTCAACCTCTTTATTCCCTGCAGATGTCTTAATCCCGGTTTTAAACTGAGGGTATTCCCCCGTAAGGGAGGTAATCTCTGCATCTGTAAGAACAGTAACCTGAGGGGAGTCTTTAAGTGCATTAACCCGTGCTGCAATAAGCTCCGAAGCCCCCCTCCCTTCGGGAAAGGTGGCACCCAGGGCCTTGAGATTTCCTCCCAGCTCATCGCTCTGTTCTACCAGCACCACTTCGACTCCAACCTGAGACAGATTCTGCGCTGCCTCCAGTCCCGTAATGCCACCGCCTATTATGAGTACACTACTCAACGGTCCTCACTCCTTATGGTTGTAAGGGCCCAAGCCCCTTAAGATCTTCGGTAAAATCACGCATCACCTCAGCAAACTTGGCACCTTCTGAGGCAGAGACCCACTCCAGGCGGAACCTCTTTTTATCAATACCCATATTTTCTAAAAAGCGGGTTGCGTTTCCTATCCTTTTCTCTGCATTATAATTACCATCCTGGTAATGACATTCGCCCAGGTGTCACCCGGCAACCAGTACCCCGTCAGCACCGTCCACAAAGGCACGCAGAATCATAGCCGGATCAACCCGGCTTGAACACATCACCCGTATGATCCTTGCCGTGGGCGGGTACTGCATGCGGCTTACGCCTGCCAGATCAGCACCTGCGTAACTACACCAGTTACAACAAAAGGCAACGATACGCGGGTTAAAACCCGTTTGCACTTCACTCATTTGACACCTTCTCCATCTTGGTTGCAGCTTCATCTATCATTGCATCTATCTGTTCGGTGGTGAAGTGGAGGGGAGAAATTGCTCCCACCGGACAGGTTGCAGCGCACGAACCGCAACCTTTACAGGATGCCGGATTAATTACTGCCTTTCGTGCATTAAACTCCATTGATTCCAGTTGTGTCTTCTTATCTTCAAGGCCAATAGCATTGTAGGGGCAGACCTCCACGCAGAGACCGCATCCTTTACACTTTGTCTCGTCCACAACAGATATATTTGCCTCCGCTTCAACAACTCCCCTGGCAAGCAGAATGCCCACCCGTGACCCCACTGCACTGGCCTGCGCGATGGTTTCATCAATATGTTTGGGATAGTGCGCCATTCCGCAGAGAAAAACCCCGTCGGTGGCAAAATCAACCGGTCTTAATTTAACGTGGGCCTCAAGGAAAAATCCCTCTTTGGTTAAGGGAACCTTGAAGAGCTGCCCTATTGCTTTATTGCTCTCAGCGGGAACGGTAGCAACCGAGAGAACTAAAAGATCAGTATCAATAGAAAGTTTGGCCCCTAAAAAAGAGTCCTGGGCAATAGTAACAATGCTGTCCTCATCTGCTCCCTTAACAAACTTTATCTCCGGCATGGTGTCCAGATCATACCGGATAAAAATGATCCCCTTTTCACGTGCCTCCCGGTAGTAGTCCTCTTTCAGTCCGTAGGTTCGCATATCCCGATAGAGAATATAGACTGTAGCTTCCGGATTCCGCTCCTTGAGCATGAGTGCATTTTTAATGGCCTGACTACAACAGATTCTGCTGCAGTAGGGATGTTCCTCGTTGCGGGACCCCACACACTGGACCATTACAACATTTTTTACCTGCTTTAAGCGGCGGTTTTCCTTGGCAAGTTCACATTCCAGCTCATGCTGGGTAAGCACCCGCCGGTCCTTTCCATAGCCGTATTCACCTGTCTTGAACTCATGTGCGCCGGTCGCGATAATAGCAGCCCCGTGTTTTATCTCAATGGGTTTTTCCTCTCCTTTAAGCGCAACTGTTGAGGTATAGCTTCCCACATAACCCGAGACCTGCTTGAGCTCGGCATTGGTGTAAACCGTAATCGAAGGGTGTTTTTCTATCTGGTTAATCAACGACTCCAGAAAGGGCTGTACCTTCTCCCCTTCCAGGGTGGTGTAAATGGATTGGGCAATCCCTCCCAGCTCTGGTTCTTTGTCAATGAGAAATACCCTGAACCCCTGATCTGCAACATTGAGAGCACTCACCATCCCTGCAATGCCACCACCTATAACCAGGGCAGCCGGATTGAGTTCCAGGGTGAGCCGTTTAAGTGGTTCAATGAGACTTGCCCGTGCAACCGCCATGCGCACCAGGTCTTTGGATTTCTCGGTTGCCTCCCCCTTGTCTTTCTGATGTACCCAGCTGCACTGGTCACGAATATTTGCCAGTTCAAAGAGATAGCGATTGAGTCCCGCCTCCTGGATGGTTTCCTGAAAGAGGGGTTCGTGAGTTCGCGGTGAACAGGAGGCTACCACGACCCTGTTTAAATTGTGTTCTTTTACCAGATCCTTAATCTTTTCCTGGGTATCCTGGGAGCAGCTGTAGAGATTTTCTGTGGCATACACCACGTTGGGAAGATCTTTCGCATACTCAGCTACCGATTTTACATCCACTACGGAACTGATATTGATACCACAGTGACAAACGAACACGCCGATGCGGGGAGGCTGACCTGACACGTCCAGCTCTTTAGGCAGTTTTTTCTCCTGCACCATCGATCCCCTGGTAGGGCTCAAGAGGGCAGAAGCAAGTGCCGCGGCACCGCTTGACTGGGCTACTGTTTCAGGGATGTCCTTCGGCCCCTGAAAGACACCGGTCACAAAAATACCAGGCTTAGAGGTGTTGAGGGGAGAAAAGCCTTTAGTGCTGCAGAAACTATAGTGGTTTAAATCAATATCCAGTGCCTGCGCAAGTTCCTTGCTGGTTTTGGAAGGCTCCAGCCCCACCGAGAGAACCACCATATCAAACTCTTCCTCCAGCACCTTGCCGTCTTCACTCACATACTTTACCAGAAGATTTTTAGTCTCGGGGTCTTCTTTAATACCAGAAACGTTGGATGGAACAAATTTGATACCGTGTTTATCTCTGGCCTCTTCATAATAGGCATCAAACCCTTTCCCATATGCCCGCATGTCCATATAAAAGATAGTAATGTCTGTTTCAGGCGCATGCTCTTTGGCAATGATAGATTCCTTGACCGCATACATGCAGCACACCCCCGAGCAGTATCCGCTGCCGTACTGGATGTCCCGGGAGCCGACACACTGGATAAATGCAACACGTTTGGGGGCAGTCTGGTCGGAGGGGCGTTTCACATGACCCTCAAAGGGGCCCGAGGCAGAAAGAACCCGTTCAAACTGGATACTGGTAATTACATTGGCGTACCGCCCGTAGCCGAAGGGATATTTTCTGGTGGCATCATACTCATCAAAACCCGGCGCAAGCACCAGGGCACCCACCGAGAGCTCCCGCAACTCTTCTTTCATATCAAAATTGATAGCATTGCTTTTACAAACCTTAGTACAGACCTGGCACTTGCCCTTGGTAAGGTACCGGCAGTGCTTGGGATCAATCTGGTACACATGGGGAACGGCCTGGGGGTAAGGTATGTAGATAGCCCTTCTCTGGGAGAAGCCCTCATTAAATTCGTCTTCCACTTTACTGGGGCACTTCTCTGCACAGGCACCGCAGGCCACACACTTATCCGGATCTACGTAAGAGGGTTTTTGTAAAACAGAAACCTTAAAGTCACCCGGCTTTCCGGTGATGCCTTTTACCTGGGCATTGGTGATAATGTCAATGTTCAAGTGCCTCCCGCACTCAACCAGCTTGGGAGAGAGGATACACATGGAACAGTCATTGGTGGGGAAGGTCTTGTCCAGCTGGGCCATGACACCACCAATGGCCGGCGTTTGCTCTAGGAGATAGACATGGTACCCTGCATCGGCAAGGTCCAGTGATGCCTGAACACCGCCTACACCACCCCCTACCACCAGGACAGCTCCGACATTCCCGTCTGTTTTTTGTTCTTGTTCTTGCATAGGTTTCGTTTCCTTCTGGTCCCTCGTTAGAAAACGCTTATTCTTCTTTTTCCCTGTGGAAGTCCTTCTTGACGTCCTCCACCTTTACCTCGATGTGTCCCTCATCATCAACCAGGGTGATGGCCTGGCAGGGACACCACTTGACACAGGCCGGCTCGGGAGGGTCTCCACAAAAGTCACATTTTAAGAGTACATCGGTACCCGGTTCTTTAAACCAGGGCTTGATAGGGCAGGAGGCCCGGCAGATGATACACTCATCAACTTCCTTGTCCTCAAGAATAAAGATATTCTTGGAAGTGCATTCGGCATTATTGAAGGGGCCTGCCACCACAGGATAGAATACCCCCGCTTCTTCCATGACTCGAATGCGCGACTTCTTGGGGTTCACGCTATTCTCAAAGTGATTTAAGGAACAGGCCACTTCACATCGTCTGCACCCACAGCACTGCTTAAAGTCAATCTTAAGTTTCTTCAAAACCCTTTCCTCCACCAAACCTGTGGTGATAGGCACGCACTAAGCACATTTTATACTGCTGAAACTAACTAAGCCAGCCCCAATGACACCCGTTTTTCTTCGGTTGGAATTCCCTGCTCGTTCCAGCCCCGTATGGTATAGTACTCCGGCAGCATCTCATTAAGTTTGCAGACCTGCCCCCGGGCCGGGCCTTCCGGCATGGGTTCTTCAAGCATTCTCCGGGGAAGGGTGTCATCCGTCCCGCTGAAACCGGCCTCAATATTGAACAATCTTTCAAGGTTCCAGACTCTCTCGCCAAGAGAAAGCAGGTCCTCTTCGCGGTAAGACTTACCGGTGGCAGTCTCAAGCATGGGGATAATGTCACCAATCCAGACCCCCAAAAGAAGAAGCCTGCACAGACCGGCAGAGTCAAAAACAGCGCTGCCATCCTGAAACTGCTTAATAAGTAAGGCCTTGCCCTCTGTGGTTAAGGGGTCAATCTCTCCCCTGATACCCAGAATCCTGTGGGTAACCAGATAGCCCAGGGCATGGGAGACACCGCTGTTAGAGGTTGCGTAATCTAATCCGAGCCCCTGAATTCCCCGGGGATCAAAGGCAGGTGATCCCTGCTTCTTCACACCAATAAAACAGTCCGGGTGATCATAGTGTGAAGCGAGATGATATCCCCCCTCCGCTACCAGGTCGCCGAATCCTTCACGGCTGGCAACTTTCTCAATCAGCTCCAGAACGGCCGGTACTTTTCCAAACCTAAGGGTCATCCCCGTCTGCTTTCTGGAGATGATCTTCTTTTCCGTTAACTCCATTGCGCAGGCAACCGCTGAACCAAAGGAGAGGGTGTCAATCCCCATATCGTCACAGAGATAGCTTATCTTGGCGACAGCATTGATATCAGCAATACCACAGGCTGCACCAATTAAGGCGATTGTGCGATACTCCGGCCCTTCACCTTCCCCCTGCAATGCAGGATCCTCAACTGCAGTCATCTGAACACAGGCAATAGGACAGGCAAAGCACCCCTTGTTTGCCTTAAGTATTGTGTCCGCCATGTGCTCTCCGCTTATTTTCTCAACCTTTTTCATAACGCCGGTTTGAAAATTATTAACCGGAAGCACACCGCTCTCATTGATAAGGTCCACCAGAAAAGAGGTGCCCATATTGTTTAATGTCTGCGGAATGACGGGTGTTGATTTAAACTTTTCCCAGGCACGTGCTACCGCATCTACAAACAGGGTTCCGTCGGCTACTGTTACTGGTTTGGGTACCCCTGACGGCAATGGCCTTGAGGTTTTTTGAACCCATTACCGCACCCACTCCGGCACGGGCTGCCACACGGTGTCTGTCATTTATAATTGAAGCAATCTTGGCCAGCTTTTCTCCGGCCGGGCCGATAGATGCCACGGAGGTCTCCTTGGCAATCCAGAGATTTTCCTTTTCAGAGCGGATAATCTCTTCAGTCCTGCTGGTTGATTTCCCCCAGAGGTGGGATGCCGAAAGGAGCTCCACCCGATCATCTTCTATGGAGAGGTAGACCGGTTGAGGGGCCTTTCCCTCCAGTACAATCCCATCGTAGCCGGCAGATTTGAGTTCCGGACCAAAGTAGCCCTCTGCCGTTGAACAGGCAATACTGCCTGAGAGGGGAGATTTGGTAACAACCACATAAGAGGCTCCCCCAATTACCCCGGTTCCCGTCAGGGGACCTGTCATGAAAATAATCTTATTTTCAGGGGACAATGGTTCAACCTGCGGATCCACTTCATCGTAGAGGACCTTGCTTGCCAGACCACGCCCGCCCAGGAACTGATCAGTTAATCTGCCGGAAAGTTCTTCAACCTTTATGGAACTGTCCGTCAAGTTCACCCTCAGCAGTTTGCCCACCCAACCGTTCACCTAGGTTTCTCCTCCTAAAATCTGCAATAGCGACTTGGCCTTCTTCTCTACCAGGGAAAGGGCAAATCCAGGACATACGAGAACGCAAATATTACATGCCTCGCACTCAATGGGTTTTCTCACCTCGGGATAGCCGTACTCATTTAAGCCGAGCACCTTGTCGGGACAAAGGTCAACACAGACACCACACTTTATACACCACTTGTTAATAATCTGGAGATAGACCTTTGCGTAGTTGCTCTGCTTCTTTTTCTCAGTGTGCTTTTTTTTAGTCTTCCTGGATAACATAAATGTTTACAAAATGAATGTCATGTTTTAACGCTCAACCTGCTAACACGTAACCTGCAACCGTTTTACCGCCACGACCAGAGTATGCAGGTTCCATCATCAGAGCCTGAAACGAGATATCTTTCGTCCTTACTGAAACTGAGGGATTCAACAATATTGGCGTGCCCCTTCAGGGTTTTAACCTCTTCTCCCTTTTTTGCGTTCCAGATGATAATCTTATCTTCATCCGATCCGCTCACCAGATACTTGCCATCAGGACTGCAGCACAGTGACCAGACCTGTTTTGTCTTTCCCGCAAAGACAGAGCTCGCCTCTTTTCCTTCCACTAAATCCCAGAGTTTAATGGTACCATCGTCTGAAGCCGAGGCCAGTTGTTTGCCATCCGGGAAGAAGCTCAGGCTCCACACATAGCTTTTGTGGCCCCGCAACACCTTGAGGGCCTTTCCTGTTTCTAAATCCCACAGCCTGATGGTAGTATCCCGGGAACCCGAGGCCAGAAGCAGACCATCCGGACTGAAGGCAACGGACCAGACATAGCTTAAGTGACCTTTCAGGGTCCTTACGATCTTCCCCTCTTCCAGATCCCAGAGTTTGATGGTGCCGTCATCAGAACCTGAGGCCAGATACCTGCCATCCGGACTGAAGGTGCAGGCGACCACATAGTCGGCATGACCCTGAAGGGTCATCTCTTCTGTGCCGGTTTCCACATTCCAGATTTTAACCGTATCATCGTCAGCGCCTGAAGCGATGCGCCTTCCGTCAGGGCTATAGCAGACGGTATTAACGTCATCAGTATGTCCCTTTAGAGTTTTAAGCACCTGCCTTGACTCAATGTCCCAAATGCGTAAGGTGTTGTCCCTGTGGGAAGAGGCAAAGGTTTTCCCGTCAGGACTAAACCCTACCGACCAGACCAGACCGGTAAATCCTTCAATAGAGGCCATTACCTTACCCGTTTTGATATCCCAAAACTTGACGGTGTTGTCCCGTGATCCAGAAGCAATATTAGTTCCATCGGGGCTGAATGATGCAGCCCAGACATAGCCGGTATGTCCTTTTAAGTTCCTGGTGTTTTTTCCGGTTTCCACATCCCAGATTTTAATAATGCCATCATCTGACCCTGAAACCAGCATTTTCCCATCGGGAGAAAAACTGACAGAAATCACACAGTCCGTGTGCCCCTCGAGGGTTTTAATATTTTCCCCCGATTCAATGTCCCAGAGCTTAATGGTGTCATCATCAGAACATGATGCAATAAGCTTCCCATCCGGACTGTAGCTGATGGATTCGATAATATCATGATGCCCCGTAAAGGATTTAAGCTCCTCCCCCGTTTTAATGTCCCAGAGTTTAATGGTGTCATCGTCCGAGCCCGAGGCAATCAGCTTGCCATCCGGACTGAACCGCACCGAGGTAACATCATTAATGTGACCTCGCAAAGTTTGAATGTGCCTGCCCGATTTAACATCCCAGAGTTTAATGGTGTCATCGTCCGAGCCCGAGGCAATCAGCTTGCCATCTGGGACTGAACCGCACCGAATTAATATCTTCGCTGTGCCCCGTAAGTGTTTTAATCTCTTTTCCCGAAGCACTATTCCAGAGCTTAATAGTGTTATCATCAGAACCAGAGGCAATGAACTTCCCATCAGGGCTGTAACTGATCGATGTCACGTAGTCTCTATGTGTAGACAACACATGTGCCCTTTCATAGGTAGCCGTGTCATAGATTTCAACGCCGGCAGAGGTTGCAACTGCAATCTGTTTGCCGTCGGGAGAATAGGTTACGTTAAAGACCCATCCTTTTCCAAAACGATGAACCATTTTAGGATTGAGTACGGAAGTTTTAGTCATAGCATCGCCCTTTATACTGTTTGCATACAATTTTTCGCGGTGCACACAGTATAACTAATTGGAACATAAGTCAAATATAAAAAATGAATGGTCATTCATTTTATGATTAACATGCTGGGCCCCAACTGTCAAGGGTTTTTGGAAATTATGTAGTAGATAAAGACAGTTACATGGGAGATGAGGGGTTAGAATGGGGTCTTCTGGCAAGTCCTTCAGAACGAAAAAACCACAAAACAGAAAAAAGAGCACTTTTTCGGATATCCTACCTCTTGCCCAGGATAACCTTAGCGATTCTCCCCAATACGGACAAAGGACCAGATTTTGTTGCCTTGGTTATAGGGGGATATCTCTGCTTCCGAATGTTTCGTAGTGAACAATCTCCTTAAGGGGCAAACGGGGAGGAGGCGACACGGGACGAACAGCATAACCCATTGAAATTAGGGCTATAATATTTAAGTAAGCTGGAATGGAACACAGCTCTCCAATCCCCTTCCCGTTGAAGGCCCCTATCCAGCAGGAGCCAATTCCCAGGGCCTCAGCCATAAGAGTCATATTAGTCCCGGCAATCATGCAATCCTTTTCCCAGGTATCCCCCATAGACCTGGAATCGCCACAGAGCACAATTACCGCCGCCGCTTCACAAACGTGTCTCGACTTGATTGCACCAAAATAACAAAGCTCACCAATCTCTTTAATCAACAACTTATCCCGAACAATGAGGAATCGCCAGGGCTGAATATTCACCCCAGATGGTGCCCACCGCCCTGCTTCCAGAATTTTTTCCAAATCATTGTTTTTTATGGGAATATCATTGTAGGCCCGTACACTGCGGCGTGTTTTAATTACTGAAAGTACTGTTTCATCAATCGACATGCTGAACTCTCAACTGATTAAGGATAAGAAATGAGTAAATTACGCAGGAACGTCCCCTGGGTATCATTTTTCCATTCAACATTCGATGTTGGACGTTGGATGTTCGACGTTCATTTTTTTATTTAAAAAGGGAACAGGCCCTTACTGTCTTCTTCGGGGGCTTGATCAGTTTCAGGGGTACCGAGAAAAAGAAACCTGACCTCCTGGGTTTGATCTGTTTCCTGTATGAATTCACTCAGTACCAGCACACCTGCAATGTAGTTGTCTAAAAGGGAAATACCTTTCAGGGTAAAGGTGTACTGATAGTGCTTTTCCTGTTTTAAAAGGGTAGCCTCAAAGCGTGCATTAAAAAGTAAGTTGTCTTTAGTGAAGGTGCCTGTGGCTTTAAGAAAATCTTCACCGGGTGTAGAAATCTCAAACTTCCCCTCATCTCCAAAGGTAAGGAAGGAAGGGGCAATGGCGTGTCCCCTGGTAAGACTAAAAAAGCTGGTTTGAAATGGTTTTCCTGACGAAGGGGTTGCTGTTGTCTTGACCGTTTCCCCGGGTTCATCCCGGGGCACCGGGACCAATCCCATGGAGAGGGTATTTGCCGGTATGAAAATAATCAATAGCACTATAAGGGAAAGGACTTTCATGGTGAGCCTTACCTCATTCAAAACAACTATGTACAATTCTCTCTTAGAACCTTGATTTACCATGGCTGAAAAAACAAAGTCAAATACAAAAAGCACTTCTTCAGAGATAAACAATGGTTTTACGGGAGCTTTTGCCTTGCTAAACATTTGTTCTTGTGTTAGAAAAGTTTACACTTACCATATGCAGTGTTTGTCTACCTTCGTCGCTTTTAGATAAGGAGAACCAGAAAGAGTCCTATGTCAGAAGCCTACAATCCTCAGCTAATTGAAGAAAAGTGGCAGAAATACTGGGAAGAGAACCAGTCTTTTGCGGTTAATGAAGAAACCGGTAAGAAGAAGTATTACCTGTTAGAGATGTTCCCCTATCCATCAGGCCGCATTCACATGGGGCATGTGAGGAATTACTCCATTGGAGACGTGATTGCCCGCTACAAAATGATGCAGGGATACAATGTCCTGCATCCAATGGGGTGGGATGCCTTTGGTATGCCAGCAGAAAACGCCGCCATCGAACGAAACACCCATCCGGCAAAGTGGACATACGAAAACATTGCATACATGAAGAAGCAGCTTAAACGGATGGGGTTTAGCTATGACTGGGACCGGGAACTTGCCACCTGTGACGTGCTCTACTACAAGTGGGAGCAGTGGATCTTCCTGAGAATGTATGAACGGGGTTTGGCCTACAAGAAGACCTCTTTCGTAAACTGGTGTGAGAAGTGCCAGACTGTTTTGGCCAATGAGCAGGTGGAGGGTAATCTCTGCTGGCGCTGTGGATCCGAGGTTGCACAGAAAGAATTGGATCAGTGGTTTTTTAAGATCACCCAGTATGCCCAGGAACTGCTCGACTAATTGCGATAAACTCACCGGCTGGCCTGAACGGGTAATTGCCATGCAGAAAAACTGGATTGGAAAGAGCGTAGGCACAGAGATAGACTTTCCCCTGGAGGAATCCGAAGGGAAGATTACTGTCTTTACCACCCGGCCTGATACCCTGTTCGGTGCAACCTTTATGAGTCTCGCCCCGGAAAATCCCCTGGCGCTTGAGCTCTCCCGGGGGACAGCCGCAGGAAGGTGAAGTACGCTCCTTTATTGATCGGGTAATCACACAGGACAAGATTGTAAGGACGGCTGAAGACTTAGAGAAGGAGGGGGTCTTTACCGGTGCCTACTGTATTAATCCCCTTACCCGTTTTAAAATGCCAATTTATGTGGCCAATTTTGTCCTGATGGAATACGGAACGGGTGCCGTTATGGCAGTGCCTACTCACGACCAGAGAGATTTCGAATTTGCAGAGAAATATGGTTTGGAACGCATCGTGGTCATTCAACCCGAGGGTGAAAAGCTTTCATCGGCAGAAATGAAAGAGGCCTACCTCGGAGAGGGAACAATGGTCAATTCCGAACCATTCAATGGCATGCACAATCTCAAGGCTATGGACGCTATCAGCGATCACCTCGAGGAAAAAGGAGAAGGAAGGCGTGCTGTCAACTATCGACTCAAAGACTGGGGAATCTCCCGGCAGAGATACTGGGGCAATCCCATCCCGATCATTTACTGTGACAGCTGCGGAGCTGTTCCCGTTCCCGACAGTGATCTTCCGGTCATTCTCCCCCATGAAGTAGCCATAACGGAAATGGGGGGATCTCCCCTCAAGAGCTGCGAGGATTTTGTCAACACCACCTGCCCCCGGTGCGGCAAGGAAGCACGAAGAGAAACTGATACCATGGACACCTTTGTTGAATCGTCCTGGTATTTTGCACGCTACGCCTGCCCTCACTATGACCAGTTACCACTTGACCAAAAGAAGGTCGACTACTGGATGCCGGTAGATCAGTATGTGGGCGGTATAGAACATGCCGTGCTTCATCTGCTTTACGCCAGGTTCTTTACCAAGGTTTTGAGAGACATGCAGTTAGTAAAGGTCGATGAGCCCTTTACTAATCTTTTGACCCAGGGAATGGTTTGTAAAGAAACCCTCCGGTGTGAGGTGCACGGATGGCTCTATCCTGAAGATGTGGTAGATGGAAAGTGTGTAAAGTGCAACGGTCCCGCCCGGGTCGGGCGCATTGAAAAGATGTCAAAGACCACGAAAAACGTTATAGATCCCGAGATCCTGATTGAGAAGTACGGTGCCGACACCGCCAGGCTTTTCTGCCTCTTTGCCGCTCCACCTGAAAGAGATCTAGACTGGAGTGACCAGGGGGTGGAGGGGGCATTTCGTTTTCTCAGCCGGGTGTGGCGGATGGTAATGGACAACATAGCCCTGCTTAAACCCATCCCCCCCTTTACCGGCACGGGTGAACTCGACAGCCGCTTACAAAAGCTGCGATTAAAAACCCACGCTACCATCAAAAAGGTGACCAGCGACATAGAAGACCGTTTTCACTTCAATACAGCAATAAGTGCAATCATGGAGCTGGTCAACACCATTTACCAGTTTGATATCGCCGCTGCAGAGGGTGTAGCCCTCTCAGTCATTAAGGAGGCCATAGAAGCAGTCATTGTACTCCTGGCACCCATGGCCCCTCACATTACAGAAGAACTCTGGGAACACCTGGGCAAACAGGAGAGCATCTTTAAGGCCCCGTGGCCTGCCTATGATACCGCTGCAATTGTTGAAGATGAAGTCGTCATTGTGGTTCAGATAAATGGAAAGCTGAGGAACAGGATTTCTGTACCGGTGGACGCTACTCAGGAAGAGACAAAAGAACGTGTGCTCACTGACGAGGCAACAAAAAAGTGGACTCAAGACAAAGAGATAAAGAAAGTCATTGTTGTGCCTAAAAAACTGGTCAACATAGTGTTGCAATGATGGTTGACCCCCCTGGAGGAGGTACTCATACTATGGCAAAAAGAATTCTTATAGTTACCCTGATCTTCTGTACTCCTCTTCTCAACGGATGTGGCTACCACTTCATTGGTCAAAACAGTGAGGTTCTTTCAGGCGTCAGCTCCATTGCCATTCCCTATTTTGAAAACAAGACTTACCGGGCCGGGCTGGAACGGCATGTAACCGAAGCCCTGGTTGACGAGTTTGTTAAAAGCAGGACAATTCCCGTTGTTTCTGAGGGTGATGCGGATGCAGTCATCAGGGGAGTGATAGAGGAATACAGAGAATATGTTTCCGCCTTTGGCAAAGATGATACTGCCCTGGAATACGCCACATTTCTATCTCTGAGCGTAACCCTGGAAAAAAAAGATACCGGGAGAGGTGCTCTGGAGGAACAAGAATCTCACTCACATTGATGATTATCTGGTTTCTTCTGAAATAGCGGTCACCGAGGAAAACAAGGACCAGTCCATACTACTATCCTCCCGGGAGCTTGCGGTGAGAATCCACGACAGCATCATTGAAGGATTTTAATACAGATGAAACCGCTGGAACTTCAAAAAGCCATAAAACGGAAAGAGATTGCCCCCCTCTATTTTCTGTACGGCGATGAATCCTTCTTGCTGGAGAAAACGGTAGCCAGCTTACAGGAAGAACTGCTCGACCCAAACCTTACCCACTTTAATCTTACCGTCTTCCATGGCAGCGAAAGCACGCCCCAGGACATTATCAGTAGCGCAAAGACCCATCCCCTCTCAGGGAACTACAGGATGGTAGTGGTAAAAGAGGCTGACAAGCTAAAATCACCCTGGAAGGCTTTTACCCCCTATTTCTCCCAGCCACTTGCATCTACCTGCTTAGTCTTTTGCGGTGAAAAGCTGCCGCTCAAATCTCAACCCCTTTCTGCCTTTAAGAAAAAAGGGTTCCCGGTGAGGTTTTATCACCCCTACGACAGGGAAATTCCCGGATGGATAAGAAACATTGCTCAAACATGTAACAAGAAAGTGAGCGGAAGTGCAGTCGCCCTGTTGAGCACGGAACTGGAAAATGATTTACAAACCATCTACAAAGAAATTGAGAAGCTTGCTGCCTACGTTGGAGATCGGGAAGAGATCGAGATAGATGACGTTAAGGAGGTAATAACTGTCAACAGGGGGGTTAGTGTTTTTAAGCTTAACGACCGTATTGCCGACAAAGACAGGGAGGGCGCCCTGTATGTCTTGAAACACCTGTTAGGGGCGGGAGAACCACCGCTCAAGATACTTACCATGATTACCCGCCAGATTCGCCTGCTGGTTCGGGCAAAAGAAATGCTCGAGCAGGGCCTTTCTCAAACAGAGGTAGGAAGAAATCTGGGCATTCGTGATTTCTACCTTAAGGATTTTATTAAGCGGGCCCAGGTTGTTTCCCGGTCACAGGGGAAAAGAGCATTCACCTGCTCTTCCACTCGGACTGGAAACTCAAATCAAGCAGGGTTGATAAAAAACTTGTCTTGGAGGACTTGATTACAGGATTGTGTGTCTTGTAGGCAGGTGCACAAAGCGAAGGAAAGCAGCTCTAGGCAGTTAAAACCTTGTTTGTTCTTTTTGTAAGACGGGATATCCTGCGTGAGGCGGTTTTTTTATGAACCATGCCCTTGGATGCTGCTTTATTCAGGGAGGAAATGACTTTCTTCAATTGGGTGGTGCTTCCCTCCTGGTTCTTGGCTTCAATAACAGCAAGCAGGTTTTTAACCCCCGTTTTTACGGAAGATTTTACTGCCCGGTTAGCCTGATACTGTTTTTTGTTTTGTCTTGCTCTCTTCTCTGTTGATTTATGTCTCATTGGTGTTTTTTCTCCTAACAACTTTTTAATCTCTTAAAATACCATTTATTAAAAGAATGTCAAGAACTTTTTTACCAAGCCCCGTGGGGACCTGTAGGGAATTCAAGGGGTTAAGTGTGCATATTATCAGATTCCCTGCTGGAGATACTCACCGTGCAGCAACGTAACATTGTAAGGGCAGCTGGTGTCGTTGGGGGTGCAACCCTGGCAAGCCGTATACTGGGCTATGCCCGGGACATGGTAATTGCCTACTTCTTCGGCACAGCCACCGCAGCCGATGCTTTTTTCGTTGCCTTTAGAATTCCCAACCTGTTCAGGAGGCTCTTTGCTGAGGGATCACTCACTGTAGCCTTCATCCCCGTTTTTTCAGAGTACCTTGTTAAAGAATCTAAAAAAGATGCCTGCGAGTTTGCCAACGTTGTTTTCACCTTCCTTTCCATAATGTTAGTGGTTCTGTGCTGCCTGGGCATATCCCTCGCCCCGCTCATTGTTAAAGTGATGGCGTGGGGTTTTGCTGACGATAAGAGTAAGTTCGATCTTACGGTCCTTCTAACCCGCATAATGTTCCCTTACATCTTTTTCATATCACTTGTCGCCCTCTGCATGGGCATTCTCAATTCTTTAAAACATTTTGCAGCCCCTGCCCTCGCCCCGGTTTTGCTCAATATTGCAATGATACTATCGGTAATAATCTTAATGCCCTACCTGTCCCGGCCCGTTTTATCCCTTTCCTTCGGTGTAATTGCAGGGGGTGTTCTCCAGCTTGCTCTACAAATACCCTTCCTCAGGAAAAAGGGGGTTAATCTACGAATCAGTTTCAACTTTGCCCACCCTGGCTTAAGGAAGTTGCTCAAGCTTATGATCCCAGCTGTTTTCGGAGCAGCTGTTTACCAGTTCAATATAATGATTATTACCCTGCTCGCCTCTTTTTTACCAGCCGGCAGCGTTTCATACCTGTACTATTCCGACAGGATATTTCAGTTTCCCCTGGCCCTTTTTGGTATCGCACTGGCGACAGCCTCTCTGCCCACCATGTCGGATTTAGTAGCGCACAACAAAACTGATGAACTTAAAAAAACCCTGTCCTATGCACTGAGAATGGTTCTTTTTATAACTATTCCGGCAATGGTCGGTCTTACACTGCTACGTATTCCCATTGTGACCGCACTCTTCCAGAGAGGTGTTTTTACAGCACACTCAACCCTTTTAACATCACAGGCTCTTTTCTGTTTTAGTGTGGGATTATGGGCCGTTGCGGCAGTGAGAGTGGTGGTAAATGTCTTTTATGCCTTGCAGGACATCTGGACCCCCGTTAAGGTGGCCATCGTTTCCATAGCCTGCAATCTTATATTTTCCCTCCTTTTAATGAAGTATATGAACCACGCCGGTCTCGCCCTGGCTGTTTCCCTTTCTGCTATGATTAATCTGATTCTGCTTCTTATTATTCTAAGAGTACGGCTGGGGAGGTTGGGTATAAAAAATATTGTTTATTCGCTGGGAAAGGTTGTTCTCTCATCTACTTTTATGGGCGTTGCTGTCTACCTTTCTTATTACAAATTTCCTTTTCCTGGTATTGCCGCATTAGCCGTAAGTATCCTGATGGGGATTGTTGTTTTTATAGTGTGTTCCTATCTACTTAAATGTGAAGAGTTGTTGTCCCTCTTGGATAATAGTACGTTTGGAAAGAAAAAAACATGAATGGTCTGAAATCTGAGTCAATGCTTATATATCATATACCCTTTTTAAAACACCTATCGGATGGTGTGGGCTGATTAAAACTCAAAGGGGTTTAAAGAGAATTTTTATAGGTCACCACAAAGAAACATCAACTTATTAAACAAATTAAAGAAGAGTTTGGAAATACCATTACAAAAGTATCCTCCACTGGAAAACTCATAGAGACTATTATCCGCTTCTCTTCAGGTGAAAACATCCCTTTTGGCAGGTATAAAATGGACTGGTCATCACTTACCCCTTTCCAATGTAAGGTACTTATGGAGACAAAGAAGATACCCTATGGAGCAGTTACAACCTATGGAAGTCTTGCTCAAAAAATCGGCTTCCCTCACGGTTCCCGGGCAGTGGGTAATGCCCTTTCAAACAATCCCTTTCCTCTCTTAATTCCCTGTCATCGTATTGTGAGGAGTGATGGAAAAATTGGTGGATTTTCCGCAGGTGGAGGAAAAAAACTGAAAGAAAAACTACTGAGGATGGAGCAGGTAAACCTATAACTTAAAACTTATTTAAATCCCTCTATATCATCATTCACTTGCCATAATAAACAGAGGTTGCATTTCAAAACTTTTATACTTGGGCCGCAGCCGTTCTGTATTATAGTATTTATCAACATTAACAACTTTTTTAAAGTTGGTAACCACATCAATGGGAACATTACTGTAACGGCCGTTTTTCAAAACAACCAGAACCCCATAAGTCCCCTTAAGAATCAAATCCAGCGCCAAATTACCGTAAGCCATAGGTACAATAGAATCAATGGCATCAGGATCTCCCCCCCTCACCAAATAACCTAGTTTTTGGTTAATGACATCTATCGGTTTTCCCCTGTTATAGCGGGGAGAAATCTCCTTTAGTTTTGCCGAAACCCGATCACCGACCCCACCTAACTTAGCATGCCCATAGGCATCTTTAGAAGTGTCTTGAAAAATCATTTCACCATTTTCAAAGGTTGCCCCCTCTGACACTAGAACAATTGAATATTTACTTGGATTTCTGTAACGATCACTTACCAGTAACTCTGTAAGGGTATCTACATTAAACCTATATTCAGGAATAACACAACGATTAGCAGCTCCTGCCATTGTTGGCAAGCATGGCAGTAAAACCAGCATACCTGCCAAAAACTTCCAAAACCAAAAAACGTTCGTGTGATCCTGCGGATGTTCTCAAATTGTTAGTTATCATAATTGTTCGGGTAACACAGGTGCTGAAACCAATACAGTAATCTGTACCCGGAACATCGTTATCCATTGTTTTTGGAATAGCAATAACCTTCACTCCCTCCTGGGACAAACGAACACCATAACTCAGTGTATCATCACCCCCTATAGGAATAAGATAGTCAACTCCTAAGAAAATCCAGAGTCTTTAGCACCTCTGGAGTTAAATCATTCACTTCTTTAGTGTATGTATCCTGTAAGTGTTCAGGGATAAAGGCCTTTTCCACATGACTTGGACGTGTTCGGGAAGTGTGTAAAAATGTTCCTCCCGTTCTCCCTGCCTTATTGACAATTTCCTCAGTAAGAACTTGATAATTATCAGAGTTATCGACATTTTTATCACGAATCATTTCTATTGTCCCCCCCCATCCGTGTCTAATACCGATGACTCTATAACCTTCTCTTAAAGCCCTGATAGTCACAGCCCTTATGGCCGGATTTAATCCTGGAACGTCTCCTCCTCCGGTTAAAATAGCGATAGTACCTTTATTTTTTTTTATATGTGCCATAAAAACTCCATACAAAATAAATTATGTGTGACGTTAAAAAAACCATATCGGCATCACTAAAAATTTACTGAGATTTATTTTACCATAGATAATTTAATTAGTAACGATTTAAAAAAACATAAAATGATAATTATTTCAAATTAACCATTTTATTTCTTATGGTATAAAAGTTTTAAAATGTCTCTTTTCTCTAATATTGTTTAATAACTACTAATAATACTTTATAAGTACAGTAGTAGTAAGACAGAAGAATTGAGGGATAACCCAACTAGTATTTTGATTTATATTAGAGATTAAGTGTTGATAAGTAATGGTAGATTTTTTTGTGAATTAAACAAGTTTACAGAGTAATTAACAGAATGTAAACAAGATATAAACAGTTTTATTACAGGGCTAGCTCAAGCTGTTCTATTAAAGGTGTAATCTATTTAACCAAGTTAAGTAGGGACAACATTACATTATAAACAATATCAATGAGTTAGACCGTTATAACTAAACTTAAATGAGTTGACAGCCCCTATTAAAAGTATTATACATTGCTTTAAAAAATACAATGCCCCCGTAGCTCAGTAGGATAGAGCAATGGATTCCTAATCCATGGGCCGTCGGTTCGAATCCGGCCGGGGGCACCACAACGTTTGTTAATTCTATGTCCACTCTCTTTACTGGCTCAGAATACATTATTGAACTAGTGACCACTATACTCCTGTTACCACTCCTGGTATACCTGACCTTTCTTATTTCCTATGGTGTAGGTAAGGGTTTAAACCATATATTCTTACACGGACGATCTTTATATGATTTTTACCTGTTGTTTTTCTTCATTGGTTGTACGGGTTTCTTTTTATTAGTGCTTATGATTATGGGTGCCTCACTTATTCAGGTGTTCAGTCTTTCGACTGCTGAGAGGTGGTATCAACAAATGTTACCCATAGGAACTACAGGAAATACGATTGGTATAGTGTGTACAATTACCGCTGGTTTTCTAAGGGGAAAGGGTGATGAACTTTAGGGAAAAGGTTCCTTATTTATGGAATGGATAGCAAAGAAAAACAACTTTCAGCTTGACATAGTGGGAAATTTGTGGCTAGATTTAGGTTTTGTTAATTATCAAAAGAGGTAGACATTGAAGAGAACGTATCAACCCAGCAATATAAAGAGAAAAAGAACCTTTGGTTTCTTGTCCAGGATGAGCACAAAGGCTGGCAGAAATGTGCTTAAAAGGAGAAGGAGAAAAGGGAGAGCGAGGTTGGCTGTTTAACTGCCAGAACTTCTTTACACATATGCGCTTTCTCCCGCCTGACCCTTTTTTTACGAGCTGACCATGAAGAAACATACCCTTACTAAAGGGGAGAAAGTGCTTAAGTCTTTTGAATATAGGAATATTTTAAAGGGCGGGAAAAGCATAAGCACTGAACACTTCAGGGTTTTTATCTGTCCAAACAGCATAGATAAACAGCGACTGGGAATAACGACAAGTAAGAAAGTAGGTTCAGCTGTAAAGAGAAATAGGATCAAACGCCTTTTGAGAGAATTTTTCAGGCTTCATAAGGCCTGTCTTCCTACCTCATCTGATCTTTTATTTATAGCAAAACCCGGGGCAGACAGGTTAGATTCCGCTGGACTGCGTGCTGAATTAAAAAACATTTTCTGTGGCTAGTGAAACTGTGCAGCCATAGTGTTTGCCTCGAAAGTCGATGATACAAAAAGCAGTTATAGTTTTAATAAAATTTTATCAAAGATACATTTCCCCCTTTACTGTTCCCTCCTGTCGATTTACCCCTTCGTGTTCTTCCTATGCGCTTCAGGCATTCGCGGCCCACGGATTTCTTAAGGGATTAACCCTAACGGTAATCAGGATTTTTAAATGTCACCCCTTTCATCCCGGTGGTTATGATCCTGTACCAAAAACCTAACGTGTGTATATGATGGAAAAAAGAGTACTGATTGCTATCATACTTTCTCTGGCAGTTCTCTTGATCTGGCAGGCCCTTTTCCCGCCTCCTAAACCGGAAAAGACAACAGAGATTCTCCCCGAACAACAGAGGCAAGATGCGCTCTTACCGGAAAAGGTCCCTCCTGCCGAGGAGAAGGAACAAAAAGCAGAGGTAACTCCGCCGTCAATTCCTTCCTCCCAGCCAGACCGTTCGTCCCTGCCGCCGGAAAGAGAAATAGTTGTTACCACGGATTTATACAGGGCTACTTTTTCTTCCCACGGTGCCTGTTTAAAGCGATTTGAGCTTTTGCGCTATAAGAATAGACAGAAACTGCCAGCGATCTGCTTTATATTTCCCTTTAGTCTTCTCTATGGTGAAAAGCAGATTTACCAGGATATCTCTTATAAGGAGCTGATAGGCAGTGACGATATGGAAGACTGCCCACTTAGTACCTCTCTTGAGGGTAAGGATGTCACATCTCAGCCAGTCATATTTACAGAAGATGTAGAGTTCCTTGAACTGGACGAAAACAACCTGCAGGGAACGGTATCCTTTTCAGGAAAGTCCCAGGAGGGAGTTGCCCTTACAAAACAATTTACCTTTTTTAATGACAGCTACTATATTGACTATGAGTTCGCTCTGGAAAACAGCTCTTCCATACCCATGGAGATACAGCCCGCAGTTGGGTGGCCCCAGGCCGTTCGGCAGGAAGCCCAGAAGAAGAGCGGGGGATTCTTTGGGGGAATGGGTGGTGATATTCAACAGTTTAGCTATCTCATAGCAGATACCTTAAACAGAACTGAAATAAAAGATATCGAAGAAAATAAGATCTTCACCGGTGATATCAAATGGTCGGGGTTTGAAGAAAAGTATTTTATTACCGCCCTCATCCCGAATGCAGAACAGGATCTAAAGCTATGGCTTTTTGAGCCCCAAAATGGTGAAGTTGCTTTTCGGTTAGGATTCCCACCAACAAACTTCCTTTCCCAGGCCCAGAACACCTTTCGTTCTTCTGTTTACCTGGGACCGAAAGACTTGAACTATCTTGAAAAAGGAAGCGGAGAGCTCGGGCGGGTGGTCAGTTTCGGTTTTTTCGATCCCGTAGCAAAACCCATGCTGTTCATCTTAAATCTGTTCTATTCATTTATTCCCAACTACGGGCTTGCCATCATCTTTCTTTCCCTCGGTATTAAAGCTATCTTTTGGCCCCTTACCCACAAGAGCCAAAAGTCCATGAAGGAAATGCAAAAGATTCAACCCAAGATAGCGGAACTAAAGGAAAAGTATAAAGATAACAAGGAAGAGCTCAACCGTAAAACCATGGAGTTTTACAAGACAAACAAGGTTAATCCTCTTGGGGGGTGTCTTCCCATACTGATACAAATCCCTGTTTTCTTTGCACTGTACCGGGTCCTGCTCAATTCCATTGAGTTGCGGCATGCACCCTTTATCTCCTTTTGGATAAATGATCTTGCTGCTAAAGACCCCACCTATGTGTCACCCCTGCTTATGGGTGCCTCTATGTTCTTGCAGCAAAAAATGACGCCCACCGTCGGGGATCCAGCCCAGGCAAAGATTATGCTGGTGATGCCCATTATGTTCACCTTTATGTTTTTAAGCTTTCCCTCGGGATTAGTCATTTACTGGTTGATAAGTAATGTTTTATCAATCGTCCAGCAGTACTACATTAACAAACAATCTTCTTAGGAGTTGGGAGGTTTACCATGTCAACAATAGAAGTTGAAGCTAAAACCGTGGATGAAGCAATAAGCCAGGCTTGCGAACAATTGGGAAAGTCTCAAGACCAGGTGGATGTTGAGGTTCTTTCTGGTAACTCAAACAAACTGTTCGGGATTATCGGCGGCAACAAGGTAAGAATCAAGGCAACGGCCCGCGACCTGCCAGTAGACAATGCGGCCCAAAAGGCCCGGGAGGTTTTAGAAAATATTCTTGAGCGGTTTGGAGCGGAAACCAGTGTATTGACAGAGGAAGACAGTGAGAGCATTACGCTCAACATCAAGGGAGATGGGAGCGGTATTCTCATTGGGAGAAAAGGACAGACCCTCGATGCCTTCCAATACGTGGTTAATAAAATTGTTCATCGAATGCCTGAGGTCACCAAACAGGTTATTGTAGATACTGAAGGATATCGCCAGAGGAGAAAAGAAACCTTGATTGATTTGGCAAAACGTCTGAGCGAACAGGCAAAGACTAAAGGAAGGCCTGTAAGCACCAGTCCGCTCAACCCATTTGAGCGAAGAATCATTCACCTTGCCATTCAAGATGATGCCGACCTTACCACGCAGAGCAAAGGAGACGGCATTTATCGCAGCGTTGTTATTTCCCTCAAAGAAGCCTAACTCATTACGTACCAGTAAAAGGTATGGTTTTCACAGACGACACTATAGCTGCTATTGCAACCCCCCTGGGAACAGGGGGGATTGGCATTATAAGGATCAGTGGGCCACGTTCTGTTGAAATAGCCACCCGCCTGTTTCATCCTCACAAAGCTGCCTCACCCCTCAAAAGCCATCACCTGTACTATGGAGTGATTGTTGATCCTGAAGGTGGACATCCAGTTGATGAGGTCCTCCTCTCACATATGGCAAAGCCACTGAGTTACACCAGGGAGGATGTAGTAGAGATAAACTGTCACGGTGGTCCACTTTCACTGCAGGAAATCCTCTCATTGGTACTACAAGGCAGGAGCACGGCTTGCAGAGCCTGGAGAGTTTACCCGACGGGCATTTATTAACGGTCGCCTTGATCTGGCACAGGCAGAAGCAGTTGTAGATCTGATTGAGTCAAAGAGCACTGCGGGTTTACGCCATGCTTCCAGCCAATTGCAGGGGATGTTCTCGCAAGAGGTTGCATTGCTTAAAGAGGGATTGATGGAAATACTCTCTGTCCTGGAGGCCTCCATAGACTTTCCCGAGGAAGATATTGAGTCTTTCTCCCCCCCACAACTTATTAGGGATGTAGACCATCTCATCTCCCACATAGAAAAACTGGTCAATACGTACGCCGAAGGCCGCCTTTATCGAGAGGGAGTCTCTACGGTTATTGCAGGTAAACCCAACGTGGGTAAATCAAGCCTGTTTAATGCACTGCTGGGGGAAGAGAGAACTATTGTCACCGCCCTCCCCGGAACGACACGGGACTTTGTTGAAGAGGTCATTTCGATTAGTGGCATTCCCCTGATCATTACGGACACCGCTGGTTTGCGGGATTCCTCTGACAGCATTGAAGAAGAGGGGGTAAGGAGAACGAAAGACAAACTGGATCAGGCTGATCTCATTATGCTGGTAATCGATGGTAGTCTGGAATGGGATAGTATGGATGGTACTCCGGATTTGCCAAAAGGAAAAAAGGTCCTGGTGGTGTGCAATAAGGCCGATCTGCCTCAACGGGTTTCCCTTGACAAGCTCCACAGCTGGTTTCCCGAAAGCCGGGTAGTATCAATCTCAGCCCTCTACAAGAGAGGCCTCGATGAACTGAGAAGCGCTCTGGCCTCGATGCTCATTGAAAACCCTTCAGTTCAGCCCCCTCCTGTAGTAGTGTCAAACCTGCGGCATAAGAAATCCCTGGAAAAAACAGCGGACTTCCTAAGGCAGGTCAGGAAAGGGATAGAAAGAAAAACTCCCCCCGAATTCATCTCCGCAGACATGCAATCTGCCCTGCATCACCTGGGAGAGCTTACCGGCCAAACCACCACGGAAGAGCTGCTCGATCACATCTTCAGCCGTTTCTGCATAGGGAAGTAATAAGACAGCTCATCAGAACTCTTTGATCAATGCAATTTCATCGCAGTCAGGAAACTTGGCACACTTTAAGCAGTCTGCCCAGATCTTGTGGGGAAGGGTTGCCTTGTCTATGGTGTGAAACCCTACTTTCTCAAAGAAGGCGTGCCCTGTAAGTGAGAACAAAAACCCGGTGGATGCCAAGCTCTCTGGCTTCATCAAGGCAGCTTTCAACCAGTGCTTTGCCGATGCCCTGCTGGGAAAATCCGTCCGTAACCGCAAGCGATCGTATCTCTGCCAGGTCTTCCCAGCACACATGAATTGCACAGGTTCCAACGATAGTCTCCTGCTCACCATCACAGTAAACGCTGTAATCTCTTAAGTTGTCATAAATCTCGCTTAAGGAACGGGGTAGAACCTCTCCCCGCTCAGAGAACGGTTTGAGTAAGGTTTGTATGGTCTTAACGTCTGAAATGTGTGCCTTGCGTATCATCTCATCCTCATGCTATGCCCTGGGCTCTTTTGAGCATCTCCCGGGCATGCTCACGGGTTTTTGTGGTAATAGTTGTGCCTCCCAGCATCCGGGCAACCTCTTCGGCCCGCTCTTCCGGTGAATCAAGTTTCTGTACGGAGGTTGTGGTTCTTCCACCCGCAAGCTTTTTAAAAATGATCTGGTGCACATCAGCAAAGGAAGCAATTTGGGGAAGGTGGGTGATGCAGATGGTTTGCTGGAAACGGGAAATCTCCTTCAGTTTTTTTCCAACCACTTCGGCTGTTGCCCCCCCTATGCCGCTGTCCACTTCATCAAAGACGAGTGTAGCTGCCAGCTTCTTTTGGGTAACAATCTTTTTCAGTGCAAGGGCGATTCGGGAAAGTTCCCCACCGGATGCAATTTTCACAAGGGGCCTCAAACCCTCTCCCGGGTTAGGGCCAAAAAAGAACTCAACGGTATCTATTCCCTTCGGGGTCAACCTAAAGGTACCCAGGGGTAAACCCTCCTGGGCGGCTGTGTCTGTCCCACTGGTTTCTTTCCCAAGTTCAACCTTAAAAAGGGCCTTTTTCATGCCGAGGCTTACAAGCTCTTCTTTTGTCTTTCCGCTCAGGCGACTCGCTGCCCGGGACCTTTTCTGGGATAACTGGGTGGCACTATGAAGCGTCTCTTTTTCAATTTCCTCTATCTCCTTGGTGAGTTGTTCCACCATCGCCTGGTTTGATTCTAACTCCTCAAGTTCCTGCCCGAGCTGTTTTCGGTGGCGATCTATCTCCTCCAGGGAATTCCCGTACTTCTTCTTGATTCTGCTGATCTCATCAAGTCTCGTTTCAACAACTTCCAGGCGATCAGGATCAAAGCTTATCTTCTGTTGATATTCTGTAAGGGCGTGGCCCACATCTTCTGTCTGGTAGAGGGCTGTTTCCAGGGTCTTTACCAGTTCATCCACAGACCCATCTATGGAAGAGATCTCTTTAAGCTTTGCCAGAGACTCGCGCAAGTGTTCCAGAGCTGAGCCTTGACGGTGATAAATAAGGTCGTAAGCCTCTCCGGTAAGCACCATGAGCTTTTGTGCGTGGGTAAGGATTGTTCTCTCTTCCTGTAAACTCGCATCTTCTCCAGCCTTAAGGTCTGCATCTTCGATCTCTTTGAGTTGAAATCCCAGAAACTCACCTCGCTGCACCTTATCCCGTTCACGTTCCTTCAGGTCATGACGGCGCCGGTGAAGGTGAGCCAGCTGCCCATACCCCTGTTCAACGCGGCTTCTCAAGGGGTGGAGGTTGCCAAAGGTATCTAAAATGTCAATGTGTTTATCTACTGCCAGAAGGCTCTGGTGCTCATGCTGTCCCGTGATGCCCAGGACATCAGCGCCAAGTTGATTGAGCATCTGGAGGGTGGCTCCTTCTCCGTTGATAAAGGCTTTGCTTTTTCCCGTGTGGGAGACCACCCGCTTCAACACAAGGTAATCATCCGGGGCAATTCCCCATCCTTTAAGCGCGGCATCAGTCGGTCCCTGGGGAGCACATTCAAAAAGGGCCTCGATGGTGGCTGTTTCTTTAGAAGAGCGAACCATCTCCGCCGATGCCCTTCCCCCGAGTAAAAGGGTGAGCGCCCCCACAATGATCGATTTGCCGGCGCCCGTTTCCCCGGACAGGACGTTGAGCCCTTCAGCAAAAGAGAGGTTAAGGGTATCAATAATTGCAAAGTCTTTGATACGCAGTTCTTGTAACATGAGAGGTTTATCGCTCTCCCCAACGCAGTTTTGTTCTCAAGAGTTCAAAATAGGTCTTGTAAGGAGATTTTACCAGGTGAATGTAGCTCCCGGCCTTTTTGGCTTCCACCACATCATCGCCCTTGAGGGGCATTCCTACCTGTCCGTCCAGGGTAAGGTGGACATCCTGCTTAAAAGCCTTAAGAATGACCCGCACGGAAACGCTGTCGGGCAGTACAATCGGTCTGTTGGTAAGGGTGTGGGGACAAATGGGGTTTACAACAATGGCATTCAGAGAAGGATAGAGCACGGGTCCTCCCGCCGCAAGAGAATATGCAGTTGAACCTGTGGGAGTTGAGAGTATGAGACCATCGGCCTTAAAGGTGGTAAGGTAGCCTCCGTCAATGTAAGTTTCCAGATCGATGATTCGGGCAAGGGCCCCCTTGTTTATGACAATATCATTGAGCACCTTGCTTTCCCCTATTATTTTTTCTCCCCGATAAACAGTTGCCTTAAGCATCAACCGTTTTTCCGTTTCAAAGTCCCCTGCAACTATCTTTTCAAGTACCTGGAAGGTTTCTTCTTTAAAGGTCTCGGTGATAAAGCCCAGTCCGCCCAAGTTAATGCCTAAAATCGGGATAGACTCCACCCCCTTAAGCCTGGCAACGCTCAAAAGGGTCCCGTCTCCTCCCAGGACGATGAGGAGTTCTGCAAGGGAGGGAATTTCTTTCACATCAACAGGGTTGGAACATCCTATGCTCTCTGCAACCGCACGGTCTACTACGGTCTTGATTCCCCTTATTTCCAGCCACTCCCGAATCTCCCTGCTCAGAGAGAGGGCTTCAGGCTTGTTGCGTTTGGCAATGATACCATATGTTTTCAAGTTAGTTTCCTCGCAGTAACCTTCTATTCTGTTATGCTACTCCGGCATTTCTACCATGAAATCATGATCGTGTCTATGTAAAAAATTGATTGAAAATCACCACATACCTGTGATAACCTCTACAACAACTGGCCCACCTTACATAACACACCCCTGGTATACGGTGAACGATGGATCTTTTTGACAACCTTCCACCACAAGACGGTGACAAAACATCTCCCCTGGCTGACCGCATAAGGCCACGCAGTCTGGATGAATTCGTCGGTCAAAAGCACATTCTGGGCAAAGACTGCCTTTTGAGAAAGGCAATCGAAGATGGTGAGGTGAGCTCGCTGATCCTCTGGGGACCCCCGGGCAGCGGCAAAACAACCCTGGCTCACATTATAGCACAGAACGATGCCTATAATTTTGTTTCCTTCAGTGCAGTCACCTCTGGAATTAAAGAGATAAAAAAGGTGATTGAGGGCGCACGCCGGCAGCAGGGTCTTTCCTCAAAAAAAACACTCCTCTTTGTTGATGAAATTCACCGGTTCAACAAGGCACAGCAGGATGCCTTTTTACCACATATCGAAAAGGGAGTTATTACCTTCATTGGGGCAACTACGGAAAACCCCTCTTTCGAAGTTGTCTCACCCCTTCTCTCTCGCTCACAGGTAGTGGTACTCAACACATTGAGTGAAGAGGAACTGGTTACTATTTTACAGGCCGCCTTAACGGATAAAGAGCGTGGATTGGGATCGGTTTCTGCCTCCTTCAAGCCAGAGGCACTATCCCACATAGCCCGGTCCTCCCAGGGTGATGCCCGAAGGGCCCTTAATGTACTGGAAATACTGGTGCAAACCACACCGCCCGATTCGAAGGGAGTCAGAACTGTTTCTCTTGCTCTGGCTGAGGAGGCCCTGAACAGCAGGGCCCTTCCCTACGACAAAAATGGTGAGGAACACTACAACCTCATTTCTGCCCTGCACAAAAGTATGCGGGGCAGCGATCCTGACGGGACTCTTTACTGGTTGGCAAGAATGCTTGAAGCGGGGGAGGACCCCCTCTATCTTGCACGGAGAATGGTGCGTTTTGCTTCAGAAGATATTGGCAATGCGGACCCACAGGCGCTGCAGGTAGCCATTGCCGCAAAGGAGGCTTTTCACTTTATAGGTCTCCCTGAAGGCAAACTGGCACTTGCTCAGGCTGCGGTCTATCTGGCAACGGCCCCTAAAAGCAATGCCATCTACAGTGCTTACGCTTCTGCAGAGGCTGATGTCAAGCGTGAGGGAGCACTTCCTGTTCCCCTCCACATTCGAAATGCGCCCACAGGACTCATGAAAAATCTGGGCTACGGGAAAGGGTATCGCTATGCCCATAGCTATCCCCAGGCATACACCCGCCAGGAATACCTTCCCGACAAACTCAGGGGAAAAACCTATTATCATCCTACTGATAGAGGATTTGAGAAGACTATAGGAAGCAGGTTACTTACGTGGAGAAAGCTTAAGAAGAAATCTGAATAGATACCAGATGCCCTACAGGTTTTGAAGACAGGTCTTGTTGTCACCCAGCACCAGGTAGTAAGAAGTCCCTTCCTGTTGTAAAAACGTGGCAAGCTGGTAATAGGCAGAACGCAAAAGACGGGCTTGATAGCGCCCCTCCTTGACCTTACAGTACAACACATCCTCCTGCCCCACACGCAGGGTGTCTGTATTCAATTCTTCTTCTGTTCCGTCATTAATTTTAAGGATGAGGGAGGAGGGATTTTCAGGGCTTGGTGCTGGTGTGACCTCCTGGATTACAAAGGGGGTATCCTCTACTTCTAAATAACACTGTTCGCCATCCATTGAGAGTATGTACTTACCCGCAGGATCTTGGGAAAGGCACTGGTTTAAGTGGAGGTAGATCTTTTTGTTGATTATGGGAAGCCCTTTATGATACCAGTTGCCTTCCTTGTCTATACGAATGTTACAGGGAGGAATGTCAGTCGCCATATACCGTTGCTCCTCTCGTAAAGCATGAAACCTTTGCTGTAAAAAACCTACAGGGTGAGAAAGATCTTGGTCTGGGACCCTGCCTTTAAATCTTCCAGCCAGAGCCGTGCCCGCTCCTCTTTTTTCTGGGGCAAAAGCTGAGCCCGTATCTTTTCTTTCTCTGCAACGAATGTCCCTTCTTCCACTTCTTCCCGTTCCTTCAGTTTCACGACAAAATAGTTGTTTCCCCTTGAGTAAACCTTTGACGGATAAGGGTTTTGAAGGGTAAGGGAAAACGCATCCTTTAAAAGGTCTTTAAGGGCACCAATCTTTCCAATAAAGTTACTGCGTCTGGTAAAAAACCCCGTTTCTTCTAGGCTTAATCCCTCTTTGGTTGCAAGTTGATCCATCGGGACCCCTGAAGAAAGCTCTTTTAAAATCCGGTCAGCTTCTTGCTGGGCCTTTTCATTTGCCTTCTCGCTCTTCAGGTTTTTGGTCACCCTGTCTTTAACGGTCTCCAGGGTGGGAAGAGAAGACTGCTCACGTTCTGTGAGCTGGAAGACATAATAGTTTTTTCCTACACTCACAACAGGGCTGATTTCATCCGTCTTCAGTCCAAAGACAGCCTCGGTACAATCTTTATTTATGCCAATTTTTCCTATGGGCTCTCCCTGGGCAAAAAACCCTGTCTCTTCAACCGTCAGTTCCTGTTGGTTGGCATACTCAATCAGATTTCCGCTTCGGTAGATAAGGCTGCCAGCGCGACGAGCCTCTCTTCTGACCGTCTCATCTGCCTTTTCGCCTTTTAGCTCTTCTTCTATAGTGCCTTGCACCTCCTCCAGGGACTGGGTTTTTTCTTCCACAACCGCTTCAACCTTGATAATGTGAAAGCCAAACTGTGATTGAACAGGAGAGCTGACCTCACCTGGTTTTAATGAAAAGGCTGCCTCTTCAAAGGGCTTTACCATTTGTCCTTTCTTAAAAGAGCCCAGGTCACCACCTTTGGGGGCCGTGCCCGCATCCTGTGAAAATTCCTTGGCAAGCTTAGCAAAGTCCTCACCCTGGTCGATCCGTTTTTTTATGTCCTCCGCCTTTTGTCTGGCGATTTCTTCCCCTGCGCTTCCTTTCTCTTTGTCGACCGTTATCAGGATATGCCGTGCAGTGACCTCCTTCTCCTGGGAAAAACGATCCGTGTTCAGGCGGTAGTACTGATCTACTTCCTCCGGTGTGACCGTCTCTTTCTCTTTGTACTGCTCGGGGTCAAAGGTAAGATATCTTGCCTTAACCCGTTCCGGTGTCCTGTAGTTCTCTTTTGTCTTTTCATAGTGGCTCTCCAGTTCTTCCGAAGAAATCTCAATTTCATCCTCAAAACCTGGCGAATCCACTTTTATGAATGCAAGGTTTACCTTTTCGTTTTCCATCCGGTAAAACTCTAAGAGCTCCTGGTCAGAAAACTTGGCCGTATCCCGCACACTGTCCATCAGTTTTGCTATGAGGCTGTTTATCTGCACGGCCTTTTCAAACTCGCTGGGTGTCATGCGGCTGGCTGAGAGCTGTCTCAGATAGAGTGTTTTATCAAATCGTCCTCCTCTCTGAAAGGCAGGGTTTTGTGCGATCTCCCTTCTCGTTTCCCCGGAGCTTACGGTAATACCCAGCCGTTCGGCTTCCTGGAGTATGAGGGTTCTTTCAATCAGGTCATCCAGTGCCCGTTGCCGTAATTGCTTTAACTCTTCTTCTGTAAAGGAGGTCTTGTTGTAAAGGTTTCTCGACATGAGCAACAGGTTTTCATAGTTTCTCTCGTACTGGGTGCGGGTAATCTTCTGGCCGTTTACCTCAGCAGCCACACCCTGGCCGGATGTTCCCTGCCCGCTGTAACCATAAAAGAAAATAAATACAATAATGATAATGCCAAAGGCGAGGTACACAAACCACGATTTTGTCTGTCTTCTCATCCATCCAAGCATGGATTTATTTCCCCCTTTTCCATAAATGTTTCTTGTTTTGTAACTCCTCAATCTGAAAAACAGTTAAGGTACCTGATGTGAGATGCCGACAAGGCCATTACTAATTGTTTTTACCTACGATCCACATCGCACAACTCATATCCAAACTGTTCCAGGATCTTGTATCCAGCATACTGATTTTAAGCCTTCGATTCTATCAAAAGTCACCAAAAAAGCAAGTGCTTTTATGATATTATTTACTTGCATTAATAATCCAATCTGGTACTATCAGAAACTAACTTTGTGAAGTTATTCTGTTTTATAGTGCTTTGCAGGGGGTATATTTTTTACCGTTACCGCTGTTTTGCGATACCTTATCCCACTAAAACAGCCCAAATTCGTCCACATTACATCAAGGAGAGAGCAGAAATGATAGTTGATAGTCTTCTCGGGCTATTTTCTAACGATCTCGCTATAGACCTGGGTACTGCTTCAACCCTCGTATATGTTAAGGGGAAAGGCATTGTAACCAATGAACCTTCTGTTGTTGCGATCAGGAGGGATGCACGGGGAACCAAAAAAATTCTCGCAGTAGGAAACGATGCCAAGAAAATGCTCGGGAGAACTCCGGCAAACATAGTGGCAATCAGACCCATGAAGGATGGGGTTATTGCGGATTTCGAAGTTACGGAAAGCATGCTGAGCTACTTCATCAGGAAGGTTCACAATCGCAGGAGCTTCATTCGACCGCGCATAATCATTTCAGTTCCTTCTGGCATCACTGCCGTTGAGAAACGGGCGGTAAAAGAATCTGCGGAATCAGCCGGAGCCAGAGAAGTGTATCTCATTGAAGAGCCCATGGCAGCGGCAATAGGGGCAGGTCTCCCTGTCAGCGAGGCCTCGGGGAACATGATCGTCGATATTGGGGGCGGTACAACAGAGGTTGCTGTTATCTCCCTCTCGGGCATTGTGTTCAGCAAGACGGTGCGGGTTGCCGGTGACAAAATGGACGAGGCCATTGTGCAGTATATCAAAAGGAAGTATAATCTTCTGGTTGGCGAGAGAACTGCGGAGTTAATTAAAACAACGATTGGTACTGCCTATCCTGAAAAAGAGGTCAGAAGCGTAGATGTCAAGGGACGTGACCTGGTGACAGGCGTTCCTAAAACCCTTGAGATTAATTCTGAAGAGATTCGAGGTGCCATTTCCGGTCCGGTGAACACCATTGTTGAAAGCGTTAAAACCACCCTGGAAAGAACCCCGCCAGAACTTGCGGCCGATATAGTGGACCACGGCATTGTTCTGGCCGGTGGCGGAGGCCTTCTCAAGAATCTCGACATTCTTCTGAGGGAAGAAACCGGTCTTCCCATAGTTGTTGCAGAAAGCCCCCTTACGTGCGTTGTTATGGGTTCAGGGATGGCCCTTGATGAGCTCTCCCTCCTAAAAGAGATTGCTATTGACTACTAAATCTCCCTCACACGGCGATGTCTTCCTTCTTCAGAAAATACCAGCTCCTCATAATCGTTGCATTCCTCATTGGCCTGGCATTTACTATTTACTCGTCTAACCTCAAGGCCACTTCGGAGACCTCCTTTTTGAGGAGGGCTATCATGGATACCTACGCTCCTCCTTTGCGGGCGGCTTCCTTTTTCTTTACGGGGATTAAAGATCTCTGGAACAACTATGTTTTTCTGTTTCAGCTTCAGAGAGAAAATAGCGAGCTAAGAAAATCACTGGACCTGCTCACAGAGAACACGGTACAGATGAAAGA
>CAVVWZ010000092.1:0-6480 GCA_963752035.1 uncultured delta proteobacterium | reverse complement strand
ATGAAGAGCATTCTGCGCAGGGCAGGCACACTGCTCGGCGTCTCCAGCAGTGGATTCACCATGAACACAAACGGCTATGAGACCATTGCTCAACAGGTAAAACAGCTACGCATTGATGGGCTTATCGTGATTGGAAATAAGGTGGCATATCACAACTCACACAAATTAGCGTCCCTGATTAACCTGCCGGTTGTGGGTATTCCTGCGGATTTGAACTGTAATCTGCCAGGCACAGACTGGGTAATTGGCATGGATTCCACCTTAAATGATCTTTTACAGGGCATTGACAGGGCAGCTGATGCTGCACATGTAAAGAGAAAAATCTTCATCATCACCCTCAATGGAGACTACTGCAGTTGTTTAGTTAGGCTTGTAGCACTGGCAGGCGGAGCAGAGCAGTTACTCATTGAAGAGGACCTTTCGGGAACCAGAGGGCAAAATTCCTTCCGGAAGAAGGTCCGGCAGAGTGTTAGGGAATTGAAAAGGATGTTTGAAATGGGGAAAACGTTTGGCACCATAGTTTTTTCCCCAAACCATCCCGAAGAAACAGAAAGTTCTATTCAGTATATCAAACAGGCTGTTGACAAAGCTGGTATTGCCCTTGATGTGACAGTAATCCCGCTGGAAACTTCATTAGGGGGAATCATCCCCACTGCCTTTGATCGCATCCTGGCCAAGCGGTTGGGAGAAAAGGCAATAGACACGGTACAGAAGAAAATCGATACTCGGGACTATGCTTTTCAAACGGTGGGAGTCAAGGGAAAAAGAATTGTTTCTCCCTATTATCAGGGCAGTGAAGGCAAACACAGCCGAAGCTGTTCTAAAGTCCTTGAAAAGGATCTTCAGCGCTGTTTCAATCTTATGGCCCAGCAGCAAGAAGGCTGCATCGGTGTCGGGGGCACCGTACAGTGGGACGAGACAAGCAATGAGGACAGCTGGCTTGGGAAATGGACCTGTCACAAGTGTGGACATACACAAAAGTTTCTCTTCAACCCAAAGAAAATGCACTGTGTCTATTGTGAAAAACCAACCTGTCACAACTATGGGTACGTAAGAATCTCTCGTCGCCTGTAGACCGGTTATGAACAAATTCCCCTTCTTCCTTCTCTCCCCATGGGGCTTGTCCCCTGGCCGAAACGAGGGTCCGCTGGGGCAGGAAAGGCTGAATGATGAAACCGAAAATCAAGACACGCGAAACCTTAACCGGAGAAAATCGCATGGTATACATGGGAAGAATAATCCTTTTTATTACAGTATGTGCTCATTTATTGTTATTCGGGTGCACCGGCAAGAAAAATGATATTGTTCAACTAGCACACTATCCTCTTGACAGTATTGATGGTATACTTAGCCGTTCGGACACTATCCTTGACAAAAACATCTCAAGCGATCAGAACGGTTCACTGCGGATTAGCACCGAAAAACCTGCTACCGTGAGGTTGTATGAGCTTGGAGATATAGATGTTGAAAATGCCCGTCTGATTTACCAGGCACACCTTCGCACTGAAGAGGTTACCGGACAGGTGTATCTGGAGATGTGGTGTCACTTTCCCGGCAAAGGTCAGTTTTTCTCCCGGGGGCTGGATTCCCCCCTGTCGGGGAGCACTGAATGGACAACACAGGAAACACCTTTTTTTCTCAAGAAAGGCGAAAATCCTGACGATATTAAACTCAATCTGGTTATCAATGGAGCAGGTACTGTCTGGATCGATGACATACGTTTGCTCAAGGGACCACTCTTGCAATGAAGTGTATTGCAGACCACACTACCTCAGGCATGTAAAACACATTATCCCACTAACTATTTTCGCACAATAATAAAACAGGAGATTTTATCTTATGGCTACTGAAAAACAAAACCTCTATTCTGATGACGCCGCCTTAGAATATTCACTGAGTCCCGCAGGAGAACAGTTTGACATACCAGCAACAGATGACTACTCAGAAGAATTCGAGCGCGTAGAAAAGCTGGTTCAACAGGCCCGCAGTGAGGGAAAAGAGATCGTTGTGGTGATGGGCGTCGGTTTTGTCGGGGCTGTGATGGCCGCAATCATCGCCGACACGCAAGACGAAACGGGAAGCAGCACTAAATTCGTTATTGGCTGCCAGCGACCCAGTACGAGGAGCTACTGGAAGATACCCCTGCTTAACCGCGGAGAATCTCCCGTCAAGGCTGAAGACCCTGAAGTAGATGAAATTATTAAACGATGCGTGTTAGAGAAAAAAACACTTACCGCCACTTACAACAGTGACTGTCTCAAGCTCGCCGACTGTGTGGTGATTGACGTACAGTGCGACTACACCAAGCATGACCTTGGTGATATGCGTTCAGGGGAGACTGAGATGGCTGCCCTTGAGGCGACCATACGCACCATTGGCGGGTTAATCCCCCCCTCCTGCCTGGTGCTTATTGAAACGACCGTTGCACCGGGAACTACCGAGTTCGTCGCGTGGCCTATTCTCAAGAAGGCCTTTGCACAACGTGCTATTGATGTTGACCCGCTTCTCGCCCACAGCTTTGAACGGGTGATGCCGGGAAAAGAGTACGTTTCCAGTATCCGTGATTTCTGGCGTGTCTGTGCAGGCTGTGATGATAGAGCACGGGAACGTGTTGAGTGCTTCCTGCGGGAAGTATTGAACACCCGGGACTATCCTCTGACGGTCATGGATCGTCCCATCGAGTCGGAGACCACCAAGATCGTGGAAAACTCCTATCGTGCAACCATTCTTGCCTTCCTCAATGAGTGGAGCATGTTTGCAGAACGCAACGGTGTTGATCTGATCAAAGTTATAAACGCTATCAAGATGCGTCCGACGCACAGCAACATTATCTTCCCCGGCCCCGGCATTGGCGGATACTGTTTGCCGAAGGATGGCGGGCTTGGATACTGGGCCTACCGGCACATTCTGGGTTTTGAAGACGGTGACAGTATTTTCAAGATAACCCCCACGGTTATTGACATCAATGACACCAGGGCTTTACATGCAGCAGAACTCACCCGTGATGCCCTCCGTAATCATGGACCGCTACATCGCCGGGGCCGATGTATTGATTTGCGGCGCAAGCTACCGGCAGGATGTGGGCGACACACGTTACAGCGGAAGTGAGATAGTTGTACGCAAATTGGCTGAAATGGGGGCAGAAATGCGCGTACACGACCCCTACGTGGATCACTGGTATGAACTGGAGAATCAGGATGTTTACCCGTCACCGGAACTTTCCTGGAAACGGTTCTTTAGAAATCAGGAGGATTTAGGAAATGTACGCAATTCACAAAGATCTGCCTTCAGCACTCAAGGATGTGGAGGCGGTCATTCTTGCTGTTCCCCACAAATCCTACCTCGATCTCAATCCGGAGGATGTGGTCTCATGGGCAGGGAATCCTCTCGCAGTAATAGACTGTTTCGGCATTCTGCCTGATGATACGATACGCAGGTACTTCGAGCTTGGTTGCGAAGTTAAGGCCCTCGGCCGGGGGCATGTGCAGCGCATTAAAAAGGAGGTGCAAAAGCAGCGGTAATACAGACTCTTTCAGTTCGTCTACCCTTAAAGTGCAAAACTGTCCTGTGCGAGGAAAACTATCATGAGCACCGAAACACATATCCCACAAACCCCACTTGAGATCCTGCAGGCTGCCCTTAAAAAAGAGAAAGACGCATACCATTTCTACAGCAACCTTCTCAACACTACTACAGTATTGTTTCTGCAGGAACTGCTTGAGCAGCTGCGGGATGAAGAACACAAACACATTCTCATGATAGAAAAGAAAATTGCCAAGATGAAGTAAACTACCACCTGTGATACACGGGTGAAACAAAGAAAGCATGTAAGCGCTGCTGTTTCCTTTTGCGACCCTGTGCAAAGCACAGGGTTTTCAAAGCAAACAATCCGGCACGTAAAGATCTCTGTTTAGAACTAATTGGTCAGAATGGGCTGAGGGAGCACTCCTGTTGATTGATGCAGTGGATCACATAAATCTGGTTGTTTCCGAATTGGAGCGTTCTGTTCGCTTTTACACAGAACTGCTGGGGTTTAAGGAAGTCCGAAGGGCACACCTTGAAGGGCAATGGATTGAATCCATCATAGGCCTCAAGGATGTCCGTGCCGATGTGGCCTACCTTGTAGCACCTGCAGGTGAACCCCGCCTGGAACTGCTGTGCTATGAATCCCCCTGTGGTGAAACAGTGCCGGCACATTCCCGGGCAAACACAACCGGATTACGCCACATTGCCTTCAGAGTCAAAAATATTGAGGACGCTGTCAAACGCCTGAAACTGGCACAGGTACAGATTGTCGGTGATACGGTTGCGGTACCGGCCTCTGCCATAACACACGAGGCGGGACAGAAAGTATTGTGTTATTTTCTCGATCCTGATGGTATACTGTTAGAGCTGGCAGAATACCGCTCATAAGATTTTGATTCAATAACCGTTGTGTGATGCGAAGGATAACCCACTGAGGAGTAGAAAGATGATTGATGACACAATTTCAAAAATCGAAGGCAAACTTAAACAGATCAAACCGGAAAAAGAAGAAAATAAAACCCAGTTGCTCAAGCTCCTTTCAACCTTAAAATCAGAAGTTAAAGAGCTTTCAAAAACTAAGGGTGAACAGGCCGAAAGCATACTCAATTTTGCCGCACTCTCAACCCACGAAGCAACACGTCAGGATAAGGATAAGAACCCTCAACAGTTACAACTTTCCATAGATGGTTTGTCCTCATCAGTTGATGGTTTTGAAGCTTCACATCCAACCCTTGTGGGAACGGTTAACGCGATATGCGTCATGCTTTCCAATCTGGGCATCTAATGAAACACTTTCCCCTGTACGCAGTTTTCCTTCTTATCATAACCAACTCCTGTTACGGCCAGACCAGAACAGACAAACCTGCTGTTCTTTACGCAATTGCCGAGCTGCCCACCCCCGTATTAAACACCGCCGATTTCACTTTTGTCTTTGGCAATACCGATGGAAAAACCCTTCACCGTGATGACTCCGGTTTGACCCGGGAACTGGAATTTATTGCCCTGCCCGAAACGGTGTTTAAGATTGAGGAGGCTATCCCCGGTGCTGCCGCTACCATATACCGGGTAACCACGGAAGACTACCCCTATCCTATCCGGAAAGGATACTTTATCGACAGCAGATTCGTAACTACACACAATTATAAACCGCCCCGTCGATTACAGACATTGCCATCACAAAGTGTTATCATCAACAATCTTCTTTCAGCCGAAAAACAAAGCTACCTGTGGGGAGGAAACTATAGGCAAGGCATACCACAAATGCTCACATTTTATCCTCCACCCATTCCTCTCAGCCAGGACAGCAAAGATCAGTGGACACTGAAAGGACTTGACTGTTCTGGCCTGCTCTATGAAGCAACCAATGGTTGTACCCCCAGAAATACAAGCTCCCTCATATCCTTCGGTGAACCGGTAAAGATAGCCACCTTAGATTCAGATCAGATCATACAGACACTTCAGACGTTAGACATACTAGTATGGAAAGGTCATGTCATTATCGTTATTGACAAGGGCCGGGCCATAGAAAGCCGGCTTGACTATGACACCAAACGGGCAGGGAACCAGGGTGGTGTCAGAATCCGTTCACTCAAAGAAGTACTTGATGAAACACTTGAGGCGCGGGTACCGGTCAATGAGTATACGGATGTGGTTGAAGGTGAGAAAAAGAAGTTTGTCGTACGCAGGTGGTATAAACAGCCGGGCAACAAATAAAGACCGGATACTGGTTACTAGATCCTGGATACTAGATTGTGATTTGGAGAAATAGCGTAACAAAGTGATATGGGATGTGGGATATGCAATATGTGATAAAAACTTTTCCCCACACATCTCAGATCGTTTTATTCTTACTTCTGACTCCTGGATTCAGACTTCTATTTTTCATGTACCCTTACTGAGGAGGAACTCATGAAAACACTACCATTATTCACATTTTGTGTATTGACCATTTTGTCAGTAACTGTATGCACCTCCAGCATTTCTCTTGGAACACCTGACAAGGGAGACACCCAAAACCTTGTGGATGGAAACACCACATTTGCCCTTAATCTTTACAGTAAGCTTCATGAACAAGAGGGAAACCTGTTTTTCTCTCCCTACAGTATTTCAACTGCCCTTGCGCTAACCTATGCAGGAGCCCGTGGAAGCACTGCGCAGCAAATGGCCGAGGTGCTCACTTTCACCGGAGATCAAAATCAACTTCACTCCTCATTTGCCCATCTCCAGACACAGCTGAATGTCGAACAGGAAAAGGGGGATGTTCAACTCAACATAGCTAATGCCCTTTGGGCAGAAAATGATTACTCTTTTCTGAAAAATTTCCTTGATTTGACCAATAAGCATTATAAGGCTTCTCTCATCCGGGTGAACTTTAAAAACAATTCAGAACAGGCACGCATACAGATCAACGAGTGGGTAGAACAGAAGACAAATAATAAGATCCAGGATTTGATT
>CAVVWZ010000091.1:0-16964 GCA_963752035.1 uncultured delta proteobacterium | reverse complement strand
GTATGGTTTTCTTTGCGCTCTCTGCGCCTCTGCCTGCCCCGTGAAATGTGTAACCTATTTAACTGGGGCGGTGAATTATTTCAATCTGCTTTCCGGGCCTGCACTTGGCTTTTAGGGGTTTTTTTGGCTGCCCTTCATCCGCAAAGCTGTACTTTTCCAGCACAGTTCCAGAGCCTCTTGATGTAAGTTGCCTTGCAGCTTTGGCTTGTGTCCTTAGGCAACTTGTCGAGTTTTTTCTTATTGTTTAATTTCTTGATATAAATTGATAGAGAATTTTCATTCACGCTCTCCGGTATGCATCGGAGGGTGATCCTCCAACTCTACCTGGACATTCCAGAAACCGTCCAGCCAGTACTTCTTGAAAGTGATCTTGAAAGACTCTTTTGCCTAAAGAGACGGCAAAATCATTGTCATAAAATAACCACACAACTCTTTTGTTTTTTCCTCATGTGCTTGTGCATAGCCAGGTGTCGCGCTCATATGCAAGGCTGTAAGGTAAGCATGGAAACAGTTTAAAGCTTTCTCAACCGTGGTGTAGTATTTTTCCCGCAGTGCTTCATCGTCTGTTTGTGGTTCAAGCAGCTCACATCGATACTCGCTTTTATAGGGATCGAGATACCCGGTGATTTTTCCTCTTCCCTCTTCTACCGTGCGCTGATAACGTTCAACGAGAGTGATGGCCTTTTGAATGTTTTCGAGTTCTTCACCAAGGAATTCTTTAAGGGGGATGTTGTCCTTGTCTGGATTGAAAAAGTCCATTGAACACATCCCCGGTGTTCCTGGTGCAGGCTTCATAAAATCGATATGAAAGACAGGTGCTCTGAACCCGTACTGTGGTCTTATGTGAAAGTGAAATCTCGATAGTAAGAAGAGTCGGGAGGCACCTCAAACTGGCTGATGGTTGCAACACCCAGTGTATCGCTTTCAAAAGATTGTAGAGGCACAGCGATGACATCACTGCCAAAGACCTTGTTAAAGGGGAAAGAGACAGCCAAGGTGAATTCAGTGAAATCCTGAGTAATAGGTCTCTCGTTGCGATTGTTCCAGTAACGTCGTGATAACGTAGGTGCGCAGGTTTGTGTAAACATCGAAATCGGAATACTCTTCGGGTTTAAAGGTGAGGATAAAAATTCCGATAACAATAATAAGCAGCAGCTTACTCTACCGATGATTATTACTATTTTCATGCATGCCTCCTTTACCGAGATAATGCAAATCTTAAGAAAATGAAGACAGGAGCCAGAAGCACGATTACAAATGCCCATTAAAAACGTAACCTGCAAACGGGTAAACCTGCTAACGGGAGAACCTGATGCCCCTCTGTCCCTTTGTTACTTTGTGCATCTGTGCCTTTGTTACTTGCCACTCGATTGTACGTCCGCCATCTTCATAACATTTATTGCTTCTTATACGTCCAAACACATCCACCTTCTTCCCAAACAATTTCGGTGGGAAAAAATCCCATCCTGCACCCCGGATGGTTGGGATGGGTGAGATGCATTTTTTCTACCTCACATATCTCCCGATCATCAAAATCGTAGCCGAGCTGCTTTATCCATTTTTTATGTCTCTTAAGACGAGCGCAATTTTTCCACCTGACGACAATTTCACCCTTCTCGGGCTCAGAGTATTCAAACTCGGATATGTCATGGTGCTGCTGATCCAGATTAAAAACGTTATCGAAGCATTTTTTGAGTGCCAGATTCGGAGCAAGTTTCGTTACTGCTTTGGCCACGGGACCGAGAAATCTCGGTACCGATTTATTATAGGCTTCCACCGTATCATCTACCCACTCTTTTACCGTTCCGAGCCTCTTGTGGGTGTAGTAGCTAATCATGTGATCCATTTCAAAGAAATCACAGCACCGGTCATACTTCTCTTCAAGTGACATTGCTTTGGTATTGGGCGGGTGCATCTTAATGTCAGGTTTGTGCCGCTTAACTTCTTGTGCCATAGTGTTCACCTCCTTCCTTTTGGTAACTGTGTAAAGTCGTTATGCTGCACGTTCGCACTTTAAACAATAGGGTCTTATTGAGTAAAGTATAGGGAAAAAGGTTGCTCTCTGTCAATAAAAAACATAGTGGCAGCTGCTTTCTTTAATAACGACCCGTGCATAATCGCTGCCTTTTCAATCATGCCATGGGGTGATGATGACGCCTTCCCTCAACGCTGTTCTTTTTAAGGATTGCTGCTATCTGTGAAATAATCTGTCCCTATGTCATCTTCCGACACTTCAGAGAACCATATCTTTTGCGGGTAGAGCATTACATTGGAGCCTAGTCCACAGAGTCCCATACAACCAGACTGTGAAACCCTCACCTGTTTGATCCCATCCTCTCGTTTTCATCTCTTCCTTTAAGCGTTTTCTGATGAGCGGGCTCTTGTTATCAGCACACGACTTGCGTTCTCCACCGCGGTCATTGGTGCAGACAAAAACGTGACAAACATAGGGTGATTCCTTTTGAAGTGCCATAATGAATCTCCTTCTTTTAGGGTTAAATTACTACAAATGCCTAAAATGAGCTAGATTAAAAACTTATTTCTCACCGCAAAGAGCCCACGTAGAGATTTTAAAAGGTAAAAAAACAACCTTTGCTTCTCTCTTTATGCTGAGTAGTTCTATAGCTGTTTCGAGGATTCTTTTTCTTAATTCATTTATCTTTAATCTATTTTTGCTTTGCGCTCTTTGCGTCTCTGCGGTGGTTGAAATTTTATCCCGTAACAGACGGGTACGTATCTCTCTTCCCGGCTAACACGAGTGAACATGATACAAGTACGATCAGTATCCCTGTGATACCCCTCCCGGAAATAGTTTCACCAAACCCGATGACTCCTATGGCTATATTGCAGACTGGTACCAGCATTCCTATAAGAGAACCCGTCGAAACGGGAAGGTGGCGGAACGCGTAAGTCATAGACAGTTGACCTGCTGAAGCAGCAATGCCTATGGCAAGCAGCACAAAACCGGCACTCATGCCTATAGAACCGGTGGTGACATTGGCAGGAATAAACACCAGCCAGAAGCCGACGACAGATTGAGCAAAAAATATGGAATGTGATGACTCAGTCGCGCGCAGTTTCTTGACCAGAACAATTGCCACTCCTGCCGATAGTGAGCCCAGAGCGGCAAGAAGGTCATATTTTCCGATGTCCAGCAAACTTTGTGCATCACTGGTTGCAATGAGATAGATACCGAAAAAAGCAGCGAAAATAATCACCCACTTTTGTTTGCTTACCTTTTCTCCCAGAAAGATGACTCCAGCTATTGTGGCAAATATGGGTGAAGAGTATAAAATAACCGTTCCCTTGGAAATACCGATGGTATTTATGGCCAGGTAAAAAAACAGGACTGCCACACCACCGAAGAACCCCCGGAGAAAAAGCAGTGTACTGTGTGTGAAGGTAAACTCTATTTTTTTTACCAGCGCCAAAGACCCCAGGAGGGCAAGGCCAATAGCAAAACGGAAAAAGGCTATAGCATAGGAATCAATATGCGGTATTGAACGAACAAGACCGGCCATGATGGAAAAGCATATGCTAGAGCATACCATCATCACTGAACCGGTAAGATAGGGGTGTTTTTCCAACATATCGAGCCTGATAATCGTTGAGGGAGGTGTTGCTCACGAATTCTCCCTCGGACTATAGCAAATCGTTTAAGCATTATCAAAAGAATTTAATCCCTGGCTGAAAAGGGGAACTGTCTCTCATCTGCCACCCAAACTGCGGGATTGTGATTGACATAATCCGGACTTTTCTTTATAGTGCTACAGCAATCACCCCTTATGTTTCTTTAACCTTTTTGTGTAGTTATCACCTATGGAACTCAAGAAAGTAACTGACTACCTCGACAACTATCTCGACATTGATGCCTTTCGTGATGATTCAGCCAACGGGCTGCAGGTTGATAACAGCGGTACTGTTGAGAAAATCGGCCTGGCAGTGGATGCCTGTCATGATGCGATAGTAAAAGCTGGCAGTGCGGGCTGCACTCTTCTGGTTGTGCATCATGGTCTTTTTTGGGGAAAACAGGAACTTGTGCTCGGTTATTTCCATAAGCGTATCCGTGCCCTGATCAATGGGGATATTGCCCTGTATGCCGCACATCTGCCTCTTGATGGGCATCCTGAGGTAGGACACAACATCCAGATCGCCAGGAAGGTGGGGCTTAACAACATAGAGCCCTTTGCGCAGTATTATGGCAAAGCGATCGGTGTCAAAGGTAGTTTGCCGGAACCACAACCCTTAGGTGAAGTGGCTCGCGGTCTGGAACAGGCTATTGGCAAGTGCAGCTCCCTTCTGCAATTTGGTCCTGAAAAAATTAATTCAATTGGGATTGTATCGGGTTCCGCTACCGATCCTGATTTGTTCAAGGAACTCAAGCTGCAGGGGATTGATCTGTTTGTATCCGGTGAACCAAAGCATGGTGCCTACTATCTCGCTAAGGAGATGGGTCTCAATATCTTTTATGGCGGACATTATCTGACGGAGACATTCGGTATGAAGGCCCTTGGAGATCACCTGGAGAAGGCTCTGAGTATACCTGCTGAGTTTATTGATGCCCCCTGCATTTTTTGAATACAGTGCCCCCCCTTGTTTCTTCCCACAGGCGTAAAACCCGTTGACAACTATAGATTCTTTAGGTAATTTCTAGGATTATTTCTTGTCAGTGTGGTTCTCTGTACTGCAATCAAACCTTTACTGGAGGTCTGTTTTTGTGCATGTAGGAAAAGTTTTAAGCCAAACAGCGAAAAGAAACCCCCAAAAGACAGCTGTTATCTTCAAGGATGAGGAAATAACCTTTTCTCAGCTGGAACTTATGGCTTCCCGCCTGGCTAATAAGCTGAGAACATGTAAGGTAGGCAGCGGTGATCACGTGGCTATTATTCTGCCCAACTCTTCCCAGTGGGTCGTTTCCTACTTTGCTGTAATGAAGCTGGGTGCAGTTGCAGTACCCCTCGATTTCCGCCTCAAGGGAGAGGAAATTGTCACTATTCTGACCGATGCTGCCATTAAGGGGGTTATTGCCAGTGATCTCTACCCGGAAGTCACTGTCTTTTCACAGGTGGAAAGCATCAGCAGTATTATTATAACCGGGAAGAAGGGCACCGGTTCTTTCAGCAGGTATGAAGATGTGGTCGGTGATGAATCACTCTCATCGGCAGTGGAGGTAGATATTACCGAAGAGGAAGAAGCCCTCTACCTTTATACCTCGGGGACGACGGGCAAACCAAAAGGGGTGGTCCTGACCTTTTCCAACCTTGATCTTTTCCCGGAGGGGATGCATGAGGTCCTGGGAACCCGGGAAGAGGATATCCTCGGATGTCTTTTGCCCATGTCCCACATTTCAGGGCCTATCATGTGTAACGAATTCGTGCTAAGGGGATCTACACTCTTTATTTTTGACCAATTGAGGCCTGATAAAATCCTGTCGGCAGTGGAAAAACATCAGGTTACCTACTTTCACAGTGTGCCCCCCATTTTTGAAGCTATTCTGCATGTTCCCAACAAAGAGCGATTTGATGTGGGAAGCCTTAAGTATGTGGCCATGATGGGAACTTCAGTTCCCATTGATCTTCTCAATGTCTTTAAGAAGTCCTTTCCTAACGTTACTGTTATTCAGGGGTATGGACTTACAGAAACGTCTCCCTTTATTACCCTCCTTCCCCTGGAATATGCTGAGACGAAGATAGGAAGTATGGGCCGGGCTGTCCCCCGTGCTGAGGTAAAGCTGGTAAACGATAAGGGGGAGGAAGTGCCGGGTAGTGAAATAGGAGAACTGATTGTTCGCGGTCCCATGCTCATGAAGTGCTATCATAATAATCCGGAGGCTACCCGGGAGCGAATTAAGAACGGGTGGCTCTACACGGGTGATTTATGCAAGAAGGATGAAGATGGTTTCTTCTACCATGTGGGGCGGAAAGATGATATGATTATCGTTGGCGGGTTAAATGTCTACCCCGCAGAGGTTGAGCAGGTCTTGCGAAGTCATCCGCTGGTACGGGAGGTAGGAGTTGTCGGGGTCCCGGACAAGGACAGGGGGGAGATTATCAAGGCAGCTGTTGTTGTTACGCCCGGTGCCCAGGTAACCAGGAAGGAAATTATGGCTTACTGTAAAGAAAGGCTGGCGAACTTCAAGATTCCCAAGGTACTGGAATTCCGGGATGAGCTTCCCCGAAGCAGCACGGGTAAAATCGCACGAAGATTGCTGATAACCCCTCACAGTGAGTAGTAATCCAAATCGCAAGCTCCTTTTGCATACCACCTGATGTGGTCCTTCTAGACTGCATGGGATAGGTGTTAACCGGGAAATAGAAACTTACGGTCAAGTTCTGTCTAAAAGCTGTCAATGTTTCATCCTCTAAGATACGCAACCTTTTGAGCTATTAATGATCTCATGCAAAAAATTGCCCTTTCTCGGATTAGAGGAAGTATTGCTCAATATGTCCGGTTGGCCACCCACGTCTTCCGCCCTTTTTTTACTATAGAGGTGAAGGCGGACCAATTAGAGAAGTATCGTTCGGAGCATGAAGGCATTACCTTTACCCCTCTCTTGATGAAAGTGATTGCTGCCACCGCCAGGCACCATCCGCTCATGAATGCGGTGGTATCAAGAAGATTTTTTGGAATAAAGGTTTTTGTTCAAGATGAAGTGGACATGTGTTTTGCAGTGGAAAAGACCTATAAAGGAGAAACCTTTGTTGCTGTGCCGGTCATTCGGGATGTTGAAAAAAAATCGATTCAGACCATTGCCTCTGAGATACGGACTATCGCTGAGCTTCCCTATGAAGAACTTCCGGGCATTAAACCGGTTTTATTCTTTCACAGATATCCCTATTTTGTGAAGTTTGCTCACCTTAAGAGTCTGTGCCGATTTCCCCGTGTGTTTAAAGGACTCTTTGGTACCATTGGCTTTAGCAATTTGGGTAAATTTGGAGTGCAGGTTGCATCACCTACCTGGATTAATGCGGTTACTTTTGTTATCGGGACTATTGACAAGAAACCGGTGATTGTAGATGGTGAAATAAAGAACATACCGATACTTCATATTACCATGGGTTTCGACCATGCTGTTTTTGATGGTGCTGAGGCAGGGAGGATTCTCGCAACAGTTAAAGAATTGATTGAAAATGGCAATTATGATGCTCTATAATAATAACATTAACAGGAAATGTGAGGAGAGAGGACAATGAGACATGTCCTGATATTTACCCTGGTAAGTCTAATGGCAGGTTTTTTGAGTTGTGTTGTTACACCCTCTTATGCACAATCCACGGCGGACCCAGAGGAGCAGGAGTTTGTGGTTTTTATGCTGTGTAATGATGATGTGGAAGGCTATTGTGAAAAAGATCAGGTAAAGCAGGAGAAGTTCCTGTTCAGAGATGACAGTAGCTTTGTGATCGGAACCTTCGAAGATCAACTGGTGCTATCAGGGAACTATAGTGTGCAGGGGTTGCTCTTGGAAGCTGAATTTTCAGCTTTAAAGGATGTGATTAAAACCTATGACTTCACCATAACCGGTCTTCTTATTGGTAACTTCATTATGGTAGGTCTGTGTGATGTTGAGTATACCTTTATTGGACTCAACAAAGAAGAAGCCCGGTGTTACTTTCTTGGCTTCTCAATGAGTGATGATCTAGTGCCCGCCACTCAGTAGTAATCGTACAAAGCACGAGAGATGTTTTTTAATCACCAGCTCTTTATAGTTACTGTTTCATAAGAAGGTTAAAAAAGGTGCAGTATGCGCGTTGCCATGTACTATAGTAATAAGGATATACGGGTAGAGGAGATGCCGAAGCCGAAGATTGGCCCGGGTGAACTGCTGGTGCGGGTGGAGGCAAGCGGTGTCTGCGGCAGTGATGTAATGGAATGGTACCGTATTCACAAGGCACCATTGGTATTGGGTCATGAAATTGCAGGTGAAGTTGTAGAGGTAGGAGAGGGGGTTACTAACTATAAAGTTGGGGATCGTGTTTCAGCTTCCCACCATGTTCCCTGTAATACCTGTCACTACTGTTTGTCGGGTAATCATACCGCCTGTGATACGCTCCGTACAACTAATTTTGACCCGGGTGGTTTTGCAGAATTCCTGCGGTTGCCTGCTCTCAATGTAGATCGCGGGGTATATCTTTTACCTGATGAGGTTTCCTTTGAGGAAGCTACCTTCATTGAGCCCCTTGCCTGCGTTTTGCGGGCACAGCGGCGGGCACAGGTTGAACCCGGTAAAACGGTCCTCGTCCTTGGAAGCGGTATCGGTGGACTGCTCCACATTCACCTGGCGGGGAAGCTTGGGGCAACCCGGGTGATTGCAACAGATATTGATGAAGCCCGGCTGCGTGCAGCTGCTCGCTTTGGTGCCGACCTGGCCCTCAATGCAAAGGAGGACATTCCGGCGCGGCTGAGAGAGGTAAACCAAGGGCGGCTGGCAGACAGCATAATCGTCTGCACGGGTGCAGTAACGGCCCTGCAGCAGGCCATGGAGTGTGTAGAGCGGGGAGGAACTATCCTCTTTTTTGCCCCTACAGACAAGAGGATAGTTCCTCCCCGTTCCACACTCTCCATGGCCTGCTCCCCAGGCCGTGCTGCACCCGTGCAGACGATGGTGCTTGTCTGCCAGCCGCCCTTCATTACCCTCTTTCAGCCGAGTCGGAATGTTTTCCCCCTTTGCATTGAGGGCCAGGTCGGCACCAAAGCGGGCGCTGCACGCAGCCGGGCATCGATCAATATAGTTGCGATCGACCGGGTGCCCCAAGCTTCCGCCAGGTGAATGTGGAGCAGTCCACCGATCCGTCCAAGGACGAGGACCGTTTTACCGGGTCCAACCTGTGCCCGCCGCTGTGCCCGGAAAGGGGTCCATAAGGTAGCCTATAAAGGAAACCTCATCAGGTAAAAGATATACCCCACGATCTACATTGAGAGCAGGCAACCGCAGGAATTCTGCAAAACCACCCGGGTCAAAAATTAGTTCATACGGAGAGTATCACAGGCAGTATGATTACCCGACAAACAGCGTAGTGACAGGTATTACAGGGAACATGGTGGGAAGCTGAAACACGATCCCCAACTTTATAATTAGTAACCCCCTCTCCTACCTCCACGACTTCACCTGCAATTTCATGACCGAGTACCAATCGGTGCCTTGTGAATACGGTACCATTCCATTACATCCCTCCCCGCAGACACCGCTTGCCTCCGCCCCGCCCACAGCTCACCCGGGCCGCTGCTTCGGCTTCCGCATCCTCCTCTACTCGTATATCCTTATTGCTATAGTACATGGCAACGCGCATACTGCACCTTTTTTAACCTTCTTATGAAACAATAACTATAAAGAGCAGGTGATTAAAAAACATATCTCTCCTGCTTTGTACGATTACTACTGAGTGCGGGCACTAAAGCCTCACTCCATTGAGACACCAAGAGTAACACCAGACTTCTATCTTTGTTGCAGTCCAATAAAGGTCTTCTCAACATCACACAGACCTACCATAATGACGTTACCAATAAGAAGACCGGTTATGGTGAAGTCATAGGTTTTAATCACATCCTTTAAAGCTGAAAATTCAGCTTCAAGAGCAACCCCTGCACACTATAGTTCCCGATAGCACCAGTTGATCTTCAAATATCGACCACAAAGCTACTGTCCTACTCTGAACAGGAACTTCTCCTGCTTACCTGATCTTTTTCCACAATAGCCTTCCCACATCATTACACAGCATTAAAACCACAAATCCTGCTCCCCTGCGTCGCATGGATGTGCATAAGCGGGTGTAACAACACAACTCAAAAAACCTGCCATTTACTTACCAGGGTAAAAACCAGCACATGTCTGACTGCCTCTCTCCTCACATTTCCTATTAATTTTATTATTATAGAGCATCATAATTGCCATTTTCAATCAATTCTTTAACTGTTGCGAGCATTATCAGCACCATCAAAACAGGCATGGTCAAAAAGTCATAGTGTAATATGAAGTATCGGTATGTTCTTTTCTTCACCATCTACAATCACCGGTTTCTTATGGATGAGTCCGATAACAAAAGTAACCGCATTAATCCAGGTAGGTGATGCAACCTGCACTCCAAATTTACCCAAATTGCTAAAAGCCAATGGCCTACCGGAAAAATCTCCTTTAAACACACAGGGGGAATCGGCACAGACTGTTTAAGGTGAGCAAACCGAATAGGGATATCTGTGAAAGAATAAAACCGGTTTAATCCCCGGAAGTTCTTCATAGGGAAGCTCAGCGATAGTCCGTATCTCAGAGGCAATGGTCTGAATCGATTTTTTTTCAACATCCCGAACAAAGGTTTCTCCTTCATAAGTCTTTTCCACTGCAAAACGCATGCTCAGTTCATCTTGAACAAAAACCTTTATTCCAAAAATACTTATTGATACCACCGCATTCATGAGCGGATGGTACCTGGCGGTGGCAGCAATCACTTTCATAGAGGGGTAAAAGTAATGCCTACTCTAACTGGTCCGCCTTCACCTCTATAAGGGCGGAAGACATTTGGTGGCCAACCGGACATATTGAGCAATACTCCTCTAAATCCGAGAAAGGGTAATTTTTTGCATGAGATCATTAATGGCTCAAAAGGTTACGTATCTTAGAGGATGAAACACTGACAGCAAGCAGAACTTGAACGTCACTTTCTATCTCCGGGTTAACACCTGGCCCTTGCAGTCTACAAGAAACACATCGGCATGAGGAGCTGGTGATATGGATTACTCTCACTGTGAGGGGTTATCAAAAACCTTTTCGTGCGATTTTACCCGTGCTGCTTCGGGGAAGCTCATCCCAATTCCCAGTACCTTGGGAATCTTGAAGTTCGCCAGCCCTTCTTTACAGTAAGCCATAATTTCCTTCCTATTTCTCTGGGCACCGGGCGTAACAACAACAGCTGCCTTGATAATCTCCCCTCTGCTGTCTGCAGGGACCCGACGACTCCTCTCCCGTACCAGCGGATGACTCCGCAAGTTTCTCCTCTTCAGGTAGCATTTAACCCGCCAACGATAATCATATCATCTTTCCGCCCCACATGGTAGAAGAAACCATCTTCATCCTTCTTGCATAAATCACCCGTGTAGAGCCACCCGTTCTTAATTCGCTCCCGGGTAGCCTCGGATTATTATGATAGCACTTCATGACATGGGACCGCGAACAATCAGTTCTCCTATTTCACTACCCGGCACTTATTCCCCCTTATCGTTTACCAGCTTGCCTCAGCACGGGGGACAGCTCGGCCCATACTTCCTATCTTCGTCTCAGCATATTCCAGGGGAACCAGGGTGATAAAGAGGAACATTCTGTAAGTCCATACCCTGAATAACAGTAACGTTAGGAAAGGACTTCTTAAAGACATTGAGAAGATCAATGGGAACTGGAGACCATCATGGCATCTTAAGGCTTCCCACATTAAATCGCTCTTTGTTGGGAACATGCAGAATAGCTTCAAAGTGGGGAAAACTCCTGCTGTGAAAGTAGGTAACCTGATGTTTTTCCACTGCCGACAGATTTATCAGGCCTCAATTGGTCAAAAATAAAGAGTGTAGATCCCCTTAGCACGAATTCGTTACACATGATAGGCCCTGAAATGTGGGACATGGGCAAAAGACATGCCGAGGATATCCTCTTCCCCGGTTCCAGGACCTCATGCATCCCCTCCGGGGAAAAGATCAGAGGTTGGAAAAGGTCAGGACCACCCTTTTGGTTTGCCCGTCGTCCCCGAGGTATAAAGGTAGAGTTTGCTTCCTCTTCGGTAATATCTACCTCCACTGCCGATGAGTGATTCATCACCAACCACATCTTCATACCTGCTGAAGGACGCATCCTCTTCCCGGTTATAGTTCTGATGCTTTCCACCTGTGAAAAGACAGTCAATTTCCTCTCCCTTGAGGCGGAAATCGAGGGGTACTGCAACTGCACCCAGCTTCATTACAGCAAAGTAGGAAACGACCCACTGGGAAGAGTTGGGCAGAATAATAGCCACGTGATCACCGCTGCCCACCTTACATGATCTCAACTTATTAGCCAAACGGGTAACCATGAGTTCCAGCTGAGAAAAGGTTATTTCCTCATCCTTGAAAATGACAGCTGTCTTTTGGGGGATTCTTTTCGCTGTTTCGCTTAAAACTTTTCCTACATGCACAGAAACAGACCTCCAGTAACGTTTTGATTGCACTGCAGAGAACCACACTGACAAGAAATAATCCTAGAAATTACCTAAATAATCTATAGTTGTCAACGGGTTTTACGCCTGTGGGAAGAAACCGGTGGGCACTGTATTTAAAAAATGCAGGGTGCATCTATAAACTCAGCAGGTATACTCAGAGCCTTCTCCAGGTGATCTCCAAGGGCCTTCATACCAAATGTCTCTGTCAGGTAATGTCCGCCATAAAAGATATTGAGACCCATCTCCTGGGCAAGATAGTAGGCACCATGCTTTGGTTCACCGGATACAAACAGATCGATCCCCTGCAGCTTGAGTTCCTCGAACAAATTAGGTTCGGTAGCGGAACCCGATACAATCCCAATTGAATTAATTTTTTCAGGACCAAATTGCAGAAGGACACTGCAGTTGCCAATAGCCTGTTCCAGATTGCGAGCCACCTCACCTAAGGGTTGTGGTTCCGGTAAACTGCCTTTGACACCGATCGCTTTTCCATAATACTGCGCAAATGGCTCTATGTTGTTAAGACCCACCTTCCTGGCAATCTGGATGTTGTGTCCTACCTCAGGATGTCCATCAAGGGGCAGATGTGCGGCATACAGGGCAACATCCCCATTGATCAGGGCACGGATACGCTTATGGAAATAACCAAGCACAAGCTCCTGTTTTCCCCAAAAAAGACCATGATGCACAACCAGAAGAGTACAGCCCCCACTGTCCGCCTTTACTATCGCGTCATGACAGGCATCCACTGCCAGGCCGATTTTCTCAACAGTACCGCTGTTTTCAACCTGCAGCCCGTTGGCTGAATCATCACGAAAGGCATCTATGTCGAGATAGTTGTCGAGGTAGTCAGTTACTTTCTTAAGTTCCATAGGTGATAACTACACAAAAAGGTTAAAGAAACATGAACGATGAGTGTTGTAGCACTATAAAGAAAAGTCCGGATTATGTCAATCACAATCCCGCGGTTTGGGGGCAGGAGAGAGCAATTCCCCTTTTCAGTCACGGATTAAATTCTTTTGATAATGCTTAAACGATTTGCTATAGTCCCAGGCAGAATTCGTGAGCAACACCTCACTCAACGATTATCAGGCTCGATATGTTGGCAAAACACCCCTATCTTACCGGTTCAGTGATGATGGTATGCTCAAGCATATGCTTTTCCATCATGGCCGGCCTTGTTCGTTCAATACCGCACATTGATTCCTATGCTATAGCCTTTTTCCGTTTTGCTATTGGCCTTGCCCTCCTGGGGTCCTTAGCGCTGGTAAAAAAAATCGAGTTTACCTTCACACACAGTACACTGCTTTTTCTCCGGGGGTTCTTCGGTGGTGTGGCAGTCCTGTTGTTTTTACCTGGCCATAAACACCATCGGTATTTCCAAGGGAACGGTTATCTTATACTCTTCACCCATATTTGCCACAATAGCTGGAGTCATCTTTCTGGGAGAAAAGGTAAGCATACAAAAGTGGCTGATTATTTTTGCTGCTTTTTTCGGCATCTATCTCATTGCAACCAGTGATACACAGAGTTTGCTGGACATCGGAAAATATGACCTTCTTGCCGCACTGGGTGCACTATCGGCAGGAGTGGCAATTGTTCTGGTCAAAAAACTGCGCGCGACTGAGTCATCACATTCCATATTTTTTGCTCAATCTGTCGTCGGCTTCTGGCTGGTGTTTGTTCCTGCCAATATTACCACCGGTTCTATTGGTATGAGTGCCGGTTTTGTGCTGCTTGCCATAGGCATTGCGGCTTCAGCAGGTCAACTGTCCATGACCTACGCTTTCCGCCACCTTCCCGTTTCGACGGGTTCTCTTATAGGCATGCTGGTACCGGTCTTCAATATAGCCATAGGAGTCATCGGATTTGGTGAAACTATTTCTAAGAGGGGTATCGCAGGGATACTGATCGTGCTGGTATCCTGTTCACTGGTGTTAGCAGGCAAAAGAGATGCGTACCCGTCTGTCGCGGGATAAAATTTAAACCACAGCAGAGACGCAAAGAGCTCAAAGCAAAACTCACATCATAAAAAAACATGGACGTCCAAGGAAAAGAAACAAAGAGAAGACGAAAGACAACAATCAGTTTAAATGGATGAAAAATGGATTTTAACACTTGTTGTGAAATTCGATTCTGCGTACTCCTCCCTCTCTGCGGTGAAAGTGAGTTTTTAAACATATAGAGATTTATGTGATTTGGATTTTAACAATACTAACCCTAAAAAAGGAGATTAATTATGGCAGTTCAAAAGGAATCACCCTACACTTGTCACGTTTTTGTCTGCACCAATGACCGCGGTGGAGAACGCAAGTCGTGTGCTGACAACAAGAGCCCGCTCATCAGAAAACGCTTAAAGGAAGAGATGAAGACGAGAGGATGGGAGCAGAAAGTAAGAATTTCACAGTCTGGCTGTATGGGGCTCTGTGGACTGGGTTCCAATGTAATGCTTTACCCGCAAAAGATATGGTTTTCTGATGTTTACGAAGATGATCTAGGGACAATTATCTCAAGCATAGAAACAATTCTCAATGAAAACAGTTGAGTAACCGCTCCACCTGTTATGTTTGCTACAGCATGAAGCAAAAACCGTTTCTCCTCATAGTTTCCTGAAAGGGTGCAAGCACATTTTTATTGACACACAGCAACCTTTTTCCCTATACTTTGTTACTTAAAAGTACCCTGAATACAATAGGGTAAAAAGGGTGCTCACGGAAACCGGGTACAAGGAGGTGGCGTATGGCACAAGAAGTTAAGCGGCATAAACCTGATGTTGCGATGCAAAAGCCCAACACCAAGGCGATGTCACTTGAAGAAAAGTACGACCGGTGTTGTGACTTCTTCGAAATGGATCACATGATCAGCTACTATACCCACAAGAGACTTGGAACGGTGAAAGAGTGGGTAGATGATACTGTGGCGGCCTACAATAAGTCGGTACCGCGGTTTTTAGGTCCCGTTGCCAAAGCGGTAACCAAACTGGCCCCTAACCTGGCACTCAAGAAATGCTTCGATAATGTTTTTAACCTTGATCAGCAACATCACGACATATCAGAATTTGAATATTCTGAGCCCAAGAATGGTGAAATTGTGGTCAGGTGGAAGAACTGTGCCCGCCTCAAGAGGCACAAAAAGTGGATAAAACAGCTTGGATACGATTTTGACGACCGTGAAATCTGCGAAGTAGAGAAAATGCATCTCACCCACCCTAACCATCCGGGCTGCAGGATGGGATTCTTTCCCACTGAAATCGTGTGGGAGGAAGGTGGATGCGTCTGGACTTATAAGAAGAAATGAACGTCGAGTGCAGAAGAGACAAAGAGAAGGACGAAAGACGAACAATCAAGTGACGAATGACGAATAAAAATACAGGGAGGATTTAACCCACCGCAGAGACGCAAAGAATGCAAAGTAAACCTATTTTAAATATCTCTGCTGTGACTTTGCGTCTTTGCGGTGAGAAATAAGTTTTTAATTTAGGCACTCTAGGCATTTTAGCTCATTTTAGGCAATAGTTTTTAGTAAAGGAGGGATACATGAAAATAGTAAAAATTATAGGAATAGTACTGCTGCTGCTTATCATTGCCATCGGGATATTTATCGCAACTTTTCAACCGCCAGAGTACTCTGATTTTGGGGTTTACACCAATCTTCGCAACTACACAACAACCCTGCTCAAAAAGTACGGGGCGAACGAAAGACCCATTACCCAGGAATTTAGCGAACTTACTCTGCAACTGTCTTTCCCCTTTAACAAGCTCTTTGGCAGTGATGTCATAGCAGTCCCCATAAAATCTTTTCAAAACGATAAAATGGGTGTTGCAACCATTAGTCAGTTCCAGGTTCCACCTGGATCTGATTACTATCGTGACTTCACCCTCCACATAAGACCAGAGTACGGGTTAAGAGCCCCTATTTTTCACATCGATTTTATGAAGCCCTCACCAGGAACACCGGGTCTATGCTCGATGGATTTCTTTAATCCCGATACAGAGAACATCTCCGTGGATGAGTTTTTCGGCACAGAGATTGAAAGCGTTAAAGAAGCACTCTCCCTGGTTGAGAGGTATCAGCGCACGTGTAGAGGAGGGAAGGGGAAAAATCACTGCCTATCTGGATCCCTATAAAAGTGAGTATCGATTTGAGCTGATGGAACCACCAACAGACAGTGAAAAGATACGCGAGGAATACTACACAACCGTCGAAAAAGCCGTAAAGCTGGTTCTGTCTGCTTACTTAAAAAGCCTTCACAGAACTGCAATGGACCCAGGCTATGCACAAGCCCACGAGGAAAAAACAAAAGACCTGGTCATACTATTTTACAAAAATGATTTTGCCATTGCCCTCGGCAAAAGAGTCTTTCAAGAGCACTTTGAAAAATACTGGCTGGACGGTTTTTGGAATGTCCAGGTAGAGTTAGAGGATTAGCCCTACGGATCCTCACCGGGGAGCATGAATGAAAATTCTCAGATCGATTTATATCGAGATAGAACAATTAGAAAAGCTCGACAGCTTGTCAGCAAAGACCAAAGTGCCCAAGGCAACTTACATTAGAGAGGCCCTGGAACTTGTTCTGGAAAAGTACGAGCGGCAGATGACTGGCAGCAAAAAATGATAGAGCTAAAATATTTTAAGCAAAATTGCGGATTTTGGAAGAAGATTGAAATAATTCACCGCAAACGCAAAGAGCGCAAAGCAAACCTTACTGGATATAAATGAATTAAGAAAAAAGAATCCTCGGTACAGCCAAAGAAGCACCCCTGTATGAAGGAAGAGTTGAAAAGTTTTTTT
>CAVVWZ010000090.1:0-3992 GCA_963752035.1 uncultured delta proteobacterium | reverse complement strand
CCTAGTTCAATAACGAAGTGCAACACAGAGGAAAATAGAGTATCCTTTGTGTATGAAAAAAACATATAACCAAATAACCGCTGATGAGCGGGACAAAATTGCACTATTTATGGCCGGAGGGTTCAATTTAAACAACATAGCCCGAATGCTTGGGCGTAACCGGAGCACCATCAGCCGAGAAATCAGGCGAAATGGAGCAGCCAAATACAAAAGCTATACGCCTCATGCAGCCGAGGCCCGGTCAAAACATCGAAAATCTGCAGCCAATACGCATCCACGGTTGAAGAATAGCTTCATTCGAGATTATGTTCATCAAAAGATCAAAGATGGCTGGAGTCCTGAGATCATTTCCGGCACACTGAAAAAAGAACATCCTGAAAACTCTATCAGCCATGAATCAATTTATCAGTACATTTACGCTGAGGCTCAAGAGTTAAAGAAACATCTTCCGCGGCATTATCGAGTGCGTCGTAAACGTAAAGCCAAAAAAACTGGTTCTGTTGAGACTATCCCTGGCCGCGTCGGGATCGATCAGCGTCCTGAAAAAATTAATGACAGATCTGAGTTCGGACACTGGGAATCAGACTCGATGGTCTCACGACAATCTCCTGCAGCCTTAGTTGTCCAGTTGGAACGATTAACTCGTTACGTTAAAATTAAAAAAGTGATTGCTAATAAGGCTGAGCCTGTCTCCCGTGCGATTATTCAAAACTTAATGGACATTGATACTTCATTGAGAAAAAGCATCACGTATGACAATGGCAAAGAAAATGTCAAACATCAGGATGTCAATCAAGCGCTAGGTATATCGTCATACTTTTGTCATGCGTATCGTTCCTGGGAAAAAGGATCTGTTGAGCAAGTTATTGGGCTCATCAGAAGATACTTGCCCAAAAAGACTGATCTTGCTAAAGTTACTGAGTCCCAGATTAAATATATTGAAAACCAACTTAACTCAAGACCTCGTAAGTGCCTTAACTTTGCAACTCCTTACGATGTTTTACAAACTGCCTCTGTTGCACTTCATGGTTGAATGTGGGAGTCTTTAATGTTTTGTTCACCCTTTTTTATATATTTATTTTTAGTATCTTTTAGATGCACTGGTTTTAGTCGGCACCTGCCGGTAAAATCAGCACGTTGTTATTACCCCCAAATGGATTAGGTGCGCAGGTTGTACAATCAGGATCATTTTGCCACTGCCCATCGACTACAAACCTGTACTCGTATCTTCCTGGTGAAAGGCTAACCATCTTCTTCCATAGTCCCTTAGAAGATTTTTTAAGGGGATGCATTTCCGGCTCCCAGGCATTGAAGTCCCCGGCCAGTAAAACACACTGCGCCTCTGGTGCGTCGAGTTTAAAGGTGATTCTTTTCTGTGTTTACTTTCCGAACAGTACCAGCTTTAACATTCTTCTTCTTAAACATAGCTAATCTCCTTTCTTCCTTTTCATACACTCTAAAAAAAGAGCTCTTGTTGTTTCAGGCTGCCCCGACTTCCGTAAAATCTATCAATACACCCCTTATAATCAAGCATCTCTCTCATGGTTTCCTTGAGAACATCCAGATTAGATGTTTTACTGACATACTCCATTTCTCCCCACCATGCACAGTCAATGAAGGTACGTGGGCAACAGGTAAAAATTATTACCGGAATGTGCCTAATCTCCCTTGCCAAATTTAGCAAATTCAAATACGTTTCCGTTGGCTCAAGCTCATATTCCGTAATGAGGATATTAACCGGCATTTTCTTGAGAAGTGCAAGTGCTTCCATGGTATCTTTTGCTAAGTAGACATGGTATCCTTCATCTTCAAGCTCTTCTTTATAAAGAGCTCTTAATGTTTTATTAGTTTCAAAGAGTAGAACTGTTTTCATGGTGTTTTCACTCCTGGCCAGTAGCCCCGGCTGTAAACGTTATCATAATGTCCTATCTCGGTTTAGAGGATTATCTTTTAGGAAGTTCCTCGGGGTAATAATTCGAGATCACAGGGATCTTAGGCTTACTCAACTCTTTATTGTCTTTAGTCTTTGGTGTTTCCTTAACTTTTCTTGATTTCTTTTCTTCCTTTGCCTTTTTCATCACCTCTTCCTTCTTAAGTTGATGAATTTACTCACATGAGAGTAACATCTTATTAAATGCATAAGAGCATATACTGTGCCAGTACAAACCCTCAAAAAGCCCACAAAAATAAACTATAAAAATCAGATTGTTATAGTCTTTTGGGTGTAAGGCGGTTATTACTCTTGAAATAAAATAGGAGTTTATAGCTCTTCTTATTTAAGATGTATAGACTCCTTTTTTAACAATAAGGCTACACAGAAAGCTATAATTAGGGAAATGCTTTCTTGGAATTTTGCATTAATAATAAACTTAGGGACACTTATTAACAATATAAGAGACTTGACTTCCGATAAAATAGGAATTATAATTCCTATAAATCATTAAAAATAGGAGGTATAAAGCTCTGATGTTAATTCGCGTTTTGCTTGCCATAGACAAACCTAAACTTCAAAAAGATTTGCAAACCTTGCTTTCTCAACAAGATGTAATTGTTGATACTATTAGTAGAAAATCCCAGCTACTGAAACGTATTTCCCGGGAAAATTGTGATTTGATCATAATCAGTCAGTCCCTTATTCCCGAACCTGTTTTTGATACAATAAATCTGTTACAACAACTTCCCGATTCTCCAGGGATAGTTGTTATGTCTGCTGAAGAAGATCCGGAAGAACGGGCACAATTCCTTGCTGCGGGATGTGATGCAGTTCTCTATTCAGGTTTATCTCATGAAAGCCTTCAAGCTGTAGTCAATACCATTTTAGCCAAAAGAAGTGAGCTTCAGCAAAAAACCCTCGCTACTATACGAACCCTAGCGCAGCCTCGTCTCACTGACTTTGTCTCGACAAGTACAGCGATGCAAACATTTATGAGGGTCGTAAACCGTGTGGTAAAAGCTGATATTCCTCTCCTTGTCCTTGGCGAAACAGGAGTCGGGAAGGAAAGACTGGCCCGGGCTATTCATGCTGAAGGCCCGAGGTCATCAGGCCCATTTATTACAGTTAATTGTGGTGCATTACCAGAAACACTGTTAGAAAGTGAACTTTTTGGACATGAGAAGGGGGCTTTTACCGGGGCAGAAAGATCAAGGAGAGGATGGTTTGAGCTTGCCCACCGTGGAACTATCTTTCTTGATGAAATTGGAGAACTTGCGAATCACCTACAAGTAAAACTCCTCAGTGTTCTCCAGGAACACGAAATACAACGAATAGGAAGCGAGAAATCATTCAAGGTAGATGTTCGTGTGATGGCTGCCACCAATCGTGATTTGGAAGAAGAAATCGAATCAGGCTATTTCCGTAAAGACTTATATTACAGACTTAGTGTAATGACCTTGAAAATTCCACCTTTGAGAGACCGTCTTGAAGACATACCTGTTCTTGTTGAGAGCTATATAAATTATCTTCGACCACGCATTGGCTTGTGAGGTCTTCGGGATAACTGACGAGGCACAGGAAGCATTATGTCACTATTCGTGGCCGGGCAATGTAAGGGAATTGATTAATGTCATCGAACGAGCTATGCTATTATGTAATGATACTGAAATCACTCTCGATGATTTGCCGACAAACATTAGTGGAAAAAGCGAACCAACCCAGATGCACACTGGATCGCTGTTGAATCCACAAGATGTTGGTGATCTTCAAGAAGAGTGGCTACAGAAACCTCTGCAAGAAGTTCGCAAAGAAGTGCTTGAAAAGTTTGAGCGTACCTACCTGTCAGGACTTCTACGTTTGACTAACGGACGAGTAGGAGAAACTGCAAAGAGGGCTGGCATTCAATCACGCTCCCTCTTTGATAAAATGCAAAAACTAGGACTGCGAAAGGAAGATTTCAAACCGGAGAAAAGATAGTCGCTATACCTTTGTGTCTCAGTTTCTTGTGTATCCACTGAGTTCATGTAAGTTCTGAACCTGCTGCAGCACCGTCTCTTCT
>CAVVWZ010000089.1:0-5460 GCA_963752035.1 uncultured delta proteobacterium | reverse complement strand
ATGACTGACCGGGACGAAAGTCAAAGTCACCACGCTGAAGAGTCCCGTCAACCTCACTGTACAGAATCACCGGCTGGGATGAGGCAAGCCTGCCGTAGGCAACAATCTCCGCCGGGACACTCATCAAGTTCTACACTTCGTGTTTCGCACAATTTTACAACCGGCTCTGGCTTCTTTTTCTCCGGGCTGTCTTAAAACTGGACAGAAACCGCATGGCAGCAAAACCGGCAATCACAATCAAAACCGGGAGCAGGTATACTATTTTCCTTCGCACGTTAACTCCTCTCTATCTTTGTTGATGCAAACTGTTTAATGGCGTCCAGTGAAAAATGTGTTAATGTGATCAGAAAGTTTTTGAATGCCTGCACTGATCGTACTTTTGCTGGGGATTGAGCTTCATAATAACCGGCTGGGCAAACCGGTAATAGAGGCACTGACCGGTAATACTAAAGCAGTAGCGACGAACTGTTTCCTCCTCTACACCTTCCCCCAGAAGTTCCTGTACAATTGAATAGAGCTGCTGAAATCGGGGCTTAATCATTTCCTTAATAACAATGCTCAGGGCATTTGTCGGCTCGACCATTTCCCGGCTCATGATCATGTGTCTCCAGCTGGAGGGTTTTGTGCCCAGAACATTTACTAACAGCGCCTGAACAAAGGCTTTCAGCTGATCTTCAGGTTTACCACTGGTATTAAATTTAAATCGCACATCAGCATCCTCAGATGAAATTCCGCAGGCGTATTTACACACCTCTTCATAGAGCTTCTCCTTACTGTTGAAGTAGTAATTAACCGAGGCAACATTTACCCCCGCCTGCTGACAGATATCCCGAACGGTGGTTTTACGAAATCCCCGTTTGGCAAAGACCTCACAGGCAATCTTAAGGATGCGCTCTCTGGTTTTGGTATGTTCGTTTTCTTGATTGATCATAACAGTCCCCTTTACCCTCTCGTATCGTAAACATACGTTTAAAACATTAATATAAAACACTTGTTTAATATTGTCAAGTTTTCTATCCTCTTCTCTTCCAGTCCTTTTCATACTGCCATTGCGAGGGAGTAGAACGACCGAAGCAATCTCGTAACATGTCGAAAAATTGAGATTGACACGCTCCCTGTGGTCACTCGCAATGACCAGGATGTCTTATGACACAGCCCCTCAGGGAGAGGGTTAGGGTGAGGGGGGAAAGTGTAATAGTGTTACCTTTCTAATGTATCTTTTAATCTATGTTTTAATTGACACCAAACTTCACTTCCTCTATAGTCTCCCTGTTTATACCAGTTAGAATGCAAAAGTAATGCTTGCCAGAGGTTCGATCTTATTATGATGCAATTCCCGACCGTAAATCATCTACCTGATTATGACTTATATTCCATCAAAGGAGGATTTATTATGCCCCATACTACTTCTACAGAAACGGTTGCTTTCGAGTCCACGAAAACTGCAGTTTCCCGCCGTGAGTTTCTCGCCATCAGTGCCGCAGGTGTAGGGGCAGTCACGGCTGGCGGCTATGGATTGAGTGCTAAAGGAGCGGATGCTTCCGATTCCGGAGCCTCAGGTTCTTCATCGAAGCCCTCTTCACCCGTCTGCCCCATTTGATACCCTTCGCGAGTTTATTGAAGTGCTGGAGGAACGGGGTCTGGTGCTGCGCTTCGAGAAACTTGACCAGGACGCCTATGAAATGACAGCACTGATGTACCGTCTTATCGATCAGTACGGCTGGGAGGAAGCACCGGTCATCCTTACCGAGCAGATAAAAATTAACGGCGAGTGGATCAAAGGGCCCTTGATTGCCAATCATCATGGTCACCTTGATATCGAAGCAATCGTGTTCGGCGTTGAACCGGTTATAAAAGATCCCAGGGCAAGCTATCGAAAGGCCATGGAACACCTCCAGAGTAGACTGGTACAAGGTTCGTTTCCCCTGATCGACCCCATTGAAGTTGAACCCGGTAAGGCACTCTGTAAAGAAGTGGTACTTAAAGGTGATCAGGTCGACCTTACCAAATTTGCCTTTATCAAGAGTAACCCCGCAGATGCCGGCCGCTACATCACTACAGCTTCGGTCTTCACCCAGGACCCTGAAATGGGCCCGAATTATGGCACCTACCGCTGCCAGCTCAGAGGCCCCCGGCTGGTGGGCGTCAACCCTGAGCCTAACCAGACCGGCTGGAAGCACCTGATGGCGGCTAAGGAAAGGGGGGAGAAGACAGCCAAGGTAGCCCTCGTACTGGGCCAGGATCCTTACGTATGGATCGTCAGCAGTTCAAGGGTCGCAAACCGTATGCTTGCCGAGGGACCTATCGATGAGCTTGCTGTAGCAGGAGGGTTGCGGGGTAAAGCCCTGGATGTAGTGCGCTGCGAAACCAACGACATGCTCATTCCCGCCAATGCTGAAATGGTGATTGAGGGTGAAATTCCCCTGGACCAGCCAGGATTACCGGAGGCCCCCTTTGGTGAAATGGCAGGATACATGGGTCTTAGAAAGAAGGAAAATTTCTTTATGAATGTGACGGCCGTCACCCATCGCAAAAACCCATGGCTGGTGAACCAGTTCACCGGGGCAACCCGTGGCTACTGTACCGGTCCAACCGCGGTTATCTTCAACACGGGGTTTAAACGAATGGTACCAGAATTAATTGAATTACACTCACCGGTACATGCACCGGGATTGACCTATGTACGTATTAAGAAGACCGGACCTGGACAGGGCCTGGATGCAGGTAAGACACTGGCCGGTATAATACCTATCTTCAAGGTGGTCATCGTAGTGGATGAAGATATCGACATCCTGGACCACACCCAGGTGGATAATGCCCTGGCAACCCGCTGGCAGCCCTACACGGCCAACTACCTGTACGAGAAGATCAAAGGGTTAACACTTGACCCGAGCCAGGCCGAACGGGGCACAACCAGCAAAATCGTTATTGATGCCACCCGGCAGTTGCCTGAAGAAGGCGGCCCTCAGGTATTTCCTGAACTCAATCGTACCCTGCTGGAAACCGGGGCCCCCGATTCCTTTAAACAGGTGGATGCCAAATATGGCGACATCATCAAACACGGCTTTCGCTACCAGGACGACTAGGAGTGGAGCATGAGTAAAGAACATATGTCAAAAATTATTGTAATTTCCGTGCTGGCCATCCTGCTCATAAGTGGCAGGGCCTTCACCGGTGAAGGTGATACCCCTCATAATCAGAAACACTCCGCAAAACACCACGACTATAAACATCACGGAGGTCAACACAGGTTTACAGATGCTGAAACATGGGCGAAAAGGTTTGAAGGACCAGAACGGGACGCGTGGCAGAAGCCTGATGCTGTCATAAAAGCCCTGGATCTCAAGCAGGACACGATTATTGCAGATATCGGTTCCGCCACCGGCTATTTCCCTGTCCGGTTTGCCAGGGCTTGCCCGAAAGGCAGGGTCTACGGCATTGACATCGAAAAAAATATGGTGGACTATCTCAACCAAAGGGCTGGGCGTGAAAACCTGCCTAACCTTTCAAGCATCCTGGGACAACCTGACGATCCCAAACTGCCGGAACCGGTTAATCTGGTTTTTATTTGCAACACCTACCATCACATTGAAGAACGTCAGATCTATTTTGAGAAACTGAAAAAAAACCTACTGCCCGGTGGAAGGCTGGTAATCATTGATTTCATAAAAGGGGAACTTCCCGTAGGGCCACCTGACCAGATGAAACTTTCACCCGACGAGGTGATCTCGGAACTTTCCACCCCAGGATATCATTTGGTTCAAAAGCTCGAAATGCTTCCCTATCAATATGCTCTTATCTTTCAGTTAGCAAAGTAATTATTTCTGCATAATCTGACAGGCAAGATGCCTGTCATGATCCAAACCTTCACATTATAAGTGCGTCCTGGATATCCCGTCTGACCTCTGCAAATCAAGGTTGCTATCATGCTTTTCACCAAAACATACCACTAATTATTTCACAATACATCCTGTCTGTTACGATAAAATCGTCCCGGACATAACCTCTGATAATTGCAAGAATCTTAACTGCGATACGAGGCTGCACATTATGACTGTTCAACAGAGGATGTTATATCTGATTGAACCCAGCGTCCCGTCGCTGCGATCCAAGGGAAGCATGCGCTCATGGTGCATCCATGACGGGTATGGAGCCTTCCTGCTAATGTGCCAAAGTACTCCGGTACGGGGTTTCGACCGTGAGGAAGAAACCCTCCTGGAAGTTCCCTCCGGGTGAGGTGCTAGGATAGGATGCTATGGCTAACATATGTGAACGTTTGTAACTGCCGTCATATTGAACAAGCCAAAGGAACTGACAGGCTTGGACCAAAATGGTAAGTGGGTAGGTCGGAGACCTTTGACAGTCTCCGACACGGGCAAAACTCCCACCGGCAGATAGAACGGGCCTAAGGCATCTGTTGTCAAATGTGTGGAACGTAGTAACCCTGTGCCTTCGCCTTGAGAGGCAGGCTAACCGTAAGGCAAGCTGATGGAGGTAGAGGGAGAGATGACGGAAGAAGCGAAGGCTATCCTGTAATGGGATAGATAGGGATTGATGCTCAGATGAAGCTACATGATCTGACCCGTAAGGGTGCTGACGTCCGTCGGGTGCTTGGATGCGAGAGAATCGGTAGAACTTCTTAAGGAGGAAAAGCAAATGAGGACTGCTCGACAGATCCATGCGTCCTCCCGCCAAAAGCCACACTGGGATTCCATTAAGTGGGATACGGTACAGGCGAAGGGTGAAGAAGCTACAGATGCGTATCGCACAGGCTGTTCGAGAAGGAAGGTATAGACTGGCAAAATCTCTCCAGTGGCTTCTGACTCACTCGTTTTACGCAAAGCTTCTTGCGATAAAACGGGTTGTTACCAACAAAGGAAAGGCAACACCGGGAGTAGATGGCGTTATCTGGAACACAGCGGAAAAGAAGATGCAGGCGGTAGACACTCTGAGAAGGAGAGGATATCATCCTCTCCCCGTCAGACGAGTGTATCTAAGAAAGAGAAACGGGAAGTTACGACCTTTAGGGATTCCTACCATGCAAGACAGAGCGATGCAGGCACTGTATGCACTGGCCCTGACACCGGTAGCGGAGACGACAGCAGACCCTAACTCCTATGGGTTCAGGGAAGGGCGGTCCTGTGCAGATGCCATGGTACAGTGCTATCTGTGTCTGGCAAGGCGACGGTCTGCAGGGTGGATACTGGAGGCGGACATTAAGTCCTGTTTCGACAGAATCGACCATGCATGGATATTGAACTCTATCCTTATGGATAGGAGGATTCTCCGTGTATGGCTCGAAGCCGGTTATATGGACAAAGGAAAACTCTATCCGACCAAAGCGGGTACACCACAAGGGGCCATCATCAGTCCCGTGCTGGCTAACATGACACTGGACGGATTGGAAACGGCGGTCAAAACATCCGTTCCCAAAAACGCCAAGGTTCATGTGATACGGTA
>CAVVWZ010000088.1:0-48858 GCA_963752035.1 uncultured delta proteobacterium | reverse complement strand
TCTGTAGGGGCAAAAAAGAGGATAGTTCCTCCCCGTTCCACACTCTCCATGGCCTGCTGCAGGGCCGATACTGCACCCGTGCAGACGATAATACTGTCTGCCAGCCGCCCTTCGTTTAACTCTTTCAGCCGAGTCGGAATGTTTTCCTTTGCATTGAGGGCCAGGTCGGCACCAAAGCGGGCAGCTGCACGCAGCCGGGCTTCATCAATATCAGTTGCGATCACCCGGGTTGCCCCAAGCTTCCCCGCCAGGTGAATGTGGAGCAGTCCACCGATACCGCTTCCAAGGACGAGGACCGTTTTACCGGGTCCAACCTGTGCCCGCCGCTGTGCCCGTAAAACGCAGGCAAGGGGCTCAATGAAGGTAGCTTCCTCCAAGGAAACCTCATCAGGTAAAAGATATACCCCACGATCTACATTGAGAGCAGGCAACCGCAGGAATTCTGCAAAACCACCCGGGTCAAAATTGGTTGTCCGGAGCGTATCACAGGCGGTATGATTACCCGACAAACAGTAGTGACAGGTATTACAGGGAACATGGTGGGAAGCTGAAACACGATCCCCGACTTTATAATTAGTAACCCCCTCTCCTACCTCCACGACTTCACCTGCAATTTCATGACCCAGTACCAATGGTGCCTTGTGAATACGGTACCATTCCATTACATCACTGCCGCAGACACCGCTTGCCTCCACCCGCACCAGCAGCTCACCCGGGCCAGTCTTCGGCTTCGGCATCTCCTCTACTCGTATATCCTTATTGCTATAGTACATGGCAACGCGCATACTGCACCTTTTTTAACCTTCTTATGAAACAGTAACTATAAAGATCTGGTGATTAAAAAATATCTCTCCTGCTTTGTACGATTGCTACTGAGTGTCGGGAACTAAAGCCTCATCCATTGAGAAACCAAGAAAGTAACACCGGGCTTCTTCTTTGTTGAGTCCAATAAAGGTATACTCAACATCACACAGACCTACCATAATGAAGTTACCAATAAGAAGGCCGGTTATGGTGAAGTCATAGGTTTTAATCACATCCTTTAAAGCTGAAAATTCAGCTTCCAAGAGCAACCCCTGCACACTATAGTTCCCCGATAGCACCAGTTGATCTTCGAAGGCTCCGATCACAAAGCTACTGTCCTCTCTGAATAGGAACTTCTCCTGCTTTACCTGGTCTTTTTCACAATAGCCTTCCACATCATCATTACACAGCATGAAAACCACAAACTCCTGCTCCCCTAAGTCCGCCGTGGATTGTGCATAAGCGGGTGTAACAACACAACTCAAAAAACCTGCCATTAGACTTACCAGGGTAAAAACCAGCACATGTCTGATTGTCCTCTCTCCTCACATTTCCTGTTAATTTTATTATTATAGTGCATCATAATTGCCATTTTCAATCAATCCTTTAACTGTTGCGAGAATCCTCCCTGCCTCAGCACCATCAAAAACAGCATGGTCGAACCCCATGGTAATATGAAGTATCGGTATGTTCTTTATTTCACCATCTACAATCACCGGTTTCTTATCAATAGTCCCGATAACAAAAGTAACCGCATTAATCCAGGTAGGTGATGCAACCTGCACTCCAAATTTACCCAAATTGCTAAAGCCAATGGTACCAAAGAGTCCTTTAAACACACGGGGAAATCGGCACAGACTCTTAAGGTGAGCAAACTTCACAAAATAGGGATATCTGTGAAAGAATAAAACCGGTTTAATGCCCGGAAGTTCTTCATAGGGAAGCTCAGCGATAGTCCGTATCTCAGAGGCAATGGTCTGAATCGATTTTTTTTCAACATCCCGAATGACCGGCACAGCAACAAAGGTTTCTCCTTCATAAGTCTTTTCCACTGCAAAACACATGTCCACTTCATCTTGAACAAAAACCTTTATTCCAAAAAATCTTCTTGATACCACCGCATTCATGAGCGGATGGTGCCTGGCGGTGGCAGCAATCACTTTCATCAAGAGAGGGGTAAAAGTAATGCCTTCGTGCTCCGAACGATACTTCTCTAACTGGTCCGCCTTCACCTCTATAGTAAAAAAAGGGCGGAAGACGTTGGTGGCCAACCGGACATATTGAGCAATACTTCCTCTAATCCGAGAAAGGGTAATTTTTTGCATGAGATCATTAATGGCTCAAAAGGTTACGTATCTTAGAGGATGAAACACTGACAGCTTTTAGACAGAACTTGAACGTCAGTTTCTATCTCCGGGTTAACACCTGGCCCTTGCAGTCTACAAGAAACACATCGGCATGAGGAGCTGGTGATATGGATTACTACTCACTGTGAGGGGTTATCAAAAACCTTCGTGCGATTTTACCCGTGCTGCTTCGGGGAAGCTCATCCCGGAATTCCAGTACCTTGGGAATCTTGAAGTTCGCCAGCCTTTCTTTACAGTAAGCCATAATTTCCTTCCTGGTTACCTGGGCACCGGGCGTAACAACAACAGCTGCCTTGATAATCTCCCCTCTGTCCTTGTCCGGGACCCCGACAACTCCTACCTCCCGTACCAGCGGATGACTCCGCAAGACCTGCTCAACCTCTGCGGTAGACATTTAACCCGCCAACGATAATCATATCATCTTTCCGCCCCACATGGTAGAAGAAACCATCCTCATCCTTCTTGCATAAATCACCCGTGTAGAGCCACCCGTTCTTAATTCGCTCCCGGGTAGCCTCCGGATTATTATGATAGCACTTCATGAGCATGGGACCGCGAACAATCAGTTCTCCTATTTCACTACCCGGCACTTCCTCCCCCTTATCGTTTACCAGCTTTACCTCAGCACGGGGGACAGCTCGGCCCATACTTCCTATCTTCGTCTCAGCATATTCCAGAGGAAGGAGGGTAATAAAGGGAGACGTTTCTGTAAGTCCATACCCCTGAATAACAGTAACGTTAGGAAAGGACTTCTTAAAGACATTGAGAAGATCAATGGGAACTGAAGTTCCCATCATGGCCACATACTTAAGGCTTCCCACATTAAATCGCTCTTTGTTGGGAACATGCAGAATAGCTTCAAAAATGGGGGGCACACTGTGAAAGTAGGTAACCTGATGTTTTTCCACTGCCGACAGGATTTTATCAGGCCTCAATTGGTCAAAAATGAAGAGTGTAGATCCCCTTAGCACGAATTCGTTACACATGATAGGCCCTGAAATGTGGGACATGGGCAAAAGACATCCGAGGATATCCTCTTCCCGGGTTCCCAGGACCTCATGCATCCCCTCCGGGAAAAGATCAAGGTTGGAAAAGGTCAGGACCACCCCTTTTGGTTTGCCCGTCGTCCCCGAGGTATAAAGGTAGAGAGCTTCTTCCTCTTCGGTAATATCTACCTCCACTGCCGATGAGAGTGATTCATCACCGACCACATCTTCATACCTGCTGAAAGAACCGGTGTCCCTTCTTCCCCGGTTATAATAAATCCACGCTGATGCTTTCCACCTGTGAAAAGACAGTGACTTCCGGGTAGAGATCACTGGCAATAACCCCCTTAATGGCAGCATCGGTCAGCATAGTGACAATTTCCTCTCCCTTGAGGCGGAAATCGAAGGGTACTGCAACTGCACCCAGCTTCATTACAGCAAAGTAGGAAACGACCCACTGGGAAGAGTTGGGCAGAATAATAGCCACGTGATCACCGCTGCCTACCTTACATGATCTCAGCTTATTAGCCAGGCGGGAAGCCATAAGTTCCAGCTGAGAAAAGGTTATTTCCTCATCCTTGAAGATAACAGCTGTCTTTTGGGGGTTTCTTTTCGCTGTTTGGCTTAAAACTTTTCCTACATGCACAAAAACAGACCTCCAGTAAAGGTTTGATTGCCGTACAGAGAACCACACTGACAAGAAATAATCCTAGAAATTACCTAAAGAATCTATAGTTGTCAACGGGTTTTACGCCTGTGGGAAGAAACAAGGGGGGGCACTGTATTCAAAAAATGCAGGGGGCATCAATAAACTCAGCAGGTATACTCAGAGCCTTCTCTAGGTGATCTCCAAGGGCCTTCATACCGAATGTCTCCGTCAGATAATGTCCGCCATAAAAGATATTGAGACCCATCTCCTTAGCGAGATAGTAGGCACCATGCTTTGGTTCACCGGATACAAACAGATCAATCCCCTGCAGCTTGAGTTCCTTGAACAAATCAGGATCGGTAGCGGAACCCGATACAATCCCAATTGAATTAATTTTTTCAGGACCAAATTGCAGAAGGGAGCTGCACTTGCCAATAGCCTGTTCCAGACCGCGAGCCACTTCACCTAAGGGTTGTGGTTCCGGCAAACTACCTTTGACACCGATCGCTTTGCCATAATACTGCGCAAAGGGCTCTATGTTGTTAAGCCCCACCTTCCTGGCGATCTGGATGTTGTGTCCTACCTCAGGATGCCCATCAAGAGGCAGATGTGCGGCATACAGGGCAATATCCCCATTGATCAGGGCACGGATACGCTTATGGAAATAACCGAGCACAAGTTCCTGTTTTCCCCAAAAAAGACCATGATGCACAACCAGAAGAGTGCAGCCCGCACTGCCAGCTTTTACTATCGCATCATGACAGGCATCCACTGCCAGGCCGATTTTCTCAACAGTACCGCTGTTATCAACCTGCAGCCCGTTGGCTGAATCATCACGAAAGGCATCAATGTCGAGATAGTTGTCGAGGTAGTCAGTTACTTTCTTGAGTTCCATAGGTGATAACTACACAAAAAGGTTAAAGAAACATAAGGGGTGATTGCTGTAGCACTATAAAGAAAAGTCCGGATTATGTCAATCACAATCCCGCAGTTTGGGTGGCAGATGAGAGACAATTCCCCTTTTCAGCCAGGGATTAAATTCTTTTGATAATGCTTAAACGATTTGCTATAGTCCGAGGGAGAATTCGTGAGCAACACCTCCCTCAACGATTATCAGGCTCGATATGTTGGAAAAACACCCCTATCTTACCGGTTCAGTGATGATGGTATGCTCTAGCATATGCTTTTCCATCATGGCCGGTCTTGTTCGTTCAATACCGCATATTGATTCCTATGCTATAGCCTTTTTCCGTTTTGCTATTGGCCTTGCCCTCCTGGGGTCTTTAGCGCTGGTAAAAAAAATCGAGTTTACCTTCACACACAGTACACTGCTTTTTCTCCGGGGGTTCTTCGGTGGTGTGGCAGTCCTGTTTTTTTACCTGGCCATAAATACCATCGGTATTTCCAAGGGAACGGTTATTTTATACTCTTCACCCATATTTGCCACAATAGCTGGAGTCATCTTTCTGGGAGAAAAAGGTAAGCAAACAAAAGTGGGTGATTATTTTTGCTGCTTTTTTCGGTATCTATCTCATTGCAACCAGTGATGCACAAAGTTTGCTGGACATCGGAAAATATGACCTTCTTGCCGCTCTGGGCTCACTATCGGCAGGAGTGGCAATTGTTCTGGTCAAAAAACTGCGCGCGACTGAATCATCACATTCCATATTTTTTGCTCAATCTGTCGTCGGCTTCTGGCTGGTGTTTGTTCCTGCCAATGTCACCACCGGTTCTATAGGCATGAGTGCCGGTTTTGTGCTGCTTGCCGTAGGCATTGCGGCTTCAGCAGGTCAACTGTCCATGACCTACGCCTTCCGCCACCTTCCCGTTTCGACGGGTTCTCTTATAGGAATGCTGGTACCGGTCTTCAATATAGCCATAGGAGTCATCGGATTTGGTGAAACTATTTCTAAGAGGGGTATCGCAGGGATACTGATTGTGCTGGTATCCTGTTCACTGGTGTTAGCGGGCAAAAGAGATGCGTATCCTTCTGTTGCGGGATAAAATTTCAACCACCGCAGAGACGCAAAGAGCGCAAAGCAAACCTAGATTAGATATAAATAAATTAAGCAAAAAAGAATCCTCGAAACAGCTATAGAATTACTCAGCATAAAGAGAGGAGCAAAGGTTGTTTTTTTACCTTTTAAAATCTCTGCGTGCTTTGCGTCTTTGCGGTGAGAAATAAGTTTTTAATTTAGCTCATTTTAGGCATTTGTACTAATTATAACACACAACGAAGGAGATTAATTATGGCAGTTCAAAAGGAATCACCCTATACTTGTCACGTTTTTGTCTGCACCAATGACCGCAATGGAGAACGCAAGTCGTGTGCTGATAACAAAAGCCCGCTCATCAGAAAACGCTTAAAGGAAGAGATGAAGACGAGAGGATGGGATCAGAAAGTAAGAATTTCACAGTCTGGCTGTATGGGCCTCTGTGGACTGGGTTCCAATGTAATGCTCTACCCGCAAAAGATATGGTTCTCCGATGTTTACGAAGATGACCTGGGGACAATTATCTCAAGTATAGAAACAATTCTCAATGAAAACAGTTGAGTAAAACGCTCCACCTGCTATGTTTGCTGGAACATGAAACGACAACCGTTTCCCCTCATAGTTTCCTGAAAGGGTGCAAGCACATTTTTATTGACACACAGCAACCTTTTTCCCTATACTTTGTTACTTAAAAGTACCCTGAATACAATAGGGTAAAAAGGGTGCTCACGGAAACCGGGTACAAGGAGGTGGCGTATGGCACAAGAAGTTAAGCGGCATAAACCTGATGTCGCGATGCAAAAGCCCAACACCAAGGCGATGTCACTTGAAGAAAAGTACGATCGGTGTTGTGACTTCTTCGAAATGGATCACATGATCAGCTACTACACCCACAAGAGACTTGGAACGGTGAAAGAGTGGGTAGACGATACTGTGGCGGCCTACAATAAATCGGTACCGCGGTTTTTAGGTCCCGTTGCCAAAGCGGTAACCAAACTGGCTCCTAACCTGGCACTCAAGAAATGCTTCGATAATGTTTTTAACCTTGATCAGCAACATCACGACATATCAGAATTTGAATATTCTGAGCCCAAGAATGGTGAAATTGTGGTCAGGTGGAAGAACTGTGCCCGCCTCAAGAGGCACAAAAAGTGGATAAAACAGCTTGGATACGATTTTGACGACCGTGAAATCTGCGAAGTAGAGAAAATGCATCTCACCCACCCTAACCATCCGGGCTGCAGGATGGGATTCTTTCCCACTGAAATCGTGTGGGAGGAAGGTGGATGCGTCTGGACGTATAAGAAGAAGTGAATGTTGAATGAAAAGAGAATGGCGAAAGACGAACAATCGAGTGGCAAAGTAACAAAGGCACAGAGGCACAAAGTAACAAAGAGACAGAGGTGCATCAGGTTCGCCCGTTAGCAGGTTTACCCGTTTGCCCGTTACGTTTTTAATTTAGGCATTTGTATTCTTACTTCTGGCTCCTGTCTTCTATTTTCTTAATTTTTGGCAATTATCTTGGTAAAGGAGGGATGCATGAAAATAGTAAAAATTATAGGAATAGTACTGCTGCTGCTTATCATTGCCATCGGGATATTTATCGCAACTTTTCAACCGCCAGAGTATTCCGATTTTGGGGTTTACACCAATCTTCGCAACTACACCACAACGCTGCTCAAAAAGTACGGGGCGAACGAGAGACCCATTACCCAGGAGTTTAGCGAACTTACTTTGCAGCTGTCTTTCCCCTTTAACAAACTCTTTGGCAGTGATGTCATAGCAGTTCCCATAAAATCTTTTCAAAACGATAAAATGGGTGTTGCAACCATTAGTCAGTTCCAGGTTCCACCTGGATCTGATTACTATCGTGACTTCACCCTCCACATAAGACCGGAGTACGGGTTAAGAGCCCCTATTTTTCACATCGATTTCATGAAGCCCTCACCGGGAACACCGGGTCTATGCTCGATGGATTTCTTCAATCCCGATACAGAGAACATCTCCGTGGATGAGTTCTTCGGCACAGAGATTGAAAGCGTTAAAGGAAGCACTCTCCCTGGTTGAGAGGTATCAGCGCAGTGTTGAGGAGGGAAGGGGAAAAATCACTGCCTACCTGGATCCCCATAAGAGTGAGTATCGATTTGAGCTGATGGAACCACCAACAGACAGTGAAAAGATTCGCGAGGAATACTACACAACCGTCGAAAAAGCCGTAGAGCTGGTTCTGGCAGCTTATTTAAAAAGCCTTCACAGAGCTGCAATGGACACCGGCTACGCACAAGCTCACGAGGATAAAACAAAAGAGCTGGTCATACTATTTTATAACAATGATTTTGCCATTGCCCTCGGCAAGAGAGTCTTTCAAGATCACTTTGAAAAATACTGGCTGGACGGTTTTTGGAATGTCCAGGTAGAGTTAGAGGATCAGCCCTAGGGATCCATACCGGGGAGCATGAATGAAAATTCTCAGATCGATTTATATCGAGATTGAACAATTAGAAAAACTCGACAGCTTATCAACACAGACCAAAGTTCCCAAGGCAACTTACATTAGAGAGGCTCTGGAACTTGTGCTGGAAAAGTACGAGCGGCAGATGAAGGGCAGCCAAAAGAGGCCCTAAAAGCCAAATTGCAGGTTCCGGAAAGCAGATTGAAATAATTCACCGCCCCAGTTAAATAGGTTACACATTTCACGGGGCAGGCAGAGACGCAAAGAGCGCAAAGCAAAACTATACTGGATATAAATGAATTAAGTAAAAGAATTCTCGGTACAGCCAAAGAAGCACCCCTGTGTGAAGGGAGGGGTAAGAGTTTTTTTGTATTTTAAAACTCTTTGCGCCTTTGCGGTGAGAAATAAGTTTGAATGTTTTGAACATTTGAGATTTGTTTGGCATTTGGAATTTAGATTTTTGAAATTTTAATTTAGTGATGTCTCCACACAATGGGTGATGAAAAAAACGGGTTTACGAACCTGGGAAAGAAACTCCGCACTGCTGAAAAAGACCTCACCAAAGGACTTCTCAGGTGGAGGATTAAACGGGGAGGGCTACCCCCTGCCGATGAAGAAACCCTTGAGAGTAGCTCAGAGCGCATCGTAGACGAGGCACACAGCATTGTAAAGCGCCACAGCAAAAGTGTTTGGGATGACTTGAAAGAAGCGAAAAAAGAGTTTCTGAAGGCATACCGAAGTGATGATAAAGAGTAAGGATATACCCAATGGAATCAAAACTCATCTTTGTTATCGGCTCACCACGCTCCGGTTCAACACTGCTCCAACGCATGCTGAGCTCCCATTCCGAAATCTTTAGCTGCCCGGAACCCCATATCATAACTCCACTTGCCCACCTGGGCTACTATGAAACAGTTGAAAAAGCCCCCTATGATCACCTTCGCGCGGTTGATGCAATCAGGGATTTTGTCACAGAACTTCCCAAGGGAGAAGAAGACTACCTTGATGCGTGCAGGGCCTATACCGACACCCTTTACAGCAGGAGGCTGCAGACATCCAGCAAGTCCCTTTTTCTCGACAAGACACCTGCATATGCCCTTGTCCTCGATTTTTTAACAAAACTGTATCCCAAAGCACGATATATTGTCCTGACCCGCCACCCCATCGCCATTTTCACCTCCTACACCAGCTCCTTTTTTGATGGTGATTACAGGGCTGCCCATCAGTTCAATCCCATTCTGGACCGCTACGTGCCTGCCATTGCACGACTGCTCAGGAAAAGTCCGGTCCCTATGGTGCATGTACGCTACGAACAGCTGGTTACCAATCCTGAGGAAGAAGTAAACAGGATACTGTCATTTTTGGAACTCCCCTTTGAGGAGAATGTCATCGAGTATGGCAGCCAGCAACATGAACAAAAGGGCCTTGGTGATCCTGTTTCAGTTAACAGGCACAGTCGCCCCATGACGAAATCGGTGGAGAAGTGGGCAGGTGAGCTGGTGCAGGATGAAAAGAAGTGCGCCTTTATCCGGGGAATTATAGAATCACTTGACCCTGAGGATTTGAAGGTGTGGGGGTATCCCTCAAATACTATCTTCAAGCCTCTCGACGAGGCCCGTCCTGATGGAAGTCCAGTAAAAAAACCTCCCCTCGATCGTTTTCAGCTGGAGAGAAAGTTACTTCGCCTGGCACGGCATAACATCCACAATAATTTCTTTGGGAAACTTGTAAAAAAGATTCGTTTTTTCTGTGATGTACTACTTCGCTAATCCTTTTTTAGTGGGGTCGGGCCACGCTATCTTATTGTAATATTTTAATTTATAGGTCAGAATCACCCTGTTTTTGCCCCAATATCGCCTTTTTTGATGCCAAATTGGGCATTATAGAAATTGAAGAAACTCAAAGCTGTAAAAATTTACTGTCTGTTTCTGTTGAATAAGTACTTTTTTGTGCCCAAAAATGCTATTATTGGCCTTAAATAAACCATCTTTTTGCTAATTTATAATTAAATATCAAATGGTTAGCGTGGCCCGACCCCATTAACATTAAGCGCTGCTTCGCTAATCCTTTAACTTTATGGCCAGACCCATAGTTGCCTTCATTCTTTTAGGTTTCTGCTCCGGCGTACCAAAACCCTTAATCCAGGTAATCTTCCAGCTCTCGTCTCCTGTCAACAAAACCAGGTCTTTACACAGCTGATCTACGCAGATGCCCATCCCCTCCAAAGCTGGCACCTTCAGGTGGGGGGCCTTGCACGTTCCACCTCCCTCACAAAACTCGGGATAGCACGCGAAGCAGGGACCGCCGCCAAATTTCTGCACCACGGCCCCTTTCCCCAGAAGGTGGTTAATCTCATCTGTCAACCTGTTGAGCACCCGGAACTGTCCGCCGGGGTCACCTATACTGAACATCCTGGTAAGCCTGCTCTGTATAACCAGAAAAATATCAGCCTTGTCCACCAGGGCCTGTACCTTTTCAGCCTTGGGATTAAAAGGGGGACAGCAGGAAAATGCACCAACCCCGGCACACCGGCTGAAGCTGCCTTCTCCCGAACCGTAGTAAGTCCAGAAGGGAAGATAACACATGTCCTGAATCCGGCTGTCCACCACCACGATTTGAGGTGGAAGAACCGCCAGACGTGCAAGCCTTTTCGCCCAGGGTACATCGTAACCCTGTATGCGCTCCAGAGATAAGAGATCATTCAACCCTGATACATCCTCTGCCTGACGAAGCACTTCACCATAGAGCTCCCTCTTATCCTCATCGGTGTACTTCTTCCCCGTCTCGCTATCCCTGACGATAGACTGGGCAATATTTTCAATTGAGTAGTTGGGCTTCATGCAATCCTCTTAGTTAATTGACTTGTAGGATGGGCTTTACTGATGGTGGAAGTTTTACTCATTTGGTTACAGCACAAAGTATCTCTTTTGCACTCTCTAAAGACATACTATGTATAAATCTATTTTAAATCAATGTATCTCTTTAATTGACAAGAACTCGTTTCTGATGGGATAAGTATAGGAAAAGTAAAATTGGGTGTCAAGACAGAAGCCATAACAAAATACAGCTTGGGGGTAAGTGTCACCTGCATAAGAAGGGTAATCACATTCCCTTGTGTTGTGGAAAACTGATGGAGTTATATGATTAGTTATTCATTACAATAATGATTGTCCAAATGTTTATTGTAAGGTATATAACCCTGTAGCAGAGCTGCAGGGTTATAGCTTTTAAGAGACACCGTGTAATGTCTTATGCCTTTTCTTACCAGCTTCCCAGGAAGGTAAGACGTGCTTGAGAAAATGAACTGATGCCGATGAGCTCTCCTGGAACTCTACCCGTGTCTCATGGGTTACAGAAAAATTGGTGACCGTATTATTTCCCTATAAATCATCTGTACACCAAACCATATGACCTTTTTTAGAGCAACATCCGAGAGCAGGCTGATTGATTTTCTCAAGGAGAAGGGATTCACTCGTACTAAGATCAAGCAGCTGTTGAAGTACAGGGCCATTGAGGTGAATGGAGTGGTGGAGAAGAAGCTCGACCGCCTTTTGCAGAAAGGGGATAGGATTTCTCTACTGAAAGATAAAAAAGAATCCACCCTGCTTCCCTCACTGGGTATCAGGGTGGTGTATGAGGACGATGCACTCATAGTCACGGAAAAGCCTGCCGGCGTATTGACCATCGCCACAGAGGCAGAGAAGACAAAGACTGTATATTTTCAGTTGAATGAGTACCTTAAACAGCGTGCTCACGGGACAGGGGAGAGGATCTTCATCGTTCATCGGCTGGACCGAGACACCTCCGGCCTTATAGTGTTTGCCAAAAGCGAGGAAATAAAGCGGATACTTCAGGGTAACTGGAAAAAAGTTGAGAAGCGTTATTATGCGGTCGTTGAGGGCACACCCAGTAAAAAGGAAGGTAGGATCAAAAGTTGTCTGAGTGAGACGAAGTCCCTCATGGTTTACAGCGACCACCATTCAGGTACGGGGAAACCTGCTCAAACACACTATAGAGTCATAACACAGAACCGGATGTATGCCCTGCTTGATATACTCCTTGAGACCGGACGGAAGCACCAGATAAGGGTACACCTTGCAGACATCGGCCATCCTGTAGCCGGTGATAAAAAATACGGGGCTAGGACCGACCCGTTCCGTCGGCTCGGTCTTCATGCATATCTCCTTTCATTCAAACATCCTGTTAACGGGAAACCAATGCATTTCGTGAGCAGCATACCGAAGAAGTTCGGTTTAACAGATGAAAAGAACATTCATATGCCTTCCTCTCTCAACAGCTGCTTAAAACAAAGGAGATAGAGATCTACCGGATGGATATTTTTGATGTTGCCGTGGTTGGAGCTGGTCCAGCAGGCAGTATGGCTGCAATACGCTCGAGCCAGCTTAAGAAAAACGTAATAGTAATTGAAAGAAATGGTGTTATTGGTAAAAAGATTTTGCTTACCGGCAACGGGAGGTGCAACATAACCAATACCTCCCCCATTGAGGTATTTATAAAAAATTTCGGCAAACAAGGCATGTTTTTAAAGCCCGCGTTTTATGCCTTCCGCAATCATAGCCTCATTCAGTTTTTTGAAGCACAAGGACTCAACTTTACTACAGAAGATAGGGGAAGGGTGTTCCCTGTTACCAATAAGGCGTTTTCTGTGGTACGTGTCTTAGGGGAATACCTGGTAAAGAATAAAGTTAAAATCTTATACAGTGGGCGTGTTGTCAAGCTGGAAAGAAAGGATGGCTTATTTCAATTGGCATTAGATCGAGGCAACAACACTATGATCTGCGCCGAAAAAGTTATCTTAGCGACAGGCGGGGTATCCTATAAGAAAACAGGATCATCAGGTGATGGCTTCCGCATTGCCGAAACACTGGGTCATACCGTTGTTGATTTGAGACCGGCACTTATACCTTTGAGAATAAAAGAGCCTTGGATCAAACAATTACAGGGACTTTCCCTAAATGATGTCTGTATTACCATAAAATGTGGTAGTAAAAAAACTGTCTCCCCGAAAGGAGAATTACTGTTTACCCATTATGGGATTTCAGGGCCTTTAGTTTTAGATGTAAGCTCAACGGTTGTATCTGCATTGGGAGATAGTGAAAAACTAGTGCTTTCCATTGATTTTATTCCCGGGGTGAACCATGAACAGCTGCAGGCACAATTGCTGAGTGAATGTACCACGAGGCGGAATCTCCAGATAAAAACTGTTATAAGAAAATTTTTATCTCAACGGCTGGTTTCTGTGTTTATGCAGGTGCTGAATATCGAAATGTGCAAACGAGTAAATCAAATTACTAAAAAAGAAAGGTTGCTGATTGCAGGCTTATTAAAGTTCTTCCCCTTAACGGTAACAGGTTCCCTCTCTGTAGAGGAGGCCATGGTTACAAACGGGGGCATAGCAACAAAAGAGATTTACTCTAAGACCATGGAGTCACGGGTGGTACCCGGATTGTATTTTGCCGGAGAAATAATTGATGGCTGTGGCAAGAGCGGTGGATATAACCTCCAGCAGGCTTTCTCTACCGGCTATCTTGCAGGAGAAAAAGCATCTGCGTAAAATAATTTTAGCCTCACATGCAACCATATCGGGTAGGAGGAGGGGTTACCCCCTCCGTCCTCCCACACCACCGTACGTACGGATCACGTATACGGCGGTTCCTGTTGCAATGTATTATCATTGACCTCAGTGCCCGGTGTTCTATAAGCGCCCAGCCTTACCTCACAGATTCCGTCCGTTACTTCCAGCTTTAGGCCCCCTTTCGAGGCATCTGCTCAAAACACTCGGAAAAGCGATCCAATACATAAGCACCAGGTTCAGGCCTTCAGCTCAATTACTTGAACCTACTATGCCCTCTGCTGACTTCTGCCAATCTATCCTGTCACCTCTCGATGACCGTAGCACAAGGCTGATTGACAGATCTCCCCGGGTAATGCGCACCCACCTTCACGCTTATACCTGCCGTATATACTGCCACGCTCTCCGTACAGGTATTGGACTTTAGAGATATTTGCCTCCTCATCCAGCGTAACAGCCTCATATACGATTCCTGTTCGTCAGGCCAGCGCTTTGCCTGCGGCTTCCTTCAGATTCCACCTCACGATGGACACCCTTGCCGTTAAGCTAACCGTTCCCCCTGTCGGGTCGGTAGAGGACTTGCACCTCCAAGTAGGTGCGCCCTGCCGGGCGCACAAACAAGAAGGGCCCCACCAATTTAAGCGGGGCCCTTCTGCAATCTAAAGAATAAATATAATTACTGCACTGTCTGCATGATGGTTAAAATCCAAGCTTCACCTCCAAGTACATGGAATCCCTGGTTCTAAAGTATCCAAACAGGCTGTCACTGGGTCCCCAGAAGGCGTTCATCCCCCAGGTGAGAATCAGGTAGTCCCGCAGTTCGAATTCCACCCTGGGGTTTAATGACCAGTCGTTATTATTGGCACCCCACTGGGTAAGAATCCCCGGTTTTAACCGTTCATGCATGAAATCGGTCGCAATCTTGAGACTCAAAATGGTCTCAAACTGATCAACCGTATTGAAGGTTGGACCTGAAATATAATCGTATCCATCCTCCGTATCTCTCTCCAGACAGAATTGTATGAACTGAAAGCTAAAGAGCCAATTGGTCCAGTAATACTTATCAATGCCCAGCACGTAGTTGTACTGATCAACCTTTGCCACCCCAACCTGGTTGTCTCTCGTCCCATACCCGGAAGTACTGTTGTGGACCCAGGCAAATTCACCCCTGAAGTTATATCCTCTCAGGAACCCCTTGGTCATTGCCTTTGAAAACGAGAACCCCACAGTTTCCGTCTGTGGATACCTGTCCTCAAAGTAGGCTTCAGCACCCGGCAAAAAGGGTATCCCAAAAGGTTCAATACCTATGAAATACCGTGATGGTGCATAGCTGTAACCATGGAAATAATTGAGGGTGTACTCAAATCCCTTTATAACATCCAGCCATCTCAGAGCAATCTTCGTGTTGTCAAGGCTTCTCCCCGGTTTCTTATTTGCAATATTGACCCCTGCTCCAAAATCTCTCAATACATCCAGCTGCATATCACCAGAATTTGTTGCCCGGGCCGTATAGGGGGCACCGGGAGGTGCAAGGAAATTTGTTTCATAATCAGGAATGATCAGGAGCTGAAGTGTCCCGTTCACCGTGGGAGCATACTCTACCTTGGTCATCCAGAGGGGAATTTTAACATCAGCATCAAGTCCCCTGTTGATTTCAAGGCTAAATTCACGATAGTCTATTGGGTTGATAATATCCAGAATCTTCACCCCGTCCGCAGTGCCCCAGACCACCTGCTGTTTTCCTACCCGAATGTCCAGTGTTTCAGAATAGTAGTCGACATAACACTCTCTCAGCCAGTCCGTTCCTCTCACACGACTCATTTTCTTCCGGTTGTCACCCTTGCGCCATTTACTCTCAGCATCATAAGCGCTGTCATACCAACCCCTCACAATGGTAAAGAAATGGAAATTATCCGTGAATTGATACTCCAGTTCCAGTTGGGCAGTATTCCGGATCTTCAAGAATTGATCCATGTTGTCTGCGCTGCTCGAGTTTATGGAAGTTGCGTTTTTCAGGAATCCTGAAAGCGTAAACTTCTCACCATCAAGCAGTGAAGCATGCACAGGGATGCTAACCAGCAAAACAGACAGAAAAAGGAACACACTCACTACTAGAAAAATACGGCACTGTTTCATAAACCTCTCCTTTATCAAGAATAATTTCTAAATTGCCTAAAATGAGTAAACTCAAAAACTCTAACTACGATAGCATCGAAAAGTACGAAAAACATACAAATTTCAAATGCCAAACAATCAAAAACTAAATCACGAAGTTTCACTAAGACAAACTCTAAGGAGTGGGAATTGCTCCCTCTTTTGTGCCTTCTGTGCCTTTGTCACTCTGCTGGTTTTTACAATCCATACCACTTTGTTATTAACGACCGTTGACCTGGTGACATGTCCATGGTAATACTCTTCAGTTCGGTATATTCCTTAAGACCCGCCTTTCCCAGTTCTCTCCCCAGGCCACTTTCCTTATAACCCCCGAATGGCACCTCATTGAAGAAGCTACCGTAGGTATTAATCCAGATGGTACCGGCCCGCACACGTTCAGCAATGTAGTTGGCCTGATAGAGGTCTTTTGTCCAGACACTCCCTGCCAATCCGTAGCGGGTGGCATTTGCCAGGCTAACAGCCTCATCCAGAGTTGCAAAGGTGAGCACTGAAAGCACCGGTCCGAAGATCTCTTCCTGCGCTATTTCCATACTGTTGTCAACCTTATCAAAGATAGTAGGCTCAAGGAAAAATCCCTTCTCAAATGCCTCACCTTCAGGAACCTTTCCCCCGGCAACCAGCTGTGCCCCTTCTTCTATGCCCGTGGAAATATAGTTCAACACCTTTGCCCGATGCTCTTTAGAAATGAGGGGTCCCATGGTGGTCTCCGGATCAAGACCATTACCCAGTTTAATCTTCTCTGTTTTGGCCACTAATCTTTGAACGAACTCTTCGTGAATATCCTCCTGGACCAGTAACCGGGAACCCGCCACGCACATCTGTCCCTGGTTGAGAAAGATTGTTGCCAGTGTCCCATTGAGAGCAGCCTCCAGGTCAGCATCCTTCAAGACGATGGTGGGAGATTTCCCCCCCAGCTCCAGGGTTATCTTTTTCATGTTGGAAGCGGCAAGGCCCATAACCTTCCGCCCTGTCTCGGTACTCCCCGTCAAGGCAATCTTATCAACCTGCTGACTGGTAGCTAATGCCGTGCCAATTTCCGAACCCGGGCCGGTAACAACATTCACCACCCCCTGTGGAAGATCGGTTTCGTCCATCAGCTTAGCCAGTTCCAGGGCGGTGAGGGAAGTAAGGGTGGAAGGCTTCAGCACAACCGTATTTCCCGTGATAAGGGCAGGTGCCAGTTTCCAGGCCGCCATGAGCAGCGGGTAATTCCAGGGTATAATCTGGGCAGCAACACCGATCGGCTCGTAGCGTGTATAGCTCACTGCCGGTGCGGTAACGGGAATGGTCTCCCCTTTAAGCTCACCAGCCATGCCGGCAAAACTCTCAAAGGTATCGGCCGCGGTAGGAATATCGATAAGAGTACTCTCTTTGATGGACTTGCCATTGTCCAGTGTCTCCAACCTCGCAAGGTCACTTGCCTTTTCCCTTACAAGCTGGGCAATCTGCCGTAAGACGTCGCCCCGGTCCTGGTAGCTCATCCGGGGCCACTCACCCTGATCAAATGCAGCCCGGGCAGCCTGTACTGCCTTGTGAGCATCAGCTTCCCCACCCCGGGGGATGCTGCCAAGCACCTCTGAAGTGGCGGGATTGATACTGTCAATAGATGCTTTCGACGCACTTTCGCACCACTCACCACCAATCCACATTTTATAGTCAGTACCAGCCATAACTATCTTTTCCCTCACTCAACAGGAGCATATTTCCAGAGTGCAAAGACTCTGTAAAAAGGAGGATACCACTTGGACAGGTCTCCTAAACTTCCCTTCTGCAGCTTAAGTTTTTTTTGCGTAGTAGCAGCAAAGGGATCAATCAGCCCATTAAATACAGCTATCCACTGCTTCCGTTTACCCGCAAGGATAAAATCGGCATCTTCATCATTACTCACCTTGACAATCGTGCCCTCTTGAAAATGAAAGTTGTACACTTGACTGGTATCAGTCAGCTTAATGGCATAGTTGACGGTTAAGTGGGTGGACTTGCCGAGACGCTGGGCCTCCTCATCCTGGTTGACAAGAGTTACAATCTTATCAATGTGTTCTTTGGAGAAAACAGCATAGGTCACCGATGTCTCGTCTTTTGCAGGCAGTTTATTTTCCTGTTTCTCCGGTGTAGACACCCCGAGTGTTTTATCTACATAAGACATCAAAGCCGCTTCTTCTAAAATCTCGGTAAGAAAAAATGCATCCCAGAGGTTGTCTCCCACCGCTACTGTCCCATGCTCTTTAAGAATAATGATGTTGCTCAAGTTTAAGGCCTCGATCACACCATCAAGCCTGGTGACAGAAGGACTGTCCTGGGCAACCGTAGGTGTGGTAGGCCCCAGGAAAAGAGAGGATTCAAAGGTCATCGGTTTTAGTTCAACTCCTCTGACAGCCAGGACGTTCGTATAGGGGGGATGAAGATGCACGACTGCCCCCGCTTCGGTATCCCGATAAATGGCTGTATGGAGTTTTGTCTCTGTGGAGGGTTTACCGTCCCCCTTAACTACCTGACCGTTGAGGTCCACTGTCACAAAATCATCGGGGGTGAGGAAACCGAGTGCAGCAGTGTGGGCAGTCATTAAAAACTCCTCCCCACTCAACCTGGCACTTATATTGCCACCCCGTGCAACGATAAGGCCCCGCTGGTATGCTTCCCTGCCTACCCTTATGATTTCTTCCTGTAACTGCTTTATTTTTTTAGCATCCATAGCCTTTCTCCAGGAGACAGAATTCAGAGTCAGAATTAAAACGGAGATGAAATAGCTCAATTGTTTTATTGGTTGAAATTACGTTGAATTGTTCTATTGGTTAACTTAAGCCAACAGTACTCAAAGAAAAGTGAGGCTAAACCATTTCCATATACTAATGTAACCAACTTAACATGATTTGTTACTTGCCAGCCTTAAAATGTAACCTATTCTTGCATCACTCCTGTTTTTTCATTCGTCATTCGTCACTCGATTGTTCGTCATTCGTCATTCTTATTTTCTTTTCATTCAACATTCGATGTTGGACGTTCATTTTTTTATTCTGATTTCTGACTCCTGTCTTCTGGCTCCTATTTTTACCACACCTTCGAAATGTAGTTCATCGGCACCGTGTCTACCCGGGGCACATAGCTCTTAACCCCTCCGGTGGCAAGGACATCTCCCGCAAAACTGAGGTCACTGCTTATGTCCGCTGTTTCCGGATCAAAATCCGTCGGTGAAAGGTTACAGGGAATACCAAGTTCCTGAGCTAGAACCGCAATGAGGAGTGAACCTCCCTGGCACAGCGCCCCGTCATCAGCCATCCGCTGGTAGTAGAGAAAAACACCTTCCACCCCCTTATTCGCAAGACAGAACCCAACCATGTTGTCAGTTATTACGACAGTCTCATAGCCCCTGACGGTAAATGTCTCTAACCTTTTCCCCAGCTCAGATTCATGGGGCCTGCTTTCAGCCGAAAGAAGAGCCCACTCCCGTTGAGGATAGTGTTCTTCCAGGAATCCCGGGAAATCCCTCCCGGGCACCCCGAAGGTGAGCAGATTCTTTTTAATTTCTTATCCCTCCCAACTCGTGTTCCACTGGTGAAAAAAGACAATCCTTATACAGCCACATCCTGGGCTGCCTTAGTGGTGTATTCATCCATACTGGCTATGTAGCTCTTAAAGATGGCCTTACTGTAAGGAGACAAAACTTCACTTTGAAGGACACGTTGAACACGGTCTTTCTTAGTGTAAAATTCCTTATTGGCCCAGGCTGCCAGGCTTCCAAGCTGTTCTCTGGTTAAATGCTTGGTGCGAACTACCGGTTGGTGAAAGTCCCACTTGGTAAGGTCATGTTCCTCAATAAAGGGAACACACTCCTCATACATGGGCATGCCGGGCACCGGCAGCAACATCTGCAGGGCCATGACGTCCGGATCGATCTGATCCAGCGTGTTCAAGCGATGTTTTATTATCTTCTCATCATCATCGGGAAATCCAATCATCCAGGTAATCACCGATGTAATACCATATTTTCTAAACTGGGCCGTAACCTCCCGGACCTCATCAAGGGTAATCCCCTTATGCATCTTTTTCAGTTCGTCCTCATCTGCCACCTCAAGACCAAAGACGCCCGTAACAAAGCCCGTTTTATGCAGGTCTTCAAGCAAATCGCTGTCCCGGATAAATGAATGTGCATTACCCAGAAAGCAGTATTTCATCTTAAGCTTCCGCTGCTGCATCTCTTTGAGGAACGCTTCAATCCTGCTTCTCTTAGGATTGAAATTTAAATCAAAAATATGAACGTACTCTACCCCATACTCATTTTCCAAAAGCTCCAGTTCATCCACTACCTGTTTAGCTGACTTGATTCTGTATTTCTGCCAGTCCCTGTTACCGCGAGGATCCATGGTAACCCAGTCGATACAAAAGCTGCAACCGAAGGGACATCCCCGGGAGGTGAATATTTCCTGATAGTGAGGCAACGAACCATAGCCGAGATATTTATCCATGGGGAACAGGTCATAGGCTGGCATGGGAAGCTCGTCCAGATTTTTCATGAGGGGACGGTATTCATTGAGTTTGATATCCCCATTCTGACGGTACATCAATCCCTTCACTGAAGGGAGGTCCGGCTCGGGCTTAACCAGTTCTTTGCACAGTTCGGTGAAGGTCATTTCCGGCTCCCCGGCGAGGACAAAATCAAACTCGGGTGTTTCATCCGCAACAGCCTGATAATTGGCCGCGACGTAAAATCCTCCCACACAAATGGGGGTGTCAGGACGTGTCTTTTTTATCCGCCGGGCTGCGTTCTGGTAGTGGGGAACAATGGCTACGGTCTCCGTCATCTGGTAGGCATCACCCATGTAGATAAGATCCGGATCAATTTCCTGAATGGCTGCAACCATCTTCTCTGTATCCAGGTCTAAAGCACGGCAGTCCAGCACCTTAACCTCTGCCTCCGGCACCCACGTCCTGACACAGGCTGACATTTGAGCGTGGCTCACATTAATCGGTTTGTGATTCCCCCAGGTTACCCACGAACCTAAAGGGGGTTGTAAAAACAGTACTTTCATTGGTTCTCCTCCTTCTTAAATGTTAATTAGTACAAATGCCTAAAATGAGCTAAATTGCCTAGAATGCCTAAATTAAAAACTTAAACCACAGAGAGCACAGAGAAGTACAGGTATAAAATCAAAATACCAAAACCCAAATTCCAAATAAATTTTAAATATCAAATGTTCAAAAGGGTTCCCTACCGGTCATTGCGAGCGACCAAAGGGAGCGTGGCAATCTCAGTTTTTAACGTGTCATGAGATTGCTTCGGTCATTTCATTTCCTCGCAATGACATTATGATAGAATCTCATCCGAGAGGTAAAACTTGTACATGCAACCCGCAACTCATTCCTCCTGTTTTTTTCATTCGTCACTCGATTGTTCGTCTTTCGTCATTCTTTTTTCTTTTCATTCAACATTCAATGTTGGACGTTCGATGTTGCTCAGTTAACTTCTCATTGCTCCTTGAACTTTTTTCCATGCCTGAGGAAGTTCCCGGGGATCAATAATACCGCCAAAGCTGATCAAACGTGTAACATACCCTGCAGGAGTAAGATCAAAGGCAGGGTAATAACCGTTTACTGCTTCAGGATAGAGCCGCTTACCCTTGTAAAAGAGTACCTCCTGCATATCCCGTTCTTCAATAGGAATCTCCGCCCCGGTGGCTGTACTGCCGGGCTCCTGCACCAGCACATAGAAAGGAATCCGAAATTTCTTTGCGGCCACTGCTACCTGGAAGGTTCCCACCTTATTAACCACATCGCCATTGCCTGCTACGCGGTCTGATCCCACAAGTGCCTTTTGGCAGCGCCCTTCTGAAAGAAGGCTGCCCACCGCATTGTCCGGTACAATGGTTACGTCAAAACCGTCCTCAGCCAGCTCCCAGGCAGTCAAACGTCCCTGGAAATATGGTCTGGTCTCCGTAGCATAGAACCGAATGGATTTACCTGCCTGCTTACAGGCCCGGCCGATTAATACCATCTCACCACTCACATTGCAGTGGGTTAAGAGTGTATCACCATCCTCAAGCAGAGAAGATGCATACTCGGCTCTCTTTAAACGGAGCATCCTGAGTTTGTCAAGAAATCCAAGAATGCTAGTCTCCAGGCAGGAGCTAATATCCTTCCCTTCCTCCTCTGCCTGTTCAGCCCAGGTGAGCACCTGTTTAGTTAAATCCTTAAAGGCAAAGGTGGGACGGGCATTTTCAAGGGTCCAGCCAACTTTTCTCAGCCGGGGAAGAATCACTTCAGCCTGTTCTCCCCTGTTGTGGCGTGCCGTCAACAGGAAGGCGTAGAACAGGGTTAAGACCTGCCCAAAGGCCCTGGTCTTCATGTCAGTTATTGCCTGAGCCGCTTCCAGGTAGGTAGGGGCAGTGATATACACCTCTTCTTCCGGAAGTTTTGTCTCATCGAGGATGTAGAGTTTATCATCCTTAAGCGATACCGACCAGGCCAGGGGGGGAAGATCCATCTTACTTCCCTTCCAATAGTGTCACAGCTTTGAGGGCAATATCTATCATTGCCTCTTCAGTCTCATAGTATTTGGGATCCATAAAGCCCAGCTCTCCGGTAATGAGATTGTCACTTACCGCCAGAATAGTTCCTGCCTTTACCCCATAGAGTTGGGCTACCGTGAGCAGGGTGGAGGAAACCATATCCACTGCCTTAACCTGCAATCTTCTCATCTCTTCAACCAGTTCTTTCGTCTCTTTAAGAAGTGCATCAGTGGTCCATACCACTCCCAGATGACACTTCACTCCCAGCATCTCTGCCGCGTTCAAAAGGGCACTGGTTACCCTCACATCAGAAACGGTAGAAAAGTTGCTCGGCACATAATAGGGGGTTGTCCCATCACCCCTTACTGCACCTGTCACAATGACCAGGTCCCCTATGGAAATATCTTCACACAGGGCACCGCAGGAACCCGTGCGAATAATGTGTTTCGTTTCGGCAGCGCACACCACCTCCCCCATAATCGCACTCTGGGGACTGTAGAGCCCGCCGTTAACTGCGGTGACCTTTGTTCCCTTGTAGGAACCCGTATACATGGTGTGTTCCATGTATGAAAAATCCTCAGCCGGATTGTCCAGTTTTGCAATAACCGCCTCCAACCGCTCCCGGGGTCCGGGGATGATGGTATAGTCCCCGATAGCACCCGGTTTCATCTGTACCATTTCCAGCAGGTCCTGTGCACTCAAGTGCACATCTTTTTTCATTTCCATCGTTTTCTGTCCTCGTTTAAATAATTCCGGCAACCTTTATCTAATAAAACTAATCCTGACAAACAGGAACTCTATGCTGAATCAGATCCCCGCTCATCTAGAGTGACACCCGCTGTTCCTTACAGGCCTCAATGACATTCCCCCTCTCTTGTATGTCCACACTCTCTTCCTTCAAGCGATCATTTTTTGCAACGGTGTTCTTCATTCCACGGCTCTTATAGATAAATGAGGGATTAAAGATACGGAGAAAAAGGGGCAGCAGGATGAGAGCACCAACCATGTTCAACAGGGTTAGACTTCCCAGGGTTAATCCAAGGCGTGCATGAAGTCTGATATCAGAAAAAACCCAGGTCAGTGCACCAATGGCGATGGTGGCACCGGTAAAAAAGACTGCCTTGCCGGAGGTCACCAGGGCACGCTGGGTAGCCTCCCCCAGAGTTTTGCCCTGATTCGACTGGAGCTCTTCCCTGATTCGTGTTGCCACATAGATACTGTAATCCACTCCACGCCCTATGCTGAGGGCGGCCACCGGCAGGGTCTCTATGGTAAGACTCATGCCACTTAATCCCATGATGCCGAAAACAAACAGCACGTTGAAGAGCAGGGGAATGAGCAGGAGCAGTCCTCCCACCGCCGAGCCGTAGGCCAGGGCTACACAGATAAAAACCAGCAGACCAACCTGCAGGACACTGACCGGCAAGGTCTCTTCTATTATCTCATTGACCGCACCCAGTGTCCCCATTACGCCCCCTGCAAAGAGAAAATCGACGGCCTCCACCTTGTGGAATTTTTCAATCCACTCCCTGGTGAAAAAGAGTGTCTTCTTGATAGTGTCTGATTTGTGGTCTTTGAAATCAACCTTAATGTTGGCATACTGAAAATTGGGACTCACCACGGGATCAAAATCCCCGGGGAATCCAGAAATTGAATAGAGAAAGAGGTATTCCGCAATCGTGCCGTTCTTATCAGGAATGGTGAAATAGTCGGGATTACCCCCAAACATTACCATGTTAAGTCCCTTGATATAATCGGCAAGGGAAAGGGCGTAGCCCGCCTCGGGAACGTTTGTCAGGAGATAGTTTTGAAGGGACTCCATCTCTTTTAACACTTCGCTGCTGATTAAGGACTCCTCACCCTCACCTGCAACCATAATAAAATAAGGGTTGGTTCCCGTAAATTTGTCATTGATAATTCTCTCTGCACTGTTGCAGGGAGAATCCGGATAGAGTGTGGCAGAGCCCGGTTCATTATCCCCTACCACCAGTTGGGATGCACCGATCATACCCACGGCCGCCAGGAGGATAAAGACACCAAAGGTGGTCCACCGTAATGCGGGTCTGTGAATGAGAGAAGCAATCCGGGTGAGAAAGGAATCGAGTATATTAGGCCGTTCCTCTCTCTCAACCTCTAACCGTTTCGGTTTAGGAAGATAGGAGAGAACAGGGGGTATAAAGGTGACGGTGGTAAAGAAAATACTCAAAACACCGATCCCTGATGCCAGTGCCATACTCTTGATTGCAGCCAGGGGAACAATAAAGAGTGAAATAAATCCGATGCCGTCCGTCACCAGAGAGACCAGTGCCGGAACAAAGAGGTGTGACAATGTTTCCTGTGCGGCCAATCTTCGATCCAGTGGATTTTGCTTGATTGCCTCGTAGTACCGTTTAATAAACTGGACAGAGTGACTGATGCCCAAAGACAGGATGAAAAAAGGGGCCAGGATAGTAGCTGGATCCATATGGTATCCCAGAAGGGTAGTAGCACCCAATCCCCAGATAGTCGCCATGGATGCCGAAAGAAAGGGCAGGACAATGCCGCGCTTGGACCGGAAGGCAAGGTAGAGAAGAAAAATCATGATTAATCCCGTCGCACCAAATATCCACCCCATTTTAGGAAGATAGTAATCCATCCATCCCTCTAAGATAGGCCGGCCCGCAATATGAATCTCTGTGTTACTGTCCCTCTCGGATGCGACAATCTCTTCGAGTTCCCTGAAGATTCTTCTGGAGGTCACTTCCTGTTCAAAGTCAACCATAATCTGGGTTGCCTTGAGGTCTTTAGAAACCAGGGGGCCGTATAACATGGGATTGCGAATAATACTCTCTTTAAGCCCTGCCATTTCAGCAGGGGTTTCAGGGGGCTGGCGCATGAGACGCTTTACCTCAAAGCCGTCTTCATAGGCACGGGTATTTTTGATCTTTCGGGCAGAAAGTGAGGCAATCCTCCCCGGATTCACACCATCCAGCAGGTACAGCTTTTTAGTAATCCGGACAACCTTATCCAGGGTATCTTTGGTGAAGACATCACCTTCCTTAACCACCAGTCCGATGGACACCTGGTTGAGGCCCCCGAAAATATACATCAACTCCTTCTGGACTTCCATGTAAGCGTGTTTCTGGGGGGTGAGGTCACCGAGGCTGGTCTGAATGGAAAGATTTCTCAAGCTGAATAAAAAATAGAGGGTCAGGGAAGCGGACAGTAAGATAAAAATAAATCTCCACCTGAGAACAAAAGCTGCAAATCTTTGAGAATAATCCTTCATTTTCTCCTCTCTGAGAAAAAAATATTTTATGTATAAAGTATTTTTATTCCTACACTATTCCCGTTAAAAAATCAACTGTTTTTTTACATATAAATAGTTAATATTTAAAATAGTTTTTCCTCTGATCAGGCGTTATCTCCTCAAAAAAGCGTTTTTTCTCCTGGACACTCCTGTAATAAAACAATTTTGCAGGAACGTCCCCTACCTATCAAAAATAAAGAAGTCAGAATATCAGAATATAACCACAATAAACTCAAATGAACTAACTCCCCACCATACAATACCCCTGGGTCATCATGGACTTTCTTGACTGAAGTCGTCACAGAGGAATGGCTTTTGCATATATGGAGTAGAATCCGGGCATGTTTTCACCGGGAGGGAAGCCCTGTTCCCTGCACCCTGTACCCTTTCACGTTAACCCCTGAGATGCAACCAGCGGAGAAAAAATGATGAAGCGCTCCCTTTACCAGACTGAAAATCAGGTTTTTTTACCCTGTTACCGCTGTGGATCCAGTAACCTGCCACAAAATAAATTCTGTGGTTCGTGTGGCATCCAGTTGGATAGAACTGCAGGACCAGAATGGAAGGCAGGAAAATCTGCCCAGGAAAGAAAGTATCTTACCATTCTCTTTTCAGACCTCTCCGGTTACACCGATCTCTCCACACGTCTTGATCCGGAAGAGGTAAAAGAGATCATGAATCAAATCTTCGGAGAAATCGCCCGGGTAATAACCAGCTACGAAGGGTTTATTGAGAAGTTTGTGGGTGATGCGGTCATGGCCCTTTTCGGTGTGCCAAAGGCCCACGAGGATGACCCCGTCAGGGCCATACTTGCGGCCCGGCACATTCACCAGGCAGTTGCACAACTGGAAGGAAAAATCGGACACAGGCTTTCCATGCACTCGGGAATCAGTACCGGCCTGGTGATAACCGGCGAAGTTAACCTCAAACAGGGAACCCATGGTATCTCAGGGGAAACTATCAATCTTGCATCCCGTCTGGAAGACCTTGCCCCGGTTGGTGAAATAGTAGTTGATCAGGTTACCTGCCAGCAAGCGGAAGGATATTTCACCTTTGAATCCTTAGGCCCTGCCTCGATCAAAGGCAAGTCCCAACCCATAAAGGCTTACCGGGTGCTGGCCCCAAAGAACCGGCCACGCAAGGTCCACCGAATCCACGGTTTGAGGGCACAGCTCATCGGACGGAAAAGAGAGCTGTCCCGCCTCCAAAGGGCCGCAGAACAATACCTGCTGGGGAAAGGTTCCATCATCTCCATCCGTGGTGATGCAGGTACGGGAAAAAGCAGGCTGGTGGAAGAGTTTAAGCACTCTTTACCGTCCCAAAGACTTACCTGGAGAGAAGGGCACGCCTTTGCCTATGCAAAAAACATCCCCTATTTCCTTTTTAGAGATTTACTGAAAGACACCTTCCAACTACAGGAAACCGACTCTTTAGCAACCCTGAAGGAAAAAATCGAATCAGGCACAGGCTCCCTGTGTACCGGGACCGAACAGGTTGTTCCCTATCTTGGAAGCCTCTTTGGAATCAGCTATCCCGGGATACCTGCCCTGGATCCGGAGGTGTTCAAATCCCGCCTTCAAAAGGCTATCAAGTCAATCCTTGAGACTATAGCTACACGTGGGGCAACCGTGTTCTGCATGGAGGACCTCCACTGGGGTGATCCATCGTCCCTGGAGCTTTTAAAAGACATTATGGCAAGCACTCACTATCCTGCCCTTTTCATCTGCACCTTTCGCACTTCCTTCAGCCTTGAAACAGGTGGTAAGCTCAATATAGCAAACAGAACACAACATGAAATCCTCCTTGAAGACCTCACAAAAGCTGAATCCCAGGAAATGCTGCAATCCCTGCTGAAAACCCCCTCCATCCCGGGGGGCCTGGAAATGCTCATCCAAAATAAGATTGAAGGTAACCCCTTTTACCTGGAAGAGATACTCAATTCCCTGATTGAATCAGAACTGCTCATCAAGTCAAACGGGAACTGGCAGCTTTTACGACCCATACACAAGGCCGACATACCGCTTACCATACAAGGTGTGATATCCGCACGAACCGACCGCCTTGATGAAGATGCAAAGCAGGTGCTTCAGTATGCATCGGTAATTGGAAGGTCTTTTGACCTTTCGATTCTGAGTCACATTACCCAGGGTAAAAAAAGCATCACCTGTCACCTGGATAATCTGGTGCGTCTCGGTCTCATCCGGGTGAACACTTCCCTTCCTGATGGGAACTATGATTTCAGGCATGCCCTCACCCAGGAAGTGGTTTACAACAGCCTTCTCAAAAAAGAACGTCAGGAAATCCATGAGCGTACAGGGCTTATAATAGAAAAACTCTTCCCCCAACACTTATGTGAGAAGTCTGAAATCCTGGCCTTTCACTTTTCAAAGGGAAAATCCCTGTTTAAAGCTGTTGAATATCTCATGCAATCCGGCACAAAGAGCCTCAACAGATATGCAGTTGTGGAATCTCATCAATACTATAAAGAAGCCTACCAGCTGCTTACCGGTGCGGATTTCGAGCCTGATGCCGTCAAAGGCATGCTGATTCAACTTCTCAACAGCTGGACACCGGTTTATTACTTTCGGGGTAACTTTAGAGACCTTGAAAAACTGCTCACACAATACATCACTCTAGCCGAGTCTCTGGAGGATAAGGAGCGGTGTGGTATGTTTTATGTTTGCCTGGGTATAAGTTTCTGGGCGGCTGAAAAATTTAACCAGTCCTATCACTATCTGCAAAAGGCCCTGAGACACGGTGAAGCAACAGGCAACAAGCAAATTACCAGTCACGCATATGCCTGGCTGGGGTGGACGAGTGCCGAATTAGGTCTTCCAATAGAAGCACTCTACTGCGGAGAAAAAGCCAGAAAAATGTCGGTGGATGTAAACTGGGAACACTATCCCAACTACCATTCCTGGGATTCAGATGGCTATGCCTACTGGGTGCTGGGGGCCTGCTCACAGATTCGCGCATTAGGCAAAACACTCCTTGAGCATGGAGAATCAATTTCCAGCATCCGTTGCACCACCTGGGGGCACACCCTTAATGCATGGAGTTCTATGATATCCGGTGATTTTACATCGGCCATTGGTTACAACAAACTGGCCCTGAAGACATCCACGGACCCACTCTACACACAGTTTCCCCGGCTCTGTCTCGGCATGAGCTATGTGTCCCAGGGAGACTTTGACAAGGCAAAAGAACCCCTTGAGGAAGTGCTGGATTTCTCCCGGAGATTAGGATGTGACTATATCGGAACCCCTGCCCAGTGTTTTTTAAGTGTCGTGCTGGTTGCTGAGGGAAAGTTTGCTCAGGGGTTTAAGATGCTGAAAGGGGCACAGAAAAAGTGGCAGGAACAGAATGCCCCCTGGCGCTATACCTTCTCAGAATTGATTTTCGGGGAACTTTTTTCTTCCCTGGCAGGAAGAAAAACGCCAATCAGCTTTGCCAGCATAGTGAAGAATATCGGCTTTATCGCTAAAAACCTGCCTTTCGCCAGGCAGAAGGCAGAAAATCACTACAAGCGGGCACTTGTGTCTGCTCAAAAGGTAGGGGCCAAGGCGATGGAGGGACAGGCACACCTGGGATTAGGAAAGCTTTACAGTGTAACCGGAAAAAGGGACAAGGCCCGTGACTGTTTCTCGTCTGCGATTGAGCTCTTTGAGGAGTGTGAAGCGGAGACCTTTCTCAGGAAGGCACGTGAGGCCCGGTCATCACTGGTATTGTAATTTCCTAGACTCACATAGGAAATATATTGTCATTGCGAGGAGGTTATAAACCGACGAAGCAATCTCATAAAAAGAAAATGATAAGTCAAAGCGATTCCCTCGCCCCTGTGGCCCTGAAACAGAGAATTACGGATACAAAAATATTTCATGACACCGCAAAGACGCAGAGAGCGCAAAGAAAACAAATAAAGCCTGAAAATTAAAGAAAAACAACACAGAACTTAGTTTAATGGAAAAATAAACAGTTGTTTTTTATCTTTTAAAACCTTTGCGTACTTTGCGTCTTTGCGGTGAGAAACACATTTATTTGAAATTTGTAATTATTTGTCTTCGTGCTGTTCACGGTGAAAAGAGAGAAGGTTCTTAAGGGTACGGTGCACGTTTTGCTTAAAGGAAGTTTCACTTTCCTTAAAGGTATAGTCACTTATCCCTTTAAAGACTTTTATGGGGATAGCATAGTGGTTGGCTACGAAGGCATAGCCATAACCCTCCATATCCACGAATTGTGCATATCGTGCTGCATTTTGTGAATCCTCCTTGTTGAACACCGGATGGTCGCTGGTGGCGAGGATATTCGGTTCATGCCCGGTTGTATTAAGGATGATTTCCGGAAAGGAAGATAGAAAGTGGCTGCCCGGTTTTTCCCTCGCGAATTCATGTGCGCTGTATTTTATCACCCGGTCAATCTCAACCACATCACCTATATTCCTTGCATCAGTGAGACATCCGGCGATACCATAATTGACAATCTGTGCAATGGAAGCACCACTTTCCTGCTTCTGCTGTATCACCTCGGACAAATAGAGTGCTCCCTTCATTGACCCCATACCAGTGACAACAAGAGCACTGCTTTCCTTTTCATAGAAATGGTATGCAGAGGCTGCACCCTGCTTTTCAAGCTTATGGTGCTCTATAAAGGGCCGGGCTTCAAGTTCAGTAGCACAAACAAGAAGAATCATTATGTCCTCGCTTATTCCTGTCCATTCCGTTAACCGCTGCAGGACCTGGTGCCAGATGACAGTCTACAGGTCTCCTGCCAGCCGGGAAAGTTTTTTGATGGTTTCCCTTCCTTCTTCGCCGAGGGAGAGGGAGTAGTCATTGACGTACAGATCTATGTGACGGTCTATAACGTCCTGTTCCATCTCCTGGGCATGTTCCCGTATGAAGGCATACAGGGGAGCACTGTAATTGTTTTTTTCACTAAATGCCTTCAGAATGGAATCATGTAATCCCCGGGTAAAACTGTGGAGAAGATCCTCTGAAAGATCATTCTTAGCAATGATTCCCCCGAGGGGTATAGGCATCTTGCTAAAATCTACCCACCACTCCCCCAGGTCCACTATTTCTGCAAGTCCATAGTTGTGATAGGTAAATCGACCTTCATGTATTATCACGCCGAAATCAACCACTCCATCCTGTACCGCCGGCATGATCTGATCGAAGGTCATAAAAACTTTCTCCCCCTGCCCTTCGGAAAAGAGGCTGAAAAGGAGGTTTGCCGTTGTATGGCGGCCGGGAATACCAACAGTTGCGCCCTTCAGTTCACGGGTACAATTGTCCTTCCGGGCCACCAGGAGGGGTCCGCAGTTTTTACCCAGGGCAGCACCGGCATCGAGGATTTTGTAGTGGTCCAGGACCTTAACGGCGGTATAGAGTGAAACCTTTGAAATATCAAGCTCATGACTGAGTGCCCTTCTGTTTAAGTCTTCCACGTCAGCTATGGTAAGATCAATCTCAAACTGTCCCGATTCGAGCAGATGGTAAAACATAAAGGTATCGTTTGGGCAGGGTGACATCCCCACAGTAAGTCTCATCAGGTTTTCTCCATTCCTCCTACCGGCAGGTGACAACTGTGCCTAGTGTAGCGCACCCCTTAAGTTCATTGCAATACAAAAATTGTCATAAGCTGGCAAGTTGGTCAGCTCTACTTGCATTCTTAGGGTACATGTGATATTTTTGCGGTGTTTACCGGCAGGTGCCCCGCGCTGTGCGGGGGAGCATCACAAGGTGTCATACCTGCTTTAGATTAAGAGGACTAGCGGTACAGTCCGGTCCTTTCACACAAGGAGGATACTATTGGCCTTTAAGAACTTTCAAGAGTTTGTTGCTCATCTCGATAAAAACGGTGAATTGATCAGAGTTAAGACCCCGGTCTCAACCGATCTTGAGATAACCGAAATCACCGACAGGGTCTCCAAGAGCTCCGGGAAGGCACTGCTTTTCGAAAATGTGCAAGATTCCCAATTCCCCGTTGTCACCAACGCCTTTGGTAGCCCCAAACGGGTGGAGCTGGCCTTTGGCAAAAGTCCCGACAGGATGGCAGAAAAGATTGAGGAACTCATCAAAGCCCAGATACCGGAAGGTATCGCTGACAAGCTCAAACTCATCCCAAAACTGATCGGGCTTGCAAAAACCCCCCCCAGGACCGTAACCAGCGCACCCTGTCAGGAGGTGGTCCACACTGAACCGGACCTTTCAATTATTCCCGTGTTGAAATGCTGGCCTCAGGACGGTGGCAAATTTATTACCCTTCCCATGGTCATTACCAAGTCCCTGGAAGATGCAAGCCGTAACATGGGTATGTACCGCATACAGATCTACGACAAAACCACTACCGGCATGCACTGGCACATACATAAGGACGGGGCCAACCATTTTTATCAGTATGTGAAAAACAACACACGCATGGAAGCTGCCATTGCAATCGGTGGCGATCCCGCAACCATTTACGCATCCACTGCCCCCCTGCCGCCGAAAGTGGACGAGTATCTTTTGGCGGGCTTCCTGAGGGAAAAGCCCCTTGAGGTGGTAAAGTGTAAAACCATCGACATTGAAGTGCCGGCGGAAGCAGAGTTTATTATTGAGGGCTACCTTGATCCTCAGGAGAGAAGAGCTGAAGGGCCCTTCGGAGACCACACAGGTTTCTATTCGTCCGTCGATGAATACCCCGTTTTCCACGCGACCTGCATAACCCACCGCAAAAACCCTGTGTACCCGGCCACCATCGTCGGCCCTCCCCCCATGGAGGACTTTTACCTGGCCAAGGTGACCGAGAGAATCTTTTTGCCCCTGATTAAAATGATCGTCCCGGAAATTGTGGACATGAACCTGCCGGGAGAAGGAGTTTTTCACAACTGCGCAATCGTATCCATTAACAAGACCTATCCCATGCAGGCCCAAAAGGTGATGCACGCACTCTGGGGTATGGGACAGATGATGAACACCAAAATCATTATTATCATGGATGGCGATGTTGATGTACACGACATAAAAACAGTCACCTGGAAGGCCTTAAGTAATGTTGATCCACGGCGGGATATGGTTATAACCTCCGGTCCCCTTGATGCCCTTGACCACTCTTCCCCCTTCCCACTTCACGGCTCCAAGCTGGGGGTGGATGCAACCATAAAGATACAGGGTGAAACAGAACGTCCCTGGCCTGATGAAATAATCATGAGCAAAGAGATAACAGACCTGGTAACTGCTAAATGGAAGGACTATGGTATTACTTAAATTAATCAGGGTAAAGGAGTCCGTTTTTGCACTCCCCCTTGCATACATTGGAGTGCTGCTGGTTGCCAGAAGAACCTCCCCCGCTTTCGGTCTGGTTTTTTGTCACAACCGCTCTGATTAGTGCGCGCACCGTGGGCATGTGTCTCAACCGTATTTTCGACAAAGACATCGACGCAAAGAACCCCCGGACAGCAAATCGCATGCTGCCATCAGGGGAGATTTCTGTGTCCAGGGTAGTCTACTATTCCATCGCCTTCGCACTGTTATTTATTTTTTCGGCATATCAGTTAAACACACTCTGTTTTTATCTTTCATTCCCGGCACTGTTCTTACTGGTGACCTACTCCCTGGTGAAGAGGGTTTCCTCCACATCCCACCTCTATCTCGGCCTGACAGAGGCGTGTGCCCCGATAGGAGGTGCACTGGCAGTGTATCCTCACTTCTCACCCAAGGCACTCCTCATGGGATTATACGTACTCTTGTGGATAGCAGGTTTTGACATTATCTACTCCTGCCAGGATTTCAGCTTTGACAAAACCAACAGGCTGTACTCCATCCCGGTGAAGTTTGGTCTCAAGAAGGCGCTTATCATCTCAGCACTGCTCCACACTACAGCAGTTTTAATCCTTTGCATTACAGGAATCCTGGTTCAGGCCAACCTCTTTTACTGGCTCTGCCTCCTGGTTGCCTGCTGCTTTTTCATCTGGCAACATGTAATTGTCACCGAAGAAAATCTGACGAGAGTAAATGCCGCCTTCTTCACTGCAAATAGAAATATTTCTCTAAGTGTATTCGCAGCATTCGTTTTAAACTTCGTCTTGTAATACTCTCCGCACAGAGTGCGGGACATCCCGGAAATTATTTTCCTCAACAAAACTCTATACTGATGGACCCTCGTTTACAAAAAATTGAGCACAAGATCGCTGCAGGAGAACGGCTTGACCGTGAGGATGCACTGGCCATCTTTACTACAGATGACCTCTTTGGGGTGGGGAAAATCGCAAATGGACGCAAAGAACAGATACACGGTACTAAAATACACTTCGGTGTGAGCCTCAACATCAATCACACCAACATCTGCACATTGCGCTGCCCCATCTGTGCCTTCTCCACCGACAGGGATGCCGACAATGCCTACTTTCTATCCCAGGATGAGATCAGTGCACGGGTACAAAAAGCTGCCCGGCATGACATCTCAGAAGTGCACATAGTGGGGGGCTTACATGACGGTATCGACCTTGGTTACTTCAAGGAAATGTTTACTGCAATACGACACATAGCCCCTGCTATGAACATAAATGCCCTCACCGCAACAGAATGCGACTTTATAAGTCACAAGGAAGGCATACCCTTAGATCAGCTTTTCCGTGAGCTGAAGGAAGCAGGGCTGGGGAGCATGCCCGGGGGCGGGGCTGAAATTCTTGACGAAGCAATCAGACAGCAGATAACCCCCCTGAAGATCTCAGGAGAGCGGTGGCTCGAGGTGAGCAAAGCTGCACACCAGGCGGGGATAAAGACGAATGCAACCATGCTCTGGGGTCATGTTGAAAGCTATGCTGACAGAGTGGAACACATGTTTAAGCTCCGGGAATTGCAGGACCAGACCAATGGCTTTAAATCTTTTGTGCCACTCCTCTTCCATCCCCAGAACACCCGGTTGAGCCACCTTTCAAAAGTTACCAGTGCGGCAGAAATCTTAAAGGTGTATGCTGCCAGCAGACTGATACTCGACAATTTCCCCCACATAAAAGCCCTGTGGATGTATTTGGGGCTCAAATTTACCACCGTCGTACTTCGCTTCGGTGCGGATGATATGGGTGCCACCTCTTACGATGAGCGTATTGTACATGCAGCGGGATCTCAGTCATCCAGTGTTTCCAAAGACAAACTCGTTCATCAGATACAATCCATGCAACTCATACCCTATGAAGTGGATTCAAACTACAGGCTCATAAAAAGACATGAATAAAGCACAGATCGGTCACATACAGTACATTAACACCTATCCCCTCTTTTATACCCTCATGAAGGAGAGGGAAACACTCCCCTTCAATCTCATTTCTGACGTCCCCGCCCGGCTGAATGAGATGATGAGAAAAGGAGAGCTTGATGCCTCCTTCATTTCATCCTTTGAATATGCTGCTGCTGCAGATCAATACCTCATACAGCCAGACATCTGCCTTGCGTCCACGGGGTATGTCAACTCCGTGCTGCTCATTTCCACCAGGGACATCAAAGATCTTGACGGGGCAGACATCGGGCTCAGTAACGCAAGTGCAACCAGCAGCAATCTTATCCGGATTCTCCTACAAGAGTTCTACGGGTTTTCTAATACATTTCATTACATCCCCTACCAGGAAAAATTTCACCTTTCTCTTAAGAACCACGATGCCATTCTTATTATAGGTGATGAAGCCCTGCAGTTTACTGACAATGGCAGCTACAAAAAATATGATATCGGCCAGTTGTGGACAGAGAAAACAGGATACCCCATTGTATTTGCCCTGCTTGCTATAAGCATCCAGTCAGCTAAGACATGTAAAAAAGCACTCGATTTCCTCCTGGCAAAGATCAATGAATCCCAAACAATTTTTAAAGAACAGCCGGAGGTAATCGCCCGGTATGCCCAGTCACATTCAGAGCTCTCAATCAATTATCTGGACTATTTTTCCAACCTTACCTACACCTTTACCGATGAACTCAAGGAAGCACTGCTCTACTACTACAGGATGCTTGAAAAGTGCTCTATCATTAAGGACACTGTCAAGCTGAGGTTCTATTAATGGCTCTAACAGGAAGAAACAGGATATCACGGGAAGAGGCTCATGATCTCTACCAGAGCACCATTTACGATCTGGGGGAGAGAGCGGATGCAGTTAAAAAGGAGGTGCTGGGCAGCCGTGCTGACTATGCGTGCTTTATCATAGATAGAAATATTAATTTCACCAACATCTGTTCCGCACAGTGTGACTTCTGCGCTTTCTATCGGGAGAAGGATGACCCGGAAGCCTTTACCCTCACCGTAAATGAAATCCTGGAAAAGGTCAGGGACCTTCAAAAAATAGGTGGCACCCAGGTGATGATCCAGGGAGGAATACACGAACAGTACGATTTAGCATTTTACAAAGAAATCTTTTCTGCCATAAAGACAAACTTCCCCCATATCTATATTCATGCCTGTTCTCCGGCCGAAATTGATTCTCTTGCAAAACGTGAGAAGAAATCCGTGTATGATACCATAGTCGAACTGAAAGAGGCAGGACTGCAATCCCTGCCCGGGGCCGCAGAAATTCTGGTGGATGAACACCGTGATAAGGTAAGTCCCCGCAAATTAAAATCCCGAGAATGGGTTGCGGTCATGGAAGGCATACACAGGGCAGGCATGCGCGCAACCGCAACCATGACCTTTGGTATGGGTGAATCCCTTGCCGATAGGATTGAGCACCTTTTTGTCATCCGCGATCTTCAGGACCGCACAGGGGTTTTTCGCGCCTTTATTCCCTGGACCTTTTCAAAACCCCACACACGCTTGCAAGTTGAGGAGGCAACAGGAGAAGATTACGTAAAGACGGTTGCCCTGTCGAGAATTGTACTTGATAATATTAACCACATTCACGCAGGTTGGGTCACGGAGGGGTTTGAGCTGTCTGAAATGGCCCTCAGGATGGGAGCAAGTGATATGGGAGGGATTTTGATGGAAGAGCTGGTAGTGAAGGCAACCGGCACCACCTATTCTGCCTCTCAGGAAACAATGATACAGGTTATAAAAAATGCCGGTTTAAAACCGGCTCTACGGAACAGTGAATATACCATACTTAAGGAGTGTGTTTGAGTCCTACTTTTTTATTCCCTGCCCCAGCTTTTTAAGCAATCGCTGCAGCTGCTGGCGTTCCTCGGTGGTTAACACACTGTTAATTTTGCGCATAATCTCTTTGTACCGGGGAAGAAAAGACTTGTAGAGATCAAACCCTTTCTCAGTTAACAGCGCCCGCACTATCCTTCTGTCTTTTTTATCCCGCTCCCGATAGACATAGCCATCCCGTTCAAGACGGTCAATAATGCCGGTAATATTACCACCGGTTACCAGCAGCCTCTCTGCCAGCTCACTTAAGGGAAGGCCTTTGCTACGGTCAAGACAGGAGATAATGTCAAGCTGTGGAACAGTCAGCTTTTCCTTGCTCAACTCCGTTTTTATTTCATGGTAGAGCACATTAAAGGTCATTGCTAATCGCACCCACAGCATGACCTCTCTGAAGCTAGTCTCTTTTTCCATTGATTCTCTCCACTTCACCCTGTCTTTCCCTTTCAATTTAATATTAAACAGTATATATGTCAAGAATGTTTTTTGAGGAATGCCTGCTGAAGAGTTTTTCCTTGACTGTAAATCTTCATTCTCGCTATAAAGAATCTACTCTTTCACAACCTGAACAAAGGCTCTGCATGGGCACCATGCTTGATAAGTTCTTTAAAATCAGAGAGGCCGGTTCCACCCTTCGCACCGAGATTGTCGCTGGAATTACTACCTTTATGACCATGGCCTACATCATTTTCGTAAACCCGGCGATTTTAGCGCAGGGAGCTCAGATGGATTTTAATGCGGTCATGGTAGCTACCTGCCTTTCGACAGCGGTTGCAACCCTGCTGATGGCACTTCTGGCCAACTACCCTATCGCCCAGGCACCGGGAATGGGAATCAATGCACTGTTCAGTTTCGAGATTTGTGCATCCATGGGTGTGCCCTGGCCCGTCGCACTGGGCATCGTATTTCTCTCGGGCTGTTTGTTCCTGCTCGCGACGGTATTAAAATTACGGGAACTGATTTTCCATGCCGTGCCTGAATGCATCAAGTACGCAATTGCAGCAGGCATCGGGCTGTTTATAGCATTCATCGGGTTAAAAGAGGCTGGTATTGTGGTTGCCCATCCCATAACCTTTGTTACCCTGGGAAATTTGCGTTCACCACCTACCCTTATCGCCCTGGCGGGACTCCTGGTAACAGCTGTCATGATGGCCCGCCGCATGAAAGGCGCTATCCTGTCCGGGATTGTCCTGACCGGTATCCTGGGCATTGCTTCAGGAATAGTGGAATACAAGGGTTTAATAAGCACCATCCCTTCAATGGCTCCAACCTGGGGAAAACTTGACATCATGGGGGCGCTGAAAATCACCTACATCACACCCATCCTGACCCTCCTCTTTCTAAACATGTTTGACACAATAGGGACATTAATCGGGGTGAGTGAACAGGCAGGCATACTTAAAAACGGTAAACTCCCCCGTGCCGGCAATGCACTCATGTCGGATGCTATCGGCACTACCTTCGGAGCTTTCTGCGGCACATCACCCATAACCAGCTATATCGAAAGTGCCGCAGGAGTTTCAGAAGGAGGGAGAACAGGGTTTGCCAACATCATAACAGCTGCACTGTTTCTACTGGCCCTCTTTTTCTCCCCGCTGGCTCAAATGTTTGGAGGGGGCTATGTGGTGGAAGGAACAGGAGTGATTCTCCATCCTGTTACTGCGCCAGCCCTGATTGTAGTGGGAAGCTTAATGATGCACACCATTACCAGGATTAAGTGGGAGCTTCCCGATGAGGCCATCCCTGCCTTCCTCACTATTATTACCATGCCCCTGACTTTTAGTATCTCCAGTGGTCTCGCTATGGGATTTATCAGCTATCCCATAATCAAACTGGTGTGTGGAAAAGGGAGAGAGGTACACTGGATGGTTTATGTGCTGAGTGTCATCTTTGTCACTGGATATCTATTTGCTGTGATGGAGGAACTGAACGTCGAATGAAAAAAACAGGAGTGACGAGTGACAAAGTAGCAAAGTCACAAAGGAAAAATGAACATCGAATGTAATGAGAAAGAGAATATAAAGACGAAGCAATCGCGTAAAGAGTTACGAATAATAAGTCTAGATTGATCGAGCTCTTCAATTTCGGTCGCGGATTGTAAGACCGATGCTATCTAATTTGGTTTTCAGCTTATTCATTCGATTGCTTCTGACTCCGAATGTCTATCTGACTTCTGTCTTCTGACTTCTGGCATTTGAATGTATTGTGATTTGATTTTAAAAATAATTAATGAGCATGAGGAGAACACACAATGGAAAACATCAAGAAAGCAATTCGCACCATACCAGACTTCCCCAAAGAAGGGATTATGTTTCGTGACATAACCACCCTCCTTAAGGATGCCGAGCCTTTAAAGAAACGATTGATGCCCTGGTAGAACGCTATCGTCACCAGTCTTTTGATCTGGTGGCCGGTATAGAATCCCGCGGTTTCATCATTGCCGGGGTTATTGCTTTTCTGTTGGGAAAAGGATTTATCCCTATCCGCAAACCGGGGAAGCTTCCCGCAGAAACCTATCGTGTGGATTACGAGCTGGAATACGGCAAGGATGCGGTGGAAATGCACAAAGACAGTGTTTATAAAGGAGCCCGTGTACTGGTTGTTGATGACCTCCTTGCCACCGGGGGCACCATGAAAGCGGCCTGCGACCTGGTTGAGAAGGCAGGTGGTATCGTCACAGAGTGTGCATTCATCGTGGACCTTCCCGATCTAAAGGGAAGGGAGAAATTACAGAACTACCAGATCTTCACCCTGGTAGAATTCGAAGGCGAATAAACCGATTGCGGAAAGCAGGAACAAAATTTACGCACCGCAGAGGCGCAAAGAGCGCAAAGCAAACCTAAGAAAGATAAGTAACCAAAAAGATACAGAAATACTTTTGATGCGGAGGATAAACGAGTTCTGTTTTTTACCAGTGACAAATCTTTGCGTACTTTGCGTCTTTGCGGTTAGAAACAAGTTTTGATTTGTTTCTGATTTCGGACTTTTTTGATCCTGCATCTGAATCCTGCATCCTGTATCGTGCATCATGGAAGATCTTAAAAACATCCCCCTGGTAATCTTGCTGGGACCCACTGCGGTGGGCAAGTCAGAACATGCCATTGAGCTCGCTCAACGCTTTGACATGGAAATTATTAATGCTGACTCCATGCAGGTCTATCGGGAAATGGATATTGGCTCCGCAAAACCCTCACCTGCCCAGAGGGAACTGGTCACCCATCATCTCATTGACATCAAGAACCCCGATGAGGAGTTTAGTGCGGCTCAATTCAGGAAAGAGGCATTAAACAGTATTGCCTCACTCCACCGCAAAGCTAAGCAGCCGCTTGTGGTAGGAGGAACCGGTCTGTATATCAGGGCACTGACACGGGGGCTCTTTCAGGCTCCTCCGGCTGATCACAGGTTGCGTGAGGAACTCAAAGAGCAGGAGAAAAACAAAGGAAAATGGTATCTCCACAGGAAGCTTACAAAGATAGATCCTGCAGCTGCTTCACGAATACATCCTAATGACACCTTCAGGATTATTCGGGCCCTTGAAGTATTTCACCTCACCGGAAAATCCATTTCAGAACAACACCAGAACCACCAGTTCAAAGAATCCCATTTCAACCTCTTAAAAATAGGCCTCATGAGAGACCGGAAAGAACTGTATGACCGAATTGAACGAAGAGTGGACCTCATGATCTCCTCCGGACTGGCAGAAGAGATAAAAAGCTTACTAACCAAAGGCTACCCCTCCACCATCAAACCCTTTCAGAGTCTCGGCTATAAGCAGATACTGGGCTTCCTTCAGGGAGAAACAGACATGGATGAAGCCGTTCAACTCATTAAACGAAACACTAAACGGTATGCAAAACGCCAGATCACCTGGTTCAAAAAAGATGCGGAGATTAAGTGGGTTACCCTCCCGAACCAGTCCCCTGAGATCGGTGAGACAATCAAAAAGTTCTTGAATATTTAAGCAATTGTTCTATGATGGTGCTGTCTGATACAAATCTCTTGAACCCTCTTGGTTAGGTATCATTCGTCTTTTTAATACAGCTTACAGATACCAAGGCTGACTAGTCTGGACGCAGGCTAGCATTACTATTTTATGGAGCAAGACACAAACAAAGAAAAAGCACTGCTGATAGGAACCTCTGCCGGACAGAAACGGGATTGGGAAGTTGCAGAATCCCTGGAGGAGTTGTCCCGTCTTGCTGAGACTGCCGGTGCCCGAGTTGAGAAAACAATAGTCCAGGAATTGAAAAAGATTGATCCCTCACTTCTGATCGGGAAAGGCAAGGCTGAGGAGATATGTACCTATGTAAAGTCCCATACTATTAATCTGGTAGTCTTTGACGATGAGCTCACGCCAACCCAGCAGAGAAACCTGGAAACCCTGTTTGACACCAAAACCATTGATCGGACCGGCCTTATCCTGGATATTTTTGCTCAGAGAGCACAGTCAAGAGAAGGAAAGCTGCAGGTAGAGCTTGCCCAGCTTAACTACACCCTGCCCCGGCTCAGGGGAAAAGGGACAATGCTCTCCCGTTTGGGCGGTGGAATCGGAACCAGGGGACCCGGAGAAACACAGCTGGAAGTTGATCGCAGAAAGATCAAGGAACGCATTACCCGCTTAAAGCGAGAACTGGAAAAGGTACGCAAAGTAAGAAAACTGCACCGTCTGAACAGGAAGGCTCTTTCACCCTCAACCATAACCCTTGTCGGTTATACCAATGCCGGGAAGTCCACTCTCTTAAACCGGTTATCCCGCACAAGGGTTCCGGCAGAAGACCAATTGTTCAGCACCCTGGATCCAAAAGTGGGAAAGATCCGTTTGCCTAACAACCAGGAAGTCTTTCTTACCGATACGGTTGGCTTCATAGAAAAACTTCCCCACCAGCTCATTGCTGCATTCAAGGCAACATTTGAAGAAGTAAAGGCATCCGACATCCTTCTACACCTCATCGACATAAGCAATCCCCAGTTCGAAGCCCAGATCAAGGCGGTTAACAGGGTTCTTGCAGAGAGCAACATATCCCCTACACACATCATCCACGTTCTCAACAAAATAGATTCTGTTTCACACAAACCAATGATCAGCTCCTGGGTACAAAAGCTGGAAAATGGAGTTGCAGTATCAGCCCTCACCGGTGAAGGAGTTAGAGACCCTGCTCGGTAAAATAGCTGCTGTCGTTTCGGAAACCCTTAAAAAAGTGAAGCTCACTATCCCTTTTGAAGCAGGGGAGACCATCAGCACCATTCTGAGCAGGGGGAACATCATTACAAAAGAGTACTTAGATACAGGCATTGTCATTGAAGCCGAAATCAGTAAAGCCCTTGTTGATGAAGTCAAACCCTATCTGCACTGAAGGACGTTTAGATAGTAGACCAGCTTTAGGCCACTTAAACCCTGTACTGTCGAGGTAGCAAATCGTGAAGAAATTCCTTGTACTACTATTGATGTTATCTCTTATGATTCCTTTTTTTACCAGCATCCCTGTTTGTGCACAAGACGCGGCTACAGTTGATCCCATTACAAGTACCGGGATAGCTTCCATACGAAATAATAATGTTTTTGGCGCACGAAACGATGCACTTGCAGACGCCCAGAAGAAGGCTCTCATAAAAGCAGCGATCCGGCTGATGACATTTGAACAGTTTAGCCGACAGTTTGCCGAACTTAAACGCACCCTTTTTACGAAAACTGCTGACTATATTGAGAGCTACAGAGTTCTCTACGACAGTACCCTCGGTGATCGCTATCATATCACCATTCAGGCAACCGTAGCGATGGAAGACTTAAAAAACAACCTGCTAAACACCCGCTCCATAGGTTCTCAGTTGAAATTGCCCCGCATCCTCCTTATGGTTTCCCAGCAGAAACTTGATCAAAATTTCTCTACCTGCTGGTGGTCCTTCATAGATCCCGAAAAGGAATTGACAACCATTGACAGCACTGTACGGAATGAGCTTCAGAAAAGGGGGTTCGAAGTGATAGATCATACCTCTATGATCAAAAAAATCACTACCTCGAAAGTGTACGGTTGTCTTGACATACTGCCGGAAGATGTTCAGGCGTTAGGCAAACAGTTTCAGGTAGATATAGTCGTTGTTGGAAAAGCCCAGGTTGAACTGACAGGTGAAACGGAAAACCCTTCCCAAAAAATCGTCCAGGCGAATATTGTCGCTAAAGCACTGAAGGTAGACGATGGTTCTGTAATTGCAACCAGTGAGAGCTATATCCCGGCAACCGACGACAGTGAAATAACGGCACAGCAGATTGCACTTGAGAAGGCAGCATCAAGACTCGCCCGTACCATCGGGGAAGAACTTTCTCTGCGATGGGTTAAAGAAAACCGGGGGATAGCTTCAAGCACCCTCAGTGTTTCCGGCCTGTCAGATTATCTTGACTTTTCCCGCTTTAAAAGCGCTTTAAAAAAGGCGATCCCGGAAATTTACAATCTGTTACAAAAAACCCTTTCTGACACAGGGGCTTTGATTGAAGTGGAATCACCCCTTGACACGTCATCACTTGCTGCGCTGATTGAGCGCAAGCAATTCAAGGATTTTACTGTCTACATTGCAAGCGTCACACCACCACTTATCGAGATGGAAGTCATGTTAAAAAACCAGGAACCGGAAGAAGAAATAGAATAAAAAGAGAATGGAGCTGAAGCATGCGAGTTAGCGGATACAAAAAGATTTAATGACACCGCAAAGACTGCAGAGATGACGCAAAGGAAGCCTATAGTAGCTAAAATAGAGATGACAGAAAAGAATCCCTGGATACTCGTGGAAATTCCCCGTATAGAATAGCGGAGTCAACAGCTGTTTATTTACCTCTTTAAAATCTTTGCGTACTTTGCGTCTTTGCGGTTTGAAACTAATGTGAATTTTATAATCTTAATCAACAGGAATTAAGAAAATGCTTAAAGGAAAAAAGATTGTAGTGGGTATTACGGGTGGAATCGCTGCCTATAAAGCGGCTGAATTAGTCAGGCAACTCTGCAAGCGTAATGCTGAAGTCGATGTGGTAATGACCAGCAATGCCCAGCAGTTTGTCACCCCCCTTACCTTCCAGACTATCTCCACTCACCCTGTTCACACGGACCTCTTCAGCAGTTACCAGCCGGAGATTGCCCACATTGCCCTGGCCGATAAGGCAGATCTTTTAATCATTGCACCTGCAACAGCAAACATCATTGCAAAGTGTGCAGCTGGCATTGCAGATGACCTCCTCTCGTCGGTAGTCTTATCCACAGCCGCCCCGGTGCTCATTGCCCCCGCTATGAACACCAAGATGTGGGAAAATCCCGTTACCCAGCAGAATGTAGAAAAATTAAAAGAGCGCGGTTTCATCTTCTCAGGCCCCGCAACGGGGGAACTTGCCTGTGGTTATGAAGGAAAAGGCAGACTCGCTGAACTGGATGACATCCTTGAAGAAACCACAGCGCTTATAACGGAAAAAGACCTGCACGGGGAACACATCCTGATTACAGCAGGACCTACTCAGGAACAGGTAGATCCCATCAGGTTCCTTACCAATCGTTCCTCCGGGAAAATGGGGTATGCCCTGGCACACGCTTCTCAAAAAAGAGGCGCAGAAGTACTGCTGGTCACAGGTCCTACAACAATCAATCCCCCTCCCCACATCCGCACCATCCCTGTCACCAGTGCTCTCGATATGGACAAAGCTGTATCACGACACTACAAGTCCTGTACCATCGTTATCAAGACTGCGGCGGTGGCAGATTACCGCCCTAAAAAGTATTCTCATGAAAAGATGAAGAAAGCACAAAAAAGCCTGACCCTGGAACTGGAGAGAAATCCTGACATCCTTTACAAACTTGGAAAAAATAAGGGGAAGCGGTTCCTGGTTGGATTTGCTGCCGAAACAAAAAACCTTATTTCTCAGGCTAAAGGAAAACTGGACAGAAAAAATCTCGATCTCATTGTAGTCAATCACGCACTTCAGAAGGAAGGTGGATTTGGCTCAGACAACAATGAGGTCACCCTCATTGACTATGAAGGAAGAGTGGAAACACTCCCCCGTATGGAGAAAACAGGGCTTGCAGATAAAATCCTTGATAGAGTTAAGGAGCTTAAAGCGGAGAAAAAAGTTGCCCCGGCCCCGAAAAAAACAGCTGAGAAACGCGCCAAGGGCAAAAGGAGATGAACGAACTGAACGGGCTCGAACAGGAGTTTCATCAGGTTCTCTCTTCACTGCAGGATTTCCTCTCCTCCCTTAAAGAGGAGGGGGTTGAGGAATTACCGCTACAGCAGAGACTGCCTTCTCCAGGAAAAGGTGAACTGCTTAAACAGGTGAGAAACGAACTGGGTGAGTGTACCCGCTGCAAACTCCATCCACATCGCAAAAACATCGTCTTTGGCACAGGAAATCCGGAGGCAAAACTGGTATTTGTCGGTGAAGGCCCTGGAGGGGAAGAGGATATCCAGGGAAAACCCTTTGTAGGCCCTGCGGGCCAACTCCTCACCAGGATTATCAACTCCATCAATCTCACCCGGGAAGAAGTTTACATCGCCAATATCATCAAATGCCGCCCACCCCAGAACAGGAATCCTGAACCGGATGAAATTAAAGCATGTGAGCCTTTTCTCATTAAACAGCTCGATGCAATTCAGCCGAAGATCATCTGCGCGCTGGGCACCTTTGCTGCACAAACACTGCTTGACACTGACGAAAGAATATCCCGTCTCAGAGGCAGGTTTATTGACTATCGCAACACCAAGCTCATTGCAACCTTCCATCCAGCCTATCTGCTCAGGAATGCTCAAAAAAAACGGGAAGTGTGGGAAGACATGAAGATGATTCGGAAAGAGTATTCCAGCTAGAAAAAGTCCTCGTTGCGGTTGTTTTCAGCAGAAACCATCCCGCCGGAAATCAGAAGCTTAAAGGCATCTTCCACTGATATATCAAGATCGATAACATCGTTTTCAGGAACCATGAGGTAGAATCCGGAAGTTGGATTGGGAGTAGTGGGAAGAAAGAGATTTATAACATTACTCTGGGTTTTCTTCTGTATTTCTCCCTTGGCAATACCGGTAACAAAGGCCAGGGTATAAATTCCTTTCCGGGGATATTCTAGGAGTACAACCCTCCTGTATTTTTTACCCGGTGAAGAGAGCATGGCATCTGATATTTGCTTAACTGCGGCATAGACATTTTTCACCAGGGGTATGCGGGAAATGAGTTGTTCCCCCACTTCAATGAGCCGCTTCCCCAGTAAGTTGGTAGTCATAAATCCTACCAGGGTAATGAGTATGATGGTGAGGACGATTCCTGTCCCATAGGGTAAAAAACTGAAGGGCAGCAGATCATTCAGAATGCGTGTCAGGAAGAGCAGGAGATAGATTGTTGCACCAATAGGTATAACAACCAGAAGCCCGGTAAAAAACGATTTTCTCAATTGCTTCCTCATGCCTTCTCCGCCGGCCAGGAACATACTGGAAAAACGTTTAATCCCATTTCCCAAAACAGTACCAATCTTTTTTATCAGTTTTTTCATGCCTTCTACGATTCACCCACAGTAATGCTTTTTAACCACACCCCGGTCTTCTTAAGGGAAAACTTTGGACCTGTCGGGGTTTCCCTGCTAGCTCCCTTTGGCAGCCAGCGGGTCCAGTATCACATTGTCGATCAAACGTGCCTTACCAACATTCACTGCCACTGCCAGCACAGCTCTTTGTGTAATCTGATCAATATCTTGTATATCACTGGCATCACAAATCTTTATATAATCAATTCGGCTCAGCGGCTCAGCTTCTATACCATTTTTTACTTCCCCGGTGATCTTTTTTCCCTCTCTTTCACCGGTATCAAACAGGGCTTTCGCCCGCTTAAGCGAGTTGATAATGCAAAGGGCAGCTTTGCGCTCATCCGGTTTTAAATATCTGTTGCGAGAGCTCATGGCCAAGCCATCTTCCTCCCGGTAAATCGGCATCCCCACAATCTTAAGATCGAAATTAAGATCGGATACCATTTGCCGAATGGCAACCAGCTGTTGAAAATCTTTTTCACCGAAGATGGCACAGTCCGGCTGTACAATACAAAAGAGTTTGCACACCACCGTGGTTACCCCTCTAAAATGGGTCGGCCGCGAAATGCCACACAGGTTCCGGGTAACACCCTCAACGTTAACATAGGTCTGATAACCGGGGGGGTACATCTCGGCTGCCGGTGGGGCAAAGATAACATCAACCCCGGCCTCTTGAGCCAGCCTTTGATCCCTTTCCATATCCCGTGGGTATGCTTCAAGATCTTCCCCTGCCCCAAACTGGGTGGGGTTGACAAAGATACTGATAACCAGGTAATCTCCCCGACGTCTGCCCTCTTCCATCAGACTCACATGGCCTTGATGCAAAAATCCCATAGTGGGAACCAGGGCAATTGTTTTCCCCTCTGCCCGTGCCCTGCGTGAAAAGGCCTGCATTGCTGTAATACTGCTAATGGTCTGCATCAACCTGTACCCTCTAATGGAAACTCTGTTTATCGGTGGGGAACTTCTCTTTTTTAACATCTGAGCGAAAGGCCTTCACTGCCCTGGTAATGTCCGTTTCCAGGTGCGCATACTGCTTGACAAATTTAGGTCGCACTTTGCCTCCAAGGCCTAAGAGGTCATGTATCACCAGCACCTGACCATCACAATGAAGGCCGGCACCGATACCAATGGTGGGGATTTTCACCGTTTCGGTAATTTCTTTTGCCAGCTTCAAGGGAATAGCCTCCAGAACCAGAGAGAAGGCACCTGCCCTCTCAACCGCAATTGCATCAGCCAGTAATTTTTCCCGCTGACGCTCCTCTTTCCCCTGCACCTTGTAGCCCCCCATGCGATGAATGGACTGGGGTGTTAACCCAATATGGCCCATCACAGGTATGTCTATGTCGCAAATGGATTTGATAACTCCTTCCATATTTTCCCCACCCTCAATTTTTACCGCTTCCGCCCCGCCTTCCTTAACAAGCCTGCCGGCTTCCTCTTTGGCCTGCTCAATACTTACCTGATAAGACATGAATGGCATATCGGCAACCACCAGGGCACGTTTGCGAGCCCTGACTACCGCCCTGGTATGATAAATAATTTCATCGGTAGTCACCGGCAGGGTATTCTCCAAACCCATCATCACATTGCCCACTGAATCACCGATTAAGAGCACTTCTATCCCGCACTGGTCAAGAATCAGGGCGGTAGGATAATCGTAGGCAGTAAGCATCACGATTTTTTCGCCCCTGGCCTTCATCTCTTTAATGTCCACTACAGTAACCTTTGTATCCATAGAACCACCTCTCTTAAGATTAATGAAAGCCCCCTGCGCCGTAATGCAGAAGGCTTTTTCTATCAACAGTACGGTCTACAGGAGAGCCATACCTTCTGGGGTATTGTATCTAAGGTGTTCAACCAATCCTTCCGTCACGGTCCGGTCAAAGAGGATCCAAGCGGTGTTCTTAAGTATATCTAAACGTAAAATGGTCCCTTGTCAATGATTTTCTCTTTTCAAACCCCGGGGATAGCTGAACAAAACAGGCTCCACCCGGTAGGCCCGTGCGTAAAAAGATGGAGAAAAGTGTTGACTTGTCTGTAAAAATGCTTTATATAACTTTGCTTATATATACGCGATTTATTGTGTGTCTGAATTTTCGGCCTACAACATATTGTGTGTAGACAGCAGTATTAGGCTGCCACTCAAGAGGGGCCTAAAGATATGGGGAGGGTTGCCGATAATAGAGTAGCTGACTGAAACATAAGGCAGCGCCTCACCAAATTTACTATACACTCACAAGGTTTGCGACAAGATGGTAAAGTTTAGTAACTGTGTCTATGTTTTTGTTTTTTTCGCCTTCATTTCCTTCCTTGCCTTTTTCCCCATCAATGCGGAAAAACCCATTCAGCGTGAACGGGACAAAGCCGAGCTGACATCTCCCCCATCCTCAATCCCGCA
>CAVVWZ010000087.1:0-6658 GCA_963752035.1 uncultured delta proteobacterium | reverse complement strand
AAATTGTTTCGTTCGTTTCAGCCCCTCGCAATGACATAATGTCAGGGCCTTTGTGAGGCAGGACTGAGAGAGACTAGTGGATTATTGTCACATTAAAGGTATACTTCATGATTCTTAGTTGTAGAGATGTTACAAAGACGTATGACTTAGGCGCCATTAAAGTCCCTGCCCTGCTGGGAGTTTCTCTTGCAGTAGAAAAAGGATCCTTCGTTTCGATCATGGGCCCTTCTGGATCAGGCAAGTCTACCCTCATGAACATTATCGGCTGTCTGGATCACCCTACTGAGGGTATCGTTGAGATTGAGGGAATAGAAACCTCCAAGATGAACCGTTCCGAGTTGGCGTATATACGAAACAAGAAACTGGGCTTCATTTTTCAAAGCTTTAACCTTCTGCCCCGCATGAATGCACTCGAGAATGTGGTCCTTCCCTTCCTCTACAGCGATCAGCCTAAAAACAACTCACGGGCAAAAGCCCTTTCACTCTTAAAGACTGTGGGGCTGGAAAACCGGGTTATGCACAAACCGACTGAACTATCCGGAGGACAGAAACAACGGGTTGCAATAGCCCGTGCCCTGGTTAATGACCCCGCTATTATCCTGGCTGATGAGCCTACCGGAAATGTGGATTCCCGCTCCGGACTGGAGATTATGGCATTACTTCAGCGGGTGAACAAGGAAGGTATGACAATTCTTATGGTCACCCATGATCGCTACATTGCAGAGCATTCCGAGAAGATTGTCCATTTTAGTGATGGTCTGATAGTCAAAGAAGAGATGGTACAGGAAAGTAAATGTGCCCTTAAAGAGTACGAGAAACGATTCCCCAATGATAAGAAAGAACAACAGTGAAAATTACGGAAATCCTCCAAGTATCGTCCGAAGGACTGCTGGCTAATAAGCTGAGATCACTGCTTACCGTTTTAGGTGTCATAATCGGTGTTTCAGCTATAGTGCTCTTAACCTCCCTCTCCTTAGAGGTCAAGAAGCAGGTGAGCGGGAGCATCAAGTCTCTTGGCTCCAATATCTACTTTGTATTCCCTGCTGACCCCAATAAACAAATGCTTGCCTTCGCAGTCAGCAAGTTGAGAACCAACCATGCCAAAGAAATGGCCCAAAAAAGCAGCTATGGCATCGTCACTGCACCCATCATAAATAAAGGGGCTTTGGTAAAGTACGGCAAACTCACCCGGGGAACTACTGTTATTACCGGAACAACTCCTGCTTTTCCCCTGGTGAGAGATTGGAAAGTGGAAAAGGGACGTTTTTTCACCAAAAGTGATCTTGTTTCCAACCGTAAGGTCTGTGTCATTGGTCACACCGTCAAGAAAGACCTGTTCAGAAACGTTGACCCCATCGGCAGAAAACTCACCATTAACGGAAGAAATTTTCAGATTGTAGGACTGATGGAAGAAAAGGGATTAATGCTGACCATTAACTTAGACGATTACGTCTTTATGCCCATAACTACTGCCAAGAAATTTTTCAACACTACTGAACTCAACATGATTATGGCCAAGGTTCCTCAAGCAAACCATATCGATACTTCCATTGCTGAGACTACACGCATTCTTTCACGGGACCTTGATGAAAATGAATTTTATGTGCAGAGCCAGGGGCAAACCCTTGATATTTTTAATCAAATCACCTCAATTCTCACTATCATGCTGGGGGCAATAGCAACCATCTCCCTGGTGGTGGGGGGAATTGGCATCATGAATATTATGACGGTCGCCGTGACCGAGAGAACTAAGGAAATTGGCATTCGCAAAGCCGTCGGCGCTAAAGACAACGATATCCTGTTTCAGTTTTTAGCAGAATCAATTATCATCTCCCTTTTAGGAGGATTGATTGGCATTGCCGTTGTCTTATATCGTAGCCTATGGTATCTCCTTCATCTACCCCACCTTTGAGTTCAGTATTTCGTATATCGCATTGGTGGTGGCAATGCTTTTTGCATTTTCAATAGGTACTTTTTTTGGCGTTTATCCGGCATTTAAGGCTGCCAGTCTCGATCCGATTATTGCCTTGCACTATGAATAATAACAGACACCCTCTCTCCTGACAGGCTGCATCACAATGTCATTGCGAGGGACTGAAAAGACCGAAGCAATCTCATAGCGTTTTGAAATAAATAGAAGTTTTCGAAGAAAAATCTAAGTGAGGTATTATGCGCAAAATCCGTAATATATTCATCGTTCTCGTTCTCATCAGTGCAGTAGCAGCATATTTCTATCTCAACTATCGGTCCAGCAATGAAGTCCGGGTAAAGATTGCAGAAGCAGCTTCGAGAGATCTGACCCAGACTATTTCCTACGCAGGTTCCATCAATGCAGCAAAATATGTTCAAATTGGTTCAAAAATTGCCGGCAGAGTGTCTGCCGTACTGTTCAATGAACTTGATGAAGTGCAACAGGGTCAGGTGTTAATCAAACTGGAAGATGCCGAAATCAAGGCACAGCTCAGACAAGTACAGGAGGCCCTCAACCAGGCAAAAATCAACCTGGTCAACATAGAGAAAAATTTAGAGAGAGTCAAAGAACTTACTAAAAAAGGTTTTGCATCAACAGAACAGATGGACAGTGCCCAGCAGGCATATGATGTAGGGAAGGTTGTGATCAGGCAAAACCAGGCCAACTATGCCTTCATGCAAGCCCAGCTTGAACAGACATCTATCAAAGCACCCATCAGCGGCACCATCGTAAGCAAGCATGTCGGGATAGGAGAGATCGTAGCAGGCCCCCTGGGGGGAGGAAGCTTTTCGGGTCCTACTCCCATGGCTGAAATTGCCGATCTCACTGACCTTGAAGTGCATGCCGATATTGACGAAGTGGACATCAGCAAAGTGTTTGTGGGACAGGAAGCTGTCATAACAGTAGACGCCTACCCGGAAAAAACCTTTAAAGGGCTCGTCAGAGAAATAGCTTCCGTGACAATGAGCAGAAGAGATGTTGGTATTACCTACCGGGTAAAAGTACATATTACAAATCCCGAAAAGATACTTAAACTGGGAATGACGGCCAATCTGGATTTACTGCTTGAAAACAGGGAGCAGATTCTCACCGTACCCAAGAGTGCTGTTCTCGTTCAGGGGGACCAACAATTTGTTTTCAAGGTTCGAAATCAGACAGTGTTTAAAGGAGTGGTCGAGACAGGCATGGAGGGGGAAGAATTTATAGAAATTACTTCCGGATTGCAGCCGGGAGAAGATGTTATAGTCGCCATAACAATCGGGTCGGACGAAGATGGCGGTTTGTTACCCTTTGGGGATCAGGGTACAATCCCCGATGACATCTTAAAGTTGGAAGATGGACAGTCTGTGATTGTGGTAAATTGATAAAGATAGACGTCAGAATTCAGACTTCAGTAAGATTCCGGGGTCAAACCTACACATTTGACAAAATAATGTCAAATGTGTAGGTTTGACCCCCCTCCTTTCTGTTGACATGCACAGGAAAGGTTCCTATACTCAGCTTACCAGGAAGGGAGTTTCCATTAATGCAAAGGTGTAACCTGCAAGGACAAACCGGAAAAGTAAAGCAAATACTATTACTCTGCTTTGTGCATCATTATTGCAGGAATAGTCTGCGTTTATCATTTCGTGACCTATACACCTTATGGGAGAATTGATTTTTCTTCTGCTCTGATTCTGAGACTGGTTAATTTGTCCGGTGATGATCGCAGTGCATTTGACTATCAGCCTGAAGAATTCAGAAAGATGATGGATGACATCATCCTTGGCAGCCAGGGCAAACTGGTCTCGATAGATCAAGTAGAAGATATGACGGTACCCTGGTCAGACAGAGAAATCCCCGTCCGCATCTACAGACCGCTACCCGGTGAAAACTTACCTGTTATCCTGTTCTTACATGGGGGGGGTTATGTTTCGGGCTCACTTGAAACACACGAAAATTTCTCCAGAAAATTAGCTAACCAAACCTCATCGGTTGTGATATCTGTCGGTTATTCCCTGGCCCCGGAAGCTAAGTTTCCAACACCTGTAGAAGAAGGGTATGCGGTATTACAGTGGATAGAGCACAACGCGGCCCGGTTCAACATTGACCCGGAAAAAATAATTGTGGCGGGAGATAGTGCCGGTGGAACCACTGCCACTGCCATCTCCATGAAGGCCCGTGATCTGAATGGACCAGCCCTGGCTTTGCAGGTTTTATTTTATCCGGCAACAAATGTCTCTAATTTTGACACCCCTTCTCACAAAAAATTTGGCAAAGGGTATTTCTTAACCCAGGAATCAATGGAGTGGACAAAAAGTCTTTATTTGCGCAGTGAAGAAGACGAAAAACATCCTTATGCTTCACCTCTACTGGCAGACAACTTAACTGACTTGCCACCTACTCTCCTCTTCACTGCACAATTTGATCCTCTCAGTTCCGAAGGGAAAGAATACGCAAAAAGACTTAACGACGAAGGTAACGATTGTCAGCATATTCACGTTAAAGGTGTGCTGCATGGTTTTGCTTCAACCAGTTCACCAAAGGCAAAAAAGGCCTTTCAACTTATCTCTCAAAAAATATCTACTCTATGAAAGAACGCATGAAAATTTCTGCCACCATTAAGGATCAGCTGCAAGTAAATCGATTTGTTGTCCCTTATCGCGTTTACGGAAACAGCGGTCCTCATCTTGTTTGTCTTAACGGCATCCAGCAATCAATGGCGATGTGGAATAGCTTTGTCCGCCGTTTTTCCTCCAGTTACAGGATTGTTTTATTTGATTTTCCAGGGCAAGGCAAAGGCCATGTTCTTTCCGGTTCCACTAAGACTTCTTTGGAGGAAGAAGTGGAAATCCTGCATGAAGTCATCAAAGGTACGGGTGTAAACGATATTACCCTTTGTACTGCCTCATGGGGCGGGGTAGTGGCTATGATGTTTGCAGAAAGACATCCCCCTGTAGTAAGACGGTTAATTTTAGGAAGCCTGGGTACAAGGGCAAATAAACAAATGGTGGATATTATTCAGTCCGGTTCGCAGATTGACCCTAATGATCGTGGAAAGATATCGGATAGCCTTATCAATAGTTTTGGCCAAAACCTGCCTGACATGATCAAAAGAAAAATCATGAAACAGTTTGCAGAAATGAGCCAGGAGCGGTTGGCCGCGTTCTGTGAGCATGGGTTATTCATCATTGATGGAAAAAACCTAAGAGACGTGGTCAATTTTAAGGGAATTCAGGCTGAAACAATCCTGCTCAGAGGGGAAAACGACACCATCGTTGATCTGGATGATGTACAATATCTGACTTCACAAATCCCCAACTGCCGCATGGAAATCGTTCAAGATGTCGGGCACTTTCTTCACCTGGAAACCGATGATGTTTTAGACGTTTACCGTAAACTCCTTCCACCGTAAAAACAAACTAAGAAACCAGAGTAGAAGACAGAATATAAACTACACCGCAGAGGCGCAAAGAGCGCAGAGAAAACCTAATAAAAATAAATAAATCAGCAAAATTCACAGGAATAAGTTGGATCTAAGGACAAAAAGTGTATTTTCAGTTTTTTTTCAATCTCAGCGTACTTTGCGTCTTTGCGGTTTAAAACAATTTTATTCAATGTTGAACGTTGGGTGTTTGAGGTTGGATGTCCAATGTTCACCCTTTTCACTAGTTCGATTGCGTACTTCCTTATATTTACTTAATAGGTTTTAGCCAATGGAAAAATTTCTCAAAAAATTTGAACGCTTTATTGTTATTACCCTGCTCGGGTTTATGGCCCTTGTGGTCCTCCTCAGTGCGGTAGAGTTAGCAGTCCTTATTTTCGAACAACTGATGATACCCCCATTCATGTTGCTCGACATGAACAAACTCCTTAAGATATTCAGTTTTTTCTTAATTGTTTTAATTGGGCTTGAATTAATTGAAGTTATGAAGGTTTATCTGGTAGACGAACAGGTACATGTAGAGGTCATTTTTCTGGTCGCCATCATCGCAGTTGCACGAAAGGTGATTGTGCTTGACGTCAAAGAACTGGATCCTTTAACCCTGATTGGTGTTGCAGCTATCATTCTGGCACTTTCAGGGGGATATTACCTGCTCAAACAGGGATTGAACATTAGGACAACCACTCCTAAACAACCGAAGCCTGAATTCAGGAGGCAGAATACAGAAGGCCAAAGAAGGAAGCAGGAGTACAGGAGACAAAATAATAAAAAGATGAACGTCGAACATCGAACGTCCAACATCGAACGTCGAATGAAAGACAAAAATACTGCAAACCGTCAACCGCCAACTGGAGACTGAGGAATAAGGTGTTCATTTTATGAAGCGATCATTTAAGATTCTTGGCACGGCATTCCTGATCCTGGGAATTATAAGCCTCGCTGCTGTTATAGCGCTGTGGCTTTTTTTCCCGGCAGACTATGTCAGGGCAGAATTACCAGGGAACTTTCAGACAGACTCAATCAGGACATAACCATGAGCACCTCTTTCAGTGGGCTTTTATCCTGACCTGGAACTTGCTGCACAAAACCTACGGGTAGTAGATCCTCCTTCTTCCCGGGAGATAGTATCAGCCGAGCAGGTGAGGTTCAACCTGGATGTATGGGAGCTTTTCAAACGAAGGGTTGTTATACAAGATATTACCGTTAATGCACCCCGCCTTGACCTTGAACGGGATGCCCAGGGGGGGTGGAATGTAGAAAAT
>CAVVWZ010000086.1:0-6126 GCA_963752035.1 uncultured delta proteobacterium | reverse complement strand
TTCAGCTTGCCCGCTTAATAGTGCAACTATTTAACAAGGGTGCCCTTCGTGGTGAGAACTTTGACTTTAAGTTGTTCTGGAACCAACGTCCCCTTTACCCTTTTAAATTCTTAATTAATTTTCTTAATTCTGACTCCTGTCTTCTGACTTCTGTTTGTTCTTGGTATAGTAATTGCAAGTTACTAGAATCACATGCACTTTTCTTCCATGGTGTTTACTTGATGGGCATAAATGCCGGTCAATAGGTATTAATAATACTTCTTTATTCATATTACACGTTGTTCTCAAAGGAGCATTGCTATGGATAATTTGGCGCTTGATTCTAAGAGAAAAGAGATGCGCATCCCCTACGAGGGGGCTGTTTGGTTTAGTGCTGACCAGTTTAACTGGTATTTAAACAATGCGCAAAACATCAGTAAAAAGGGAATTTTCATTGAAACCGAAGAAGCGTTTTCGGTAGGGACAAAACTTTACCTGAACTTCGATCTTACGGTACATGGTGAAGTAGTAAAAAAGATCAGGACCATCGGAGAAGTGGTCCGGTTAGCCGGCGATGAAGACGGGGGAGCGGGAAACGGAAGCCCCGGTCTTGGCATACACTTTTCACTGCTTGACAGTGAGGAGGCAGCGATGAGGGTTTTTGTGGAAGATGTTGTCGATTCCTCCCTGGATGGGGTTTTATCTTCAGGGGACTACTCAGCAAAACATGTTTGTGTTGAGGTTCAGGGCACCACTGCTTCATCTCTCAAGTGGTGGCTAAAAGAGCTTATGAAAAAGATGGTTTCGGCTAACGGGCTGATTATAGAGCTGGCAATAATACTCTTTTTTATAGTACTGGGGGTTATACTTTTCTCATGAGGATTCAAGAGGAGTGATGATAAACCTTACCAGGTAACGGCAATCTGCCTTTTTTTGCCTGAATAGCGGTCACGAAATAAAACGTATCCCTTTTCTCTTCCATATTCGTAGAGCCTTCTGGTGATCTCAACGTCATCCCTGCAGTAGGCTGTCAGTTGTTCCATCTTTCCCTCCCTGTACCAGGTGATGGCCTGCAGTCCGTCCGCACTTTTATCCATCTTAAGTGTCCCCTGGGCCAGGGAACTCAGACTTACCCTGAACCCAAGTTTCTCCCGTATGTGGACGAGCATATCAATGGTCTGTAATTGGGTGAGGTCTTTTGGGGTATAGGGTTTGAGCACCCTGTAGTCGAAGGAAATGATGTTAAAACCGATGACGGTATCTGCGCTAAAGAGATCTTCAATGAGGTCCGGGACCTGGGGTTCGGTATAGCTCTTAAATGCCCCGGTCAGAGTTGAGTAGGTGACGGCAACAGAGATGAGAAGTTTGTCCAGGTGATGCCTGCCACCGACTTCCTGGAAAGAGTGCTGTGTTTCCAGGTCGAAAAAGAGGATATTGTCCGATCTGTTTTTACCAACCCTTTGGAGAGACAAGAGCCTTCCTCCTCATGGTTTCCTTCAGCTGGGGTCAGGCTTGAATAATTGCATAAGCTCCAATCCTTTTCGGCCTCCATGCAAACCAAGTTACTCGTCCCGAATTATGCAATTATTCAAGCCTGACCCCAGTCTTATGTTCTTTCACCGAAGATGGCAGTTCCCACCCTTACCAGGGTTGAGCCCTCTTCGATAGCGACCTCAAAATCTCCAGACATGCCCATGGAAAGTTCTTTTAAATCAGTAGCTTCTCCGATTTCCTCCCTGAGAGCGTCCCGCAGTTTCCGTAAGGCAATGAAGTAAGGCCGGGCCTTTTCCGGATCATCAAAGAAAGGTGGCATAGTCATCAGCCCCTCCACGGAGAGGTTGGGCAGGTTGACAATCTCCCTTACCAGGGCGTTCACCCCCTCCGGGCCGATACCCGATTTGGCTTCTTCTCCGGAGATGTTAACCTGGACCAAGATCTTCATGGTTTTCCCCTGTTTTTCTGCCAGCTTGTTAAGCTCCTTTGCGAGGGATAGTCGGTCTACCGAATGAATTATATCAAATAAATCAACTACATAATTGGCTTTATTGCTCTGGAGGTGGCCTATGAAATCCCAGCGGGGGGCGTGACCAATCTCCTCAATTTTTTTTCGTGCTTCCTGAACGTAATTTTCACCTAAAATAGTCACCCCTGCCTGGATTGCCTGGCGGACAGTTGCTGTAGACATGGTTTTTGAGACGGCCACCAGCTGTATATCCTGCGGATCCCTTCCTGCACGCATGGCTGCCTGTGCAATTCTTTCTCTCACCCTTTGAAGATTTGTACCTATCGTTGTCTGAGACATGAAAATTCAACAGCTAACCAAAGTGTTATGGATAAGCAAGAACTTCCTTTCCATTTTGCGGTTTTTATAGTATATATCCTTCTAAATGTAAAGGTCTTCTTCGAAGGTGCCGAAGAGATATCCTTTGCCCCCATCGGGTGCGGGGGGTAAAAGGCTTTTATAGATTGACAAACTATTTTTTTGTTGTAAAATCGCCAACGTAACGGTTTGTTAGCACTAAGTCCTTCCATGCATACATTCGGTTAAGAATGTAATGTATGTACTCAGGACTTAGTGCAGAGTGAGCAATTTCTGTAGAAATTCTCTAAAGATATGTCGCTGTAATTGTGAATCGCAGTATGGAGGAGGAGTATCGTGTCCAGGAAATTAACGGTCATTCCAGAGAGGTGTTCTGGATGTAAGCTTTGTGAAGTGGTCTGCTCCATCAACCGCTTTGGAGTCAATAATCCTAAGAAGAGTTGCATACGCGTGATGGTTTTGTACCCTCACCCCGTCATCCGCATGCCGGTTATCTGTAAGCAGTGCAAAGAGCCAAAGTGCCGGGAAAACTGTCCTACGGATGCTATTGTTACTAAAGATGGATATTGTGAGATTGACGAAGACAAATGTGTTTCCTGTCAGCAGTGTGTGATGTCGTGTCCTTTTGGGGCTATTTTTCTCCACAGTGACATGACTACTCCCTTCAAGTGCAATCTCTGTGAAGGTGATCCACAGTGCGTAAAGAGCTGTCCTAAGAATGCGCTTCTCTTTATTCCGGAGCACACCCTGGGACAGGCCCATCGCATGGCGAGTGTGCTCAAATATACGAAAATGAAAGAGGTAGAGTACGTGGAGAAGGGGGAGAGGAAGATACTGCGATATGCTGACATTGAACAGGGAAAGGAAGAACAATGAAAGTGAAGGGTGGTTACTTCAAAAAGTTACTGTTTGTCGATTTAGATAAGAATGATATTCAGGTCGTGCCTTTAAGTGATGACTTTTGCCTCAAGTACATTGGTGGTAGAGGTATTGGTATCAAGCTCATCTGGGATAATCAAAAAAATTATCGCAGTCCGCTGGACCCCCAAAACCTTGTTGTAGTGGCGCCGGGACCACTCACCGGTTTGTACCTGCCATCTTCAAGTAAAACCTCATTTATATCCATATCACCTGCCACCGGTATTTACGGGGACAGCAGCATTGGTGGTTCCTTTGGTGTGGAACTGCGTCAGGCGGGTTACGATGCGCTGGCTATTAAGGGGAGAGCAGAAAAACTGTCCTACCTTTGGATTGATGATGGTGAGGTTAAGGTTGTCGCCAACGATCAGTTGAAGGGGAAGGGGAGCCTGGAAACAGAAGGCATCATCAAAAATGAACTGAAGGACGATCATGTCAGCATTGCTTCTATTGGAGTTGCGGGAGAAAACCTTGTCCGCTTTGCCTGTATTACTGCCGATTGGGGACGCAATGCGGGAAGAACGGGCATTGGCGCGGTACTTGGGTCTAAAAACATTAAAGCGATTGTGGTGCGGGGGTCACAGGACCTCCCTGTTTTTGATCTTCCCCGATTGAAAGAACTCTCCGATGCTGCCTATGCTCACCTGAGGGGCCACAAGTATTTTTCCTTCTGGCAGGAGCAGGGTCTCATGTCAGTTATTGATTATGCCAACGAAGCGGGGGTGATGCCGACTCACAATTTCCAGGATGGGCGCTTTGACCGGGCGGAAAAGATTAATGGTTATGAAATGCAGGCAAAGTACAAAATCGGGGACACCGCCTGTTTTGCCTGTCCCATGGCCTGTGGCAATATCTGCCTCGTGAAAGAGGGCAAATACAGTGGAGCCGTTGTCGAGGGGCCTGAATATGAGACGGCATGTATGTTTGGTTCTAATCTGGGTGTGGATAACTTTGCCTGTATCGTAAAGGCCAATGCACTCTGTGATGATTTGGGAATTGATACTATTTCTACAGGTAACCTGATTGGGGTTCTCATTGAAGCCCAGGAGGCAGGTCTCATTTCCCAAGAGGATGTAGGGGGTGTGAGATTAAAGTGGGGGAATGAGGAGAGTATCATTCAGCTGGTTCATGACATTGCCCATCGGGAAGGGATAGGAGCTGTGCTGGCTGATGGAAGCCTGGAACTGGTGAAAAAGATGCCACAGCTTGCCCCTATAATTTCCCAGGTAAAGGGGTTAGAACAGTCCGCTTATGATGCACGGGCAGCTGTCACCATGGCTCTGGGGTTTGCAACTTCTGACATTGGAGCCCACCATGCGCGTGCGTGGCCACTGGCCAAGGAACTGGAGATGGGAAAAGACTGGGGGTTGGATGAGAAAGCCAAGCTGGTGATATATCACCAAACCGTTCGACCGCTCTTTGACATGTTAGGGGTATGCCGCTTACCATGGATCGAGTTAGGTTTTGATGAGAATACCTATGCCCAGTTTTACTCCGCAGTTACCGGTATAACCTTCAACCTGGATGAACTGCTCGAAAAATCTAATGAGCTCTATAATCTAACCCGCGCGATCAACATTAAACTCGGGGTTAGTAAAAAAGACGATTACCCTCCTGAGAGGTGCTTTTCAACCCCTATAGCTTCAGGTCCTCAGGCTGGAAAAGTCCTGGATAGGAAAGACTACGAAAACCTCCTGGCTATTTACTACCAGCAAAGGGGTTGGGATGAAAATGGGCAGCCTGACCTTAAGCAGGTTGCCAAAAAGTTCAACGAAAAAATGTGATCCATAATGTGCAGTAGCCATGTAAATACTGTCAAAAGTTTCATAAAAAAATAAAACATGAAATTACAGAGCGCACGGAGAAAGACGAAAAAAGAAGTCAGAAGACAGGAGTCAGAATTCAGAATAATACATGCTGGATGCTGCATGATCAATGTTCAACATGGAGAAATCATGGTTGGAAACCTGCATCCTGTATCCTAATAAATAAAAGAGTAAACGTTGAACATCTAATACAAAACCCTAGTGATAGATAGTTAAGATTCACCCAGCAGAGGAGAGGTATGGTCAAGGTATCTCACTTATTGATAGTTAGAGGAGTCTCTGTGTTCTCTGTGGTTTGCTTTTGATAATACTACCATTTACTTATGGAGACAGGAATGATGAAAAAGATTATTTTTTGTATAGTATGTTGTATGCTTCTCCTGCCACCTGCTGTTCAGGCGAAGACGATGTACGTCATAGATTATTTCAAAATCATGGTGAGAAGTCAGCCCGGTGAAGGCTTCAAGATTATTAATCAGCTTTCCTCTAATGAGAAAGTCAGGCTTGTAACAACTGAGGGGACATGGGCAAAGGTTGCTTTCAGGGACAATAAAACGGGATGGGTGTTGCGAAGATTTATAACCGATGAAATTCCCAAGGCAACACGTATCGCTGAGCTTGAAAAAGAGCTTGAGGAAAATGCTCAAAAACTTGCGGTTCTTGAGGAAGAAACCCTTTCCCTTAAGAAGAGGGATGTTGAAATGGGCCAACAGGTAAATGTGATGTCAGCTGAGAATCAAAGACTCAAGGAAGAACCCTTCAGGATTCTCATGCTCCTGGCTGGCGGCGGCATTTTCTTAGTAGGTTGTATTACGACACTGATCCTCCAGGGTATGGGAAGGAAAAAAAGGAGGGGGTCCTTGGGTTTCGAAAAAGGGGTCGGACTTTAACCTAACCACGATATATGATGTAGGATGCAAGCTACAAGATCCACGATGCAAGATCTAGTGTTTTGGAAATCCTAAGCACTAAATTCCAAACCCCAAACAAATCCAAAATTCAAATGCCCCAAACCTAGGTGAAATTTGTCAGTTGTTATCTTTTAGCATACGTAATATCCATCATTTAGCAACTCATTACTCC
>CAVVWZ010000085.1:0-15999 GCA_963752035.1 uncultured delta proteobacterium | reverse complement strand
AATACAGACAACATAATTCAAAGATTAGAGAAGAGAATACATGAGAGATATTATTACATTCGAATGCAGTCAGTGCAAGAGAAGAAATTATACATCGACTAAAAACAAGCGCACGACGCCTAAAAAACTGGAGTTCAAGAAGTACTGCCGATTCTGCCATGCCCACACACCCCACAAAGAAACGAAGTAACGGTAGATTAGGCCAGTAGCTCCAACGGCTAGAGCACCGGATTCCAAATCCGGGTGATGGGGGTTCGAATCCCTCCTGGCCTGCCATTTTTTTTACAGCTAACGCAGGGAAGATCATACATGTTTGAAAAAGTTGTGCAATTCCTAAAAGAAGTTCAGATAGAGCTCAAGAAAGTTGTATGGCCTACCAGGAAGGATACCATTGCATCAACTACAGTTGTGCTCATTCTCGTCATTATAATAGCCATTTTTCTGGGGTTAGTTGACTTCGGACTCTCCCGTATTATCAGAGCTATTCTCGGTTAGTAAGAAAGGATACCTATGGATAAGAGCTGGTATGTTATTCATACCTATTCTGGCTACGAAAATAAGGTTAAAACTGCTCTGGAAGAACGGATCAAACAGTTTGGGAAGGAAGAGTATTTTGGAGAGATCGTCATTCCCACTGAAAATGTAGTGGAAATGATACGGGGTGAGAAAAAAACCACCGCCCGGAAATTCTTTCCCGGCTATGTGCTCATTAACATGACTATGGTCAATGAGACGTGGCACATTGTGAAGAGCACCCCTAAAGTGACGGGATTTATCGGGGGCGGCCAGCAGCCCATGACTATACCGGACAATCAGGCAACTGGAATCCTTCAGCAGATAAAAGAAGGGAAGCTTAAACCAAAGCCGAAAGTTTCTTTTGAGAAGGGAGACGCTGTAAGTATTATTGATGGTCCCTTTACCAATTTTAACGGCTTTGTTGAAGAGGTCAAGCCTGAAAAGGGGAGACTCAAGGTGCTGGTGAGTATTTTTGGGAGATCAACCCCCATTGAACTAGAATTCCTGCAAGTCAAAAAGAATTAATTAAAGTACCACGGAGGACAGTACTCATATGGCAAAAAAAATACTTGCTATAAAAAAGCTCCAGATAGTAGCGGGAAAGGCCAACCCATCCCCCCCTGTAGGTCCTGCTTTAGGGCAGCACGGGGTGAACATTATGGAGTTTTGTAAGGCCTTTAATGCCCAAACACAAAACAAGGGTGACCTCATCCTTCCTGTTGTGATTAGTATTTATGCCGACAGGTCGTTTACCTTTATTGTCAAGACTCCCCCTGCCTCGGTGCTCCTTAAGAAAGCGGCAGGCATTATAAAGGGTTCTGCTGAACCCAACAGGGATAAGGTTGGTAAGGTAACCCCCGCACAGGTCAAGGAAATTGCAGAGCTCAAGATGCCGGATTTAAACGCCGTGGACATAGAAGGCGCCATGCAAATTATTGCGGGAACGGCCAGGAGTATGGGTATCGAGGTGGTCTAACAGGGCCTGCACCAAGGATAACATTTATTTAAGTGATACAAACGAGGAGTTAACCATGTCTTCGCGAAACGGGAAAAAGTATACGGATGCACGGGAAAAGGTCGACCGGGACAAGTATTATCCCCTGGATGAAGCACTTACCATGCTTAAAGAACTCGCCTTTACCAAATTTGACGAGAGTGTAGATGTGGCAGTACGGCTGGGAGTTAACCCCCGGCATGCCGATCAAATGGTACGGGGTTCTGTGCTCCTTCCCCATGGAACGGGGAAAGAAACCAGGGTACTGGTCTTTGCCAAGGGTGAAAAAGAGAAGGAAGCTACCGATGCCGGTGCTGATTATGTCGGTTCCGAGGAACTTATTGATAAGATCTCCAAGGGCTGGCTGGAATTTGACAAGGCCATAGCCACACCCGACATGATGGGCATGGTAGGAAAGATAGGAAAAATCCTGGGTCCCCGGGGGATGATGCCCAACCCCAAGGTGGGAACGGTAACCTTTAATATCTCGGATGCGGTTTCTGACCTTAAAAAAGGTAAGATCGAATTCAAGGTAGACAAGGCAGGTATTATTCATGCCACAACGGGAAAAAAATCATTTACGGCAGAGAAGCTGAGAGAAAATATTACTGCCTTGGTCGATGCACTGGTTAAACTTAAACCGTCAACCAGTAAGGGTATTTATTTACGGGGAATTGTCCTTTCAACCACTATGGGACCAGGTATTAAGGTTGATCCGGTTTTTACCCGCAAAATAGGGTAGAGCACCTACCCGGGTTTAGTCCTATTTTCCTGTGATCAGGTCCGAAAGGGGGTTTACAACCATTGAATAGAGAAGGAAAACAAGAGCTTGTCGCACAATTGTCAGATACACTCAAGGACGCTTCCCTTGTGGTGGCAACTGACTATCGTGGTTTGACCGTGGAGAAGATTTCCCAGCTGAGAAACGAACTGCGCAGTGTTTCATCAGAGTACCGGGTGGTAAAAAACACATTGCTTAAACGTGCCACTGAGGGAACAGCAATCGAACCGCTCCATGAACACTTAACCGGTCCGACCGCGATTTTAGTAAGTCTCGAGGATCCCATCGCCCCGGTCAAAGTGCTGGTCAAGTACCTTAAAGATTTCTCGGCATTGAGCATTAAAGGGGGCGTACTTGAAGGTAAGGTGCTTTCAGCTGAAGATACCAAGGAACTGAGTACCCTTCCCGGCAGGCAGGAGCTCCTGGCTCAGGTGCTATCCCTGTGTGTTTCGCCGCACCTAGGTTTGCTCAATACCTTGAATGGCATTTCCCAAAAATTTGTTCGGGTACTACATGCCATAGAACAGAAGAAGGCAGAATAACAGTCTGTACTATAAACATTTGTGCATAGGAGGAGGTTAGAGAACAATGGCAGAGATTACAAAACAAGACGTGATAAGCTTCATTGAAAACATGACAGTGCTGGAGCTTTCTGAGCTGGTTAAGGAGCTGGAGGAGAAATTCGGTGTTTCAGCTGCTGCTATGCCTATGGCAATGGCAGCGCCGGGTGCAGGCGGAGACGCACCGGCGGCCGCACAGGAGGAGAAAACCGAATTCGATGTAGTCCTTACGGGTGCTGGCGACAAGAAGATCCAGGTTATTAAGGTAGTTCGTGCCCTTACTAATTTGGGTTTGAAAGAAGCCAAAGAGCTGGTTGATGGTGCTCCTGCAACTGTCCGCGAGGCGCTTTCCCAAAAGGATGCGGATGAAGCCAAAGCAAAGCTTGAAGAGGTTGGGGCAATAGTAGAAATTAAGTAAGGAACACCCGCAGTGTTTAAGGTGATCGGAGGCGTCTCCCCTTAAAACAAGGGGAGAGTAACGTTAATCCATCCTAGGGGTTACCATGAGTAATCATGCAATAGGCAGACATCATCTGAGAAAAGATTTTTCCCGGATTAAAAAGGTTATGGAGATGCCCAATCTCCTGGAGGTTCAGAAAAGAGCCTATTACCAGTTTCTGCAGTGGGAGGTTAAACAGGAAGACCGGGAGAATCTCGGTCTTGAGGGCGTCTTCAAAAGTGTCTATCCAATTAAGGATTTTTCAGAAAGTGCCTCACTGGAGTACGTGAGCTATAATCTGGGGGCACCAAAGTACGATGTTGATGAATGCCGCCAGAAGGAATTGACCTATGCTGTGCCACTCAAAGTCCTGTTACGGCTGGTGGTGTGGGATGTCAATGCTGAGACAGGAGCCCGGAGCATCAGGGATGTCAAAGAGCAGGAAGTATACTTTGGCGAGGTTCCCCTGATGACCGACAGCGGCACCTTTATTATCAATGGAACTGAACGGGTGATCGTGAGTCAGCTGCACAGGTCCCCTGGCGTTTTCTATAACCACGATAAAGGCAAGGCAAGCAGTGGCGGGAAAATTCTTTTTTATGCCCGTATCATCCCCAACCGGGGTTCCTGGATTGACCTGGAGTTTGATTCCAAAGATACTCTCTTTGTGAGAATCGACAGGCGTCGAAAACTCCCGGGAACGGTTCTCCTTAAGGCCCTCGGTTATTCTGAAAAAGAGCTTCTCGATTATTTCTACGAATCAGAAAAGATTATTTTTAAAGATGGTAAACAGTTTAAGGCCCTGAGAAAGAATCTCCAGATCGGTGAAAGGGCGACAGATGATATCGTTGATGGTAGTGGCAAGGTTATCATCAGAAAAGATAAACGCATTAGAGAGGCAACTTTAGCAAAGATAAAAGAAGCCAAGATCGAGCGTATACCCATTTCGTTGCGGGATCTCGAAGGGAAATACGCTGCCCAGGAGATACTTAATCCTGCCACTGGAGAGGTTCTGGTTGCCTGTAATGAGGAGTTAACCAAGGATAAGATCGAGGCACTCAAGGAACACTCTGTTGAAACGTTTACCATTCTCTTTATTGATGATTCGGTAACTGACGTCTCTTTGCGCAACACCCTGGCCCTGGATAAAATCAAAACCCAGGAAGAAGCTGTTGTTGAAATCTACAGACGTTTACGGCCGCACGATCCTCCCACCAAAGATAGTGCAAACGCCTTTTTTGAACGGTTGTTTTTCAACCCTGACTACTACGATTTGGGGAGAGTCGGGCGATTAAAATTGAACTACAAGCTTGGACTTGATGTTCCCCTGGATGTACAGATACTCCGCAATGAAGATATTATGGAGACGGTGAGATACCTTCTCAGATTGAAATGCGGACGGGGAGAAATAGACGATATTGATCATTTGGGTAACCGGCGGGTTAGAACCGTGGGTGAATTAATAGAAAATCAGTATCGCATCGGCCTGGTGAGGATGGAAAAGGCCATCAGAGAGCGGATGGGGTTACAGGAAGTTGAGACCTTAATGCCCCATGATCTGGTCAATGCTAAACTTATCTCAGCAGTTATAAATGAATTTTTCGGTTCAAGCCAGCTCTCGCAATTTATGGATCAGACTAACCCGCTGTCTGAAATCACCCATAAGCGACGGCTGAGTGCCCTCGGACCGGGTGGGTTGACCCGTGAGCGTGCCGGGTTTGAGGTGAGAGATGTGCACCCCACCCACTACGGCAGAATTTGTCCTATTGAAACTCCAGAGGGACCGAACATCGGTCTGATTTCCTCTCTTTCTACCTATGCCAGGGTCAATGACTTCAGCTTTATTGAAACTCCTTACCGGAAGGTGGTTAATGGGGTGGTTACCAATAAAATGGAGTATCTTTCAGCCCTCGATGAGAAGGATCATGCCATTGCCCAGGCAAACGCACCGCTGGATGACAAGGGACGGTTTGTCAAGGAACTCATTTCTGCCCGGAAAGGCGGAGAGTTTGTCATGGTGCGGCCTGAAGAACTTGCCTATATGGACGTGTCCCCGAGACAGCTGGTGAGTGTTGCTGCTGCCCTTATTCCCTTTTTGGAAAATGATGATGCCAACAGAGCTCTCATGGGATCGAATATGCAGCGGCAGGCGGTTTCACTGATGAAGACTGAGAGCCCCTTTGTGGGGACCGGCATAGAGTCTACTATCGCCCGGGATTCAGGGGTGACCCTGCTTGCTCAAAGTGACGGGGCGGTTGAAAGTGTCGATGCCAACAGGATTGTGATCAAGGATGACCAGAAGGGTGGTCCTGAAGAAGATGGAGGGGTCAGCATCTACAACCTCCTTAAATACAAACGCTCTAACCAGAATACCTGTATAAATCAGAAGCCTCTGGTAATGCCAGGTGACAGGGTGGGCAAGGGTGAGATTATAGCGGATGGTCCCGCCATCGATTGTGGAGAGTTGGCTCTGGGACGAAATCTGATGGTCGCCTTCCTTCCCTGGGAGGGGTACAATTTTGAAGACTCTATTCTGGTTAATGAAAAAATAGTGAAAAACGACTCGTTCACCTCGATCCACATAGAAGAGTTTGAGGTTTTGGCCCGTGATACCAAGCTGGGCAAGGAAGAAATTACCCGGGACATCCCGGGTCTGGGTGAAGATACCCTCAAGGATCTTGATGAAAGTGGCATTATCCGCATTGGTGCGGAAGTAAAAGCGAACGACATTCTGGTGGGAAAGATTACCCCGAAGGGGGAGACCCAGCTTTCCCCTGAAGAAAAGCTCCTCCGGGCTATTTTTGGTGAAAAGGCCCGTGATGTGCAGGACACTTCACTCAAAGTACCCCCGGGTGTTGAGGGGACCATCATCAATATCAGGATCTTTTCCCGCAAGGGAGTGGAGAAGGATGAGCGCAGCAAGGCAATTGAGAACGAACAGCTTTCCAAGATTTTGAAGGATCAGGAGCTGAAGGTTAAAATTCTGAAAGAAAACGCTGAAGAACAGATTAAAAATCTGCTCATCGGAAAGACTTCAGCCAAAAGAATGACTGACAAGAGAACCAGTACCCGCCTTCTGGAGAAAAACCAAAAAATTACGGCTGAGAGTATTGCAAAAATACCCTCCAACAAATGGAAGGACATTGTCGTTGACAATAAACGGGTGGAAGAACAGATCGGAAGCATTAAGGAAAACCTGGATAACCAGATTAAGGTAACCAAGACCGTTTTCACCGAGAAGATCGAACGGCTGAAAAGCGGCGATGAGCTTCCGCCGGGTGTAATCAAGATGGTTAAGGTGGATCTCGCCATAAAAAGAAAGCTTTCGGTGGGGGATAAAATGGCCGGGCGCCATGGAAACAAAGGCGTTTTGTCACGTATTCTCCCTGAAGAGGACATGCCCTACATGGAAGATGGAACACCGGTTGATATCGTACTGAATCCACTGGGTGTACCTTCACGAATGAATGTGGGGCAGATCCTTGAAACGCACCTGGGGTGGGCATCCGTGGGGCTAGGCAGCAAGATCCAAGACTTGCTTGAGCAGAACGCAGGTGTTCCAACCCTGCGGACCAAACTCAAAGGTCTACTGGATGACAAAGAAATCACCAAGATGGTCAACGAAGCGGATGACGATACGGTGATTAAAATTGCCAAAGAGTTCAGTCAGGGGGTTCGCTTTGCTTCCTCTGTCTTTGACGGTGCGTCGGAAGATCAAATTACCGATTATCTGAAGGCTGCCGGGTTGCCGGAAAGTGGTCAAACCACCCTCTTCGATGGCAGAACGGGCAGGGCCTTTGACAACAAAATTACCGTCGGCATGATTTACATGATGAAGTTACATCACCTGGTCGATGACAAAATCCATGCCCGCTCCATAGGAACCTATTCTCTGGTGACGCAGCAGCCCCTGGGTGGTAAGGCACAATTCGGCGGGCAGCGGCTGGGGGAAATGGAAGTGTGGGCTTTGCAGGCATATGGAGCAGCCTATACACTCCAGGAGTTCTTAACGGTTAAATCCGATGATGTCCAGGGCAGAACCAAGCTCTATGAAAATATTGTCAAAGGAGAGACCACACTGGTCCCGGGCTTGCCGGAGTCGTTTAATGTGCTGGTTAAAGAACTACAGAGTCTCTGCCTCAATGTGCAGTTTAAAGGCCCTGAACAGGACAACTAATTAGCAGGGAAGGAAGCACTCTATGGACGTTAGCTATAGTTTTTTTGACAAACCCAAGAAATCGCTTGACTTCGATGCTATTCAGATTGGCATTGCTTCGCCGGAGGACATTCGCAGCTGGTCACACGGTGAAGTGAAAAAACCTGAAACCATCAACTACAGAACGTTTAAACCCGAACGGGATGGATTGTTCTGCGCAAAGATCTTCGGGCCAACCAAAGATTACGAGTGTAATTGCGGGAAATACAAACGTTTAAAGCATCGAGGGGTGGTCTGTGAAAAGTGTGGTGTGGAGGTAATTCCTTCCTATGTACGGCGGGAACGGATGGGGCACATTGAGCTTGCCAGTCCCGTAGCGCACATCTGGTTTTTACGTAGCCTGCCCAGCAGAATTGGAAATCTCCTCGGGATAACGCTGAGGGACCTGGAAAAGGTTATTTACTTTGAACAGTATATCGTTGTTGACCCTGGTGAAACTCCCCTTACCAGAGGAGAGTTGCTGGCGGAAGAGAAATATCTTAAGGCACTGGTGGAATACGGAAAGAACTTCAAAGCAGGTATTGGACCCGAGGCAATTCGGGACCTGCTTAAAAATATCGAACTGGATGCCCTCTCACAGAGCCTGCGCCAGGATATGAGGGAAACCAACTCTGTGGCAAAGAGCCAAAAACTGGCAAAACAATTGAAAGTCGTTGAGGACTTTAAAAACTCCACCAACAAGCCTGAGTGGATGATACTGGAAGTTTTGCCGGTTCTTCCCCCGGACTTGAGGCCCCTGGTTCCCCTGGATGGGGGACGGTTTGCCACCTCTGATCTCAATGATCTCTACCGGAGGGTGATTAACCGGAATAATCGGCTGAAAAGGCTCCAGGAACTGGAGGCACCGGAAATCATTGTTCGAAACGAAAAGAGGATGCTGCAGGAGGCGGTAGATGTCCTGTTCGATAATGGCAGGCGGGGAAAGACGGTTACAGGCCGCAACAAGAGACCACTGAAATCACTCTCTGACATGCTCAAGGGAAAGCAGGGACGATTCAGACAGAATCTCTTAGGAAAGCGGGTAGACTATTCGGGCCGGTCTGTGATTGTCATAGGACCGGAATTGCGCCTCCACCAGTGTGGTCTTCCCAAAAAGATGGCAATAGAGCTCTTTAAGCCCTTCGTCTATAACCGTCTGATCAAGCAGGGATTTGCTACAACCATAAAGAGCGCCAAGAAACTGGTGGAAAAAGAGACATCGGAGGTTTGGGATGCCTTAGACGAGGTGGTCAAAGAGTATCCTGTGCTGCTCAACCGGGCTCCTACCTTGCATCGATTGGGCATCCAGGCATTTGAGCCTATTTTGATCGAGGGGAAAGCCATTCAACTGCATCCCCTGGTGTGCGCCGCGTTCAATGCTGATTTTGATGGTGACCAGATGGCAGTGCACATACCCATTTCAATCGAGGCGAAAATTGAAGCCCGTGTCCTGCTCATGTCAACTAACAGCATCCTTTCCCCCGCTCATGGAAAGCCCATTATTGTTCCTACCCAGGATATTGTTTTAGGCATTTACTATCTCACCAGGGAACGGGAATCTGCTAAAGGAGATGGCAAGAGATTCTCTGGTCCGGAAGAGGTGCGGGTAGCCTATGACAGTGATGCGATTGACCTCCAGGCAAAAATTGTAGTGAGAATGGGGGGAGAGCTTATTGAAACCACGGTGGGGAGGATTATTTTACATGAAATCATCCCTGATGACATTCCATTTTCGGTGATCAACAAGGTCATGGGTAAAAAGGAGCTGGCAGATCTCATCAACTACTGTTATCGGCTCTGTAAAGACAAGAAGACTATCCTCCTGGCAGACCGCCTCAAGGATTTAGGCTATAAATATGCGACCCAGTCAGGGATTTCTATTTCAATCGGTGATATGGTCATTCCCTCGAGGAAGCCGGAACTGATTGATACTGCCAACAAGGAAGTTCAGGAAATTGCAACCCACTACAAGGATGGACTGATTACTGACGGGGAGCGCTACAACAAGGTAGTGGATATCTGGGCACAGGTTACGGAAAATGTCTCACGGGAAATGCTGAAGGAACTGGAAACAGAATCCATTACAGACAATAAGGGCAAGACCAAAAGCGTTGCCAGTTTCAACCCTATTTTTATGATGTCTGACTCCGGGTCCCGTGGGAGTGCTCAACAGATTCGCCAGCTGGCAGGGATGAGAGGCTTGATGGCCAAGCCCTCGGGAGAAATTATTGAGACTCCCATAACGGCAAATTTCAGGGAAGGCTTGAATGTTCTGCAGTACTTTATTTCTACCCACGGTGCACGTAAGGGTTTGGCGGATACCGCCCTGAAGACAGCCAACTCGGGTTATCTCACCCGTAGACTGGTGGATGTGGCCCATGACAGTATCATTACTGAAATAGATTGCGGGACTATGGATGGTATTTCTGTTTCTCCGCTGATTGAAGGCGGGGAAATTGTTGAGCCAATCGGAGACCGCATTTTGGGCAGGGTGTGCCTGGAAGATGTGGTAGATCCCTACACCAATGCAGTGCTGGCTAAGGCTAATAATGAAATTGATGAAGAGATTGTAGAGAAAATAGAGCAGACCAGGATAGAGCAGGTTAAAATCAGGTCTGTTTTAACCTGCCAGGCCAAACGGGGCGTATGTGCCCTCTGCTATGGCAGGGACCTGGCACGGGGTAAAATTGCCAATATCGGAGAAGCGGTCGGGGTTATTGCCGCCCAATCCATCGGTGAGCCGGGGACCCAGCTGACCATGAGAACCTTTCACATTGGCGGAACCGCCAGCAGAAGGGCTGAGCAGACAACCCTGGAGACAAAACACGAAGGGCGTCTTAAATTTATAAAGCTCAATGTAGTCAAAGACCGGGAGGGAGACCTGGTTGCCATGAACCGCAATGGCGAGGTTGCTATTGTAGATGAAAGCGGCAGAGAACGTGAGCGGTATACCATCATCTACGGTGCCCGCTTAAAGGCACAAGAGGGAGATCTTGTAAAAAGCGGCACACGCATTGCCGAATGGGATCCCTTTTATACGCCTATCCTGACGGAGGTTTCGGGAATTATCAAGTTCGGGGATATTCTTGAAGGTAAAACCATGCAGGAGAGACTGGATGAAGTGACCGGTTTTTCCAGCAAGGTAATAATGAGTTTTAAGGATCAGGAACGCCGCCCCAGGGTTTCCATTAAAAGTGAGAGCGGCAAGACCATTAAGCTTCCCAACACGGAGACGGACGCCAGGTACTTTATGCCGGTAGGGGCAAACATTGTGGTTAATGAAGGTGATCCGGTGCAATCCGGTGATGTTATTGCAAAGATACCCCGTGAGACAACCAAAACCAAGGATATCACGGGTGGATTGCCGAGAGTAGCAGAACTCTTCGAAGCACGCAAACCAAAGGAAGTCACCATCATTTGTGAAATTGACGGGGTTATCTCCTTCGGTGATGATGTCAAGGGAAAACGCACTATTGTTGTCACCCCTGAGGTAGGAGACCCCATTGAGTACCAGATTCCCAAAAGCAAACACGTCAGCGTGCATGAGGGTGACAAAATAAGGGCAGGCGAGCCTATTATGGACGGTTTGGCCAGCCCCCATGATATCCTCAGTGTTCTTGGTGAAAAGGAGCTGGCAAAGTTCCTGGTTGACGAAGTGCAGGAGGTCTATCGATTACAGGGGGTAAAAATAAACGATAAGCACATTGAAGTTATGGTGCGCCAGATGTTGCGCAGGGTTAAGATAAAAGAGATCGGCGATTCCCACTTCCTGGTGGGGGAACATGTGGAAAAACTCATTTTTGAAGAGGCAAATGAGGCAATTCGTAAAAAAGGTGGTCAGCCGGCAATTGGTGAACCGCTCCTGCTTGGTATTACCAAGGCATCCTTGAGCACGGAGAGCTTTATCTCCGCCGCCTCTTTTCAGGAGACTACCAAGGTTTTAACCCAGGCTGCAATCGAGGGGAAAACCGATTATCTGCGGGGACTTAAGGAAAACACCTCTATGGGCAAGCTGATGCCGGCAGGTACCGGACTCCTTAAGTACAGAGATGTGAATGTTGAGGTTGAGGAGGAACAAGCCGCAGAGGTCTAACTGTAAGGTTTTATTATAAAAAAATAAATAAAAAATAAAAACATTGACAAATCAAAGTTTATTTGATAAAAATCTGAATTTTTACTTATCAACTTACATGAAGGGTTTGCCGTGCCGACAATCAACCAATTGAACAGAAAAGGGCGGAAGAACATTAAGGGCAAGAGCAAGGCCCCTGCACTAAAGTCGTCGCCCCAGAAAAGGGGTGTCTGTATCAGGGTGTATACATCTACACCGAAGAAGCCGAACTCGGCTTTAAGGAAGGTAGCGAGGGTGCGATTGACCAACGGAATGGAAATAACCTCCTATATCCCGGGAGAGGGGCACAATCTTCAGGAACACTCTGTAGTTCTGGTGCGGGGTGGGAGGATTAAAGATCTTCCCGGGGTGCGGTATCACATAATCAGAGGCACACTCGATTCCGTAGGTGTACAGGACAGAAAACAGAGCCGTTCAAAGTACGGCACCAAACGTCCAAAATAACCATTATTTTCTAAGAGGTTAAAATGCCCAGACGAAGGGTGGTTGCAAAAAGACAAATCCTGCCGGATCCCAAATACCACGATAAGCTGGTGACCAAATTTGTTAACAAGATCATGTGGGAAGGCAAGAAAAACAAGGCAGAGTCCATCGTGTACGGGAGTTTTGCTCTCATTGAAAAGAGAGAAAAATCCGATCCCTTAAAGCTTTTTCGCACGGCACTGGAGAACATTAAGCCGGTTATTGAAACCAAGTCCCGAAGAGTCGGGGGATCCACCTATCAGGTTCCTGTGGAAGTGAAGCCTGATCGCCGGGTGAGCCTGGCCATGAGGTGGTTAATCTCTTTTTCCCGTGCACGCAAAGAGAACACTATGGCTGAACGGCTTGCAGGTGAAATGATTGATGCTGCAAACAATCGTGGTTTGTCAGTGAAAAAAAGGGAAGATACACATAAAATGGCAGAGGCGAACAAGGCCTTTGCCCACTACAGATGGTAAGAATAACAGATAACTAAACAATCAATCCTGTCGGATAGGGTGGTACGCAGGTTTATTCATGACGAGACAAACTGGTACACAAGTAGCATATAAGGAAGATCAAACCGATAACCGTAAGGAACCTAGGTTGAACGTGGTGAAAGCTCCACAGCTGGACAATGTCAGAAATATTGGCATCATAGCCCACATTGATGCGGGGAAAACGACGACATCGGAGAGAGTACTCTATTACACCGGAGTTTCCCACCGCATGGGTGAAGTGCACGATGGAACGGCTGTCATGGACTGGATGGAACAGGAGCAGGAGCGAGGGATTACCATAACCTCTGCTGCCACTACCTGTTACTGGAAAGAGAAACGCATCAATATTATTGATACCCCGGGCCATGTTGATTTTACCGTGGAAGTGGAACGTTCCCTGCGTGTGCTCGACGGTGCGGTAGTAATTTTTTGTGCTGTGGGTGGTGTTGAACCCCAGTCTGAAACGGTGTGGAAACAGGCAGACAAGTACCGGGTACCACGCATTGCCTTCATTAACAAGCTCGACCGGGTTGGTGCTGATTTTTTAAGGGTTGTTGAGATGATGAAAACCCGTCTCCACTCCCACCCCCTGGCTTTACAGCTTCCCTGGGGGGAAGAGGAAAATTTGAAAGGTGTCATTGATCTAATCGAGATGAAGGCCATCTCCTTTGAGACGAGTTCACTGGGAGTGGATTACCAGCCGGAAGAGATTCCTGCAGACCTTCTCGATAAAGCTAAAGAGTACCGGGAAAAGATACTGGAGGTTGCGTCTGATTACTCCGAACTCGTGATGGACAAGTATCTGACGGAACAGGAGATTGATTCCGGGGAGCTTATTAAAGCCCTGAGAAAAGCAACCCTGGACCTGAAGACGGTGCCGGTGCTGTGCGGCTCAGCCTTTAAGAATAAGGGTATACAGCAGCTTTTAGATGGCGTGGTTGATTTCCTGCCCTCACCCACAGATCTGCCACCGGTTGTGGGAGTGAACAGGCGGGATGAGGAGGAAGAAAGGTCGGTTAAGGTAAGTGAACCATTTTCAGCCCTGGCATTTAAAACAATGAACGATCCCTACATGGGGCAGCTTACTTTCTTAAGAACCTACTCGGGATGTCTCAAAAAGGGTGATACTGTTTTCAATCCGCGCAGGGACAGAAGAGAGCGGATACACCGGATCCTGAAGATGCATGCCAACAGAAGGGAAGAAATAGAGGAAATCTATGCAGGTGATATTGCTGCGGTACTCTTAAAGCATACAACCACCGGAGATACTCTCTGTGATGAAGATCACTCCATAGTCCTCGAGCCGGTGGAGATTCCCAAATCCGTGTTGTCGGTTGCTATTGAGCCTAAGACCCGGGCTGATCAGGAAAAGTTAATGCAGTCATTGAGACGGCTGGCAATGGAAGATCCTTCCCTTGTGATTCACCTTGATGAGGAAACCGGCCAGACAATCATTTCAGGTATGGGGGAACTGCACCTGGAAATAGTGGTTGATCGGCTGCTGCGTGAATTTGTTGTCAATGCCATCATCGGTAAACCACAGGTTGCCTACAAGGTCACTACGACTAAAAAGTGCAAGGTAGAGGGGAAATTTATTCGTCAGAGCGGAGGCCGTGGTCAGTATGGTCACGTCTGGCTTGCCCTGGAGCCCGCAGAACCGGGAGAAGGGGTCACCTTCACTGACAAGATTGTCAAGGGTGTCATCCCGAAAGATTACGTTTCTTCAGTGAAAAAAGGTGTTCTAGAGGCCGCAGAAACCGGTGTCTGGGGGAGTTATCCCGTTGTTGACCTGTCGGTCACACTCTATGATGGTTCTTACCACCCGGTTGATTCCTCTGAAATGGCCTTTACTATTGCTTCATCAATGGCATTTAAGCAGGGTGTGCTCAAAGACGGTAAACCTGTTTTATTAGAACCTATCATGTCACTGGAAGTTGTGGCCCCTGAAGAATTCCTGGGAGAACTGATGGGAGATATCTCCTCCCGAAGGGGTAAAGTCACCTCAATGGAGGTAGACAAAGAGACTGCTGAGATTAAAGCTGAGGTTCCCCTTGCAGAAACCTTCGGGTATACTACCGTGCTCCGTTCCCTTACCCAGGGCAGAGGAAATCACAGCCTTTCGTTCCTCCGCTATCACGAGACGCCCGGAACCATAGCTGACAGTATTATAACGAAATAATAGTTTATATTTAAATGTTTCAACTTTACAGAGGAGGCACTTGTCATGTCGAAGAAGAAGTTTGAGAGGACGAAGCCGCACCTTAATATAGGCACCATCGGTCACGTCGACCATGGTAAGACCACGCTCACCTCAGCCATAACCAAGTATCTGGCGGATCAGGGTAAAGCAGAACACATGGCATACGACCAGATAGACAAGGCTCCTGAAGAGAAGGAGCGTGGACTGACGATCGCCATAGCCCACGTGGAGTATGAGACGGATAATCGTCACTACGCCCACATAGATTGTCCGGGTCACGCAGACTATATCAAGAACATGATAACAGGTGCCGCCCAGATGGACGGTACGATCCTGGTGGTGAGTGCAGCAGATGGGCCGATGCCGCAGACGCGTGAGCACATACTGCTGGCGAGACAGGTGCGGGTGCCGTCGATCGTGGTATTTTTAAACAAGGCAGACATGGTAGATGACAGCGAGCTGCTGGAGCTGGTTGAGTTAGAGGTACGGGAACTGTTAAGCAAGTATGATTTTCCGGGAGATGACATTCCCATCATATCGGGTAGTGCACTGAAGGCCCTGGAGTCGACTTCGACAGACCCGAACGCAGAAGAGTACAAGTGTCTTAAGGAGCTTTTAGATGCAGTTGACAGCTACATACCGCAGCCGCAGCGTGAAGTGGACAAGCCGTTTTTGCTGCCGGTAGAGGATGTATTTACCATATCGGGCCGTGGCACAGTTGTGACGGGCCGGGTGGAGCGCGGCACGGTAAAGGTAGGAGAGGAAGTGGAGATTGTAGGAATCAGGCCGACCCAGAAGACGGTGTGTACGGGAGTAGAGATGTTCCGGAAGCTTCTTGATGAAGGAGAAGCGGGAGACAACGTCGGCGTGCTGCTGCGGGGCACCAAGCGTGACGATGTGGAGCGCGGCCAGGTGTTGGCGAAGCCGGGCTCGATAACGCCGCACACGAAGTTCAAGTCCCAGGTGTACATATTGACGAAGGAAGAGGGAGGACGTCACACCCCGTTTTTCAATGGATACCGTCCGCAGTTTTATTTCAGGACGACGGATGTGACGGGTCTGGCGACCCTGCCCGAGGGCGTAGAGATGGTGATGCCGGGAGACAATGTAGAGTTGACGGGAGAGCTGATAACGCCGATAGCCCTGGAGAAGGAGTTACGGTTTGCGATACGTGAAGGTGGCCGAACCGTAGGCGCAGGAGTAGTCTCCGAGGTGATTGAGTA
>CAVVWZ010000084.1:0-33879 GCA_963752035.1 uncultured delta proteobacterium | reverse complement strand
GGCTAAGGCTAATAATGAAATTGATGAAGAGATTGTAGAGAAAATAGAGCAGACCAAGATAGAACAGGTGAAAATCAGGTCTGTTTTAACCTGCCAGGCCAAACGGGGCGTATGTGCCCTCTGCTATGGCAGGGACCTGGCACGGGGTAAAATTGCCAAAATTGGAGAAGCGGTAGGGGTTATTGCAGCCCAATCCATAGGTGAGCCGGGGACCCAGCTGACCATGAGAACCTTTCACATTGGCGGAACCGCCAGCAGAAGGGCTGAGCAGACAACCCTGGAGACAAAACACGAAGGGCGTCTTAAATTTATTAAGCTCAATGTGGTCAAAGACCGGGAGGGAGACCTGGTTGCCATGAACCGCAATGGCGAGGTTGCTATTGTAGATGACAGCGGCAGAGAACGTGAGCGGTATACCATCATCTACGGTGCCCGCTTAAAGGCACAAGAGGGAGATCTGGTAAAAAGCGGCACACGCATTGCCGAATGGGATCCCTTTTATACGCCTATCCTGACGGAGGTTTCGGGGAATTATCAAGTTCGGGGATATCCTTGAAGGTAAAACCATGCAGGAGAGACTGGATGAAGTGACCGGTTTTTCCAGCAAGGTAATAATGAGTTTTAAGGATCAGGAACGCCGCCCCAGGGTTTCCATTAAAAGTGAGGGCGGCAGGACCATTAAGCTTCCCAACACGGAGACGGACGCCAGGTACTTTATGCCGGTAGGGGCAAACATTGTGGTTAATGAAGGTGATCAGGTGCAATCCGGTGATGTTATTGCAAAGATACCCCGTGAGACAACCAAAACCAAGGATATCACGGGTGGATTGCCGAGAGTAGCAGAGCTCTTCGAAGCACGCAAACCAAAGGAAGTCACCATCATTTGTGAGATTGACGGGGTTATCTCCTTCGGTGATGATGTCAAGGGAAAACGCACTATTGTTGTCACCCCTGAGGTAGGAGATCCCATTGAGTACCAGATTCCTAAAAGCAAACACGTCAGCGTGCATGAGGGTGACAAAATAAGGGCGGGCGAGCCTATTATGGACGGTTTGGCCAGCCCCCATGATATCCTCAGTGTTCTTGGTGAAAAGGAGCTGGCAAAGTTCCTGGTTGACGAAGTGCAGGAGGTCTATCGATTACAGGGGGTAAAAATAAACGATAAGCACATTGAAGTTATGGTGCGGCAGATGTTGCGCAGGGTTAAGATAAAAGAGATCGGCGATTCCCACTTCCTGGTGGGGGAACATGTGGAAAAGCTTATTTTTGAAGAGGCAAATGAGGCAATTCGTAAAAAAGGTGGTCAGCCGGCAATTGGTGAACCGCTCCTGCTTGGTATAACCAAGGCATCCTTGAGCACGGAGAGCTTTATCTCCGCCGCCTCTTTTCAGGAGACTACCAAGGTTTTAACTCAGGCTGCAATCGAGGGAAAAACCGATTATCTGCGGGGACTTAAGGAAAACACCTCTATGGGCAAGCTGATGCCGGCAGGTACCGGACTCCTTCGGTACAGAGGTGTGAAGGTTGGGGTTGAGGAGGAACAAGCCGCAGAGGTCTAACTGTATGGTTTTTATTATAAAAAAATAAATAAAAAATAAAATTATTGACAAATCAAAGTTTATTTGATAGAAATCTAAATTTTTACTTATCAACTTACATGAAGGGTTTGCCGTGCCGACAATCAACCAGTTGAACAGAAAAGGACGAAAGGACATTAAGGGCAAGAGCAAGGCCCCTGCACTAAAGTCGTCGCCCCAGAAAAGGGGTGTCTGTATCAGGGTGTATACAGCTACACCGAAGAAACCGAACTCGGCTTTAAGGAAGGTAGCGAGGGTGCGATTGACCAACGGAATGGAAATAACCTCCTATATCCCTGGAGAGGGGCACAATCTTCAGGAACACTCTGTAGTTCTGGTGCGGGGTGGGCGGATTAAAGATCTTCCCGGGGTACGGTATCACATAATCAGAGGCACACTCGATTCCGTAGGTGTACAGGACAGAAAACAGAGCCGTTCGAAGTATGGCACCAAACGTCCAAAATAACCATTATTTTCTAAGAGGTTAAAATGCCCAGACGAAGGGTGGTTGCAAAAAGACAAATTCTGCCGGATCCCAAATACCACGATAAGCTGGTGACCAAATTTGTTAACAAGATCATGTGGGAAGGCAAGAAGAACAAGGCAGAGTCCATCGTGTACGGGAGTTTTGCTCTCATTGAAAAGAGAGAAAAATCGGATCCCTTAAAGCTTTTCCGCACGGCGCTGGAGAACATTAAGCCGATTATTGAAACCAAGTCCCGAAGAGTCGGGGGATCCACCTATCAGGTTCCTGTGGAAGTGAAGCCTGATCGCCGGGTGAGCCTGGCCATGAGGTGGTTAATCTCTTTTTCCCGTGCACGCAAAGAGAACACTATGGCTGAAAGGCTTGCAGGTGAAATGATTGATGCTGCAAACAATCGCGGTTTGTCAGTGAAAAAAAGGGAAGATACACATAAAATGGCAGAGGCGAACAAGGCCTTTGCCCACTACAGATGGTAAGAATAACAGATAACTAAACAATCAATCCTGTCGGATAGGGTGGTACGCAGGTTTATTCATGACGAGACAAACTGGTACACAAGTAGCATATAAGGAAGATCAAACCGATAACCGTAAGGAACCTAGGTTGAACGTGGTGAAAGCTCCACAGCTGGACAATGTCAGAAATATTGGCATCATAGCCCACATTGATGCGGGGAAAACGACGACATCGGAGAGAGTACTCTATTACACCGGAGTTTCCCACCGCATGGGTGAAGTGCACGATGGAACGGCTGTCATGGACTGGATGGAACAGGAGCAGGAGCGAGGGATTACCATCACCTCTGCTGCCACTACCTGTTACTGGAAAGAGAAACGCATCAATATTATTGATACCCCGGGCCATGTTGATTTTACCGTGGAAGTGGAACGTTCCCTGCGTGTGCTCGACGGTGCGGTAGTGATTTTTTGTGCTGTGGGTGGTGTTGAACCCCAGTCTGAAACGGTGTGGAAGCAGGCAGACAAGTACCGGGTACCCCGTATTGCCTTCATTAACAAGCTCGACCGGGTTGGTGCTGATTTTTTAAGGGTTGTTGAGATGATGAAAACCCGTCTCCACACCCACCCCCTGGCCTTGCAGCTTCCCTGGGGGGAAGAGGAACATTTGAAAGGTGTAATTGATCTAATCGAGATGAAGGCCATCTCCTTTGAGACGAGTTCACTGGGAGTGGATTACCAGCCGGAAGAGATTCCTGCAGACCTTCTCGATAAAGCTCAAGAGTACCGGGAAAAGATACTGGAAGTTGCGTCTGATTACTCAGAAGTCGTGATGGACAAGTATCTGTCGGAAGAGGATATCGATTCCGGGGAGATTATTAAGGCCCTGAGAAAGGCAACTTTAGATCTCAAGACGGTACCGGTTCTGTGCGGCTCAGCCTTTAAGAATAAGGGTATACAGCAGCTTTTAGATGGCGTGGTTGATTTCCTGCCCTCACCCGTAGATCTTCCACCGGTTGTGGGAGTGAACAGGCGGGGTGAGGAGGAAGAAAGGTCCGTTAAGGTAAGTGAACCCTTTTCAGCCCTGGCATTTAAAACCATGAACGATCCCTACATGGGGCAGCTTACTTTCTTGAGAACCTACTCGGGATGTCTCAAAAAGGGTGATACTGTTTTTAATCCGCGCAGGGACAGAAGAGAGCGGATACACCGTATCCTGAAGATGCATGCCAACAGAAGGGAAGAAATAGAGGAAATTTATGCAGGTGATATTGCTGCGGTACTTTTAAAGCATACAACTACCGGAGATACCCTCTGTGATGAAAATCACTCCATAGTCCTCGAGCCGGTGGAGATCCCGAAATCCGTGTTGTCCGTTGCTATTGAACCTAAGACCCGCGCTGACCAGGAAAAGTTAATGCAGTCTTTAAGACGTCTGGCAATGGAAGATCCTTCCCTTGTGATTCACCTTGATGAGGAAACCGGCCAGACAATCATTTCAGGTATGGGTGAACTGCACCTGGAAATAGTGGTTGATCGGCTGCTGCGTGAATTTGTTGTCAATGCCATCATCGGTAAACCACAGGTTGCCTACAAGGTCACTACGACTAAAAAGTGCAAGGTAGAGGGGAAATTTATACGTCAGAGCGGAGGCCGTGGTCAGTATGGTCACGTCTGGCTTGCCCTGGAGCCCGCAGAACCGGGAGAAGGGGTCACCTTCACTGACAAGATTATCAAGGGCGTCATCCCGAAAGATTACGTTTCTGCAGTTAAAAAAGGTGTTCTAGAGGCCGCAGAAACCGGTGTATGGGGGAGTTATCCCGTTGTTGACCTGTCAGTCACACTCTTTGATGGCTCGTACCACCCGGTTGATTCCTCTGAAATGGCTTTTACTATTGCTTCATCAATGGCATTTAAGCAGGGTGTGCTCAAAGACGGTAAACCTGTTTTATTAGAACCTATCATGTCGCTGGAAGTTGTGGCACCTGAAGAATTCCTGGGAGAACTGATGGGAGATATCTCCTCCCGGAGGGGTAAAGTCACCTCAATGGAGGTAGACAAAGAGACTGCTGAGATTAAAGCTGAGGTTCCCCTTGCGGAAACCTTTGGCTATACTACCGCGCTCCGTTCCCTTACCCAGGGCAGAGGAAATCACAGCCTTTCGTTCCTCCGCTATCACGAGACGCCCGGAACCATAGCTGACAGCATTATAACGAAATAATAGTTTATATTTAAATGTTTCAACTTTACAGAGGAGGCACTTGTCATGTCGAAGAAGAAGTTTGAGAGGACGAAGCCGCACCTTAATATAGGCACCATCGGTCACGTTGACCATGGTAAAACGACCCTAACCTCAGCCATAACCAAGTATTCTGGCAGACCAGGGTAAAGCAGAACACATGGCATACGACCAGATAGACAAGGCTCCTGAAGAGAAGGAGCGTGGACTGACGATCGCCATAGCCCACGTGGAGTATGAGACGGATAAGCGTCACTATGCCCACATAGATTGTCCGGGTCACGCAGACTATATCAAGAACATGATAACAGGTGCCGCCCAGATGGACGGTACGATCCTGGTGGTGAGTGCAGCAGATGGTCCGATGCCGCAGACGCGTGAGCACATACTGCTGGCGAGACAGGTGCGGGTGCCGTCGATCGTGGTATTTTTAAACAAGGCAGACATGGTAGATGACAGCGAGCTGCTGGAGCTGGTTGAGTTAGAGGTACGGGAACTGTTAAGCAAGTATGATTTTCCGGGAGATGACATTCCCATCATATCGGGTAGTGCTTTGAAGGCCCTGGAATCGACTTCGACAGACCCGAACGCAGAAGAGTACAAGTGTCTTACAGGAGCTTTTAGATGCAGTGGACAGCTACATACCGCAGCCGCAGCGTGAAGTGGACAAGCCGTTTTTGTTGCCGGTAGAAGACGTATTTACCATATCGGGCCGTGGAACAGTTGTAACGGGCCGGGTGGAGCGCGGCAAGGTGAAGGTAGGTGAGGAAGTGGAGATTGTAGGAATCAGGCCGACCCAGAAGACGGTGTGCACGGGAGTAGAGATGTTCCGGAAGCTTCTTGATGAAGGAGAAGCAGGAGACAACATCGGCGTGCTGCTTCGGGGAACCAAGCGTGACGATGTGGAGCGCGGACAGGTGTTGGCAAAGCCGGGCTCGATAACGCCGCACACGAAGTTCAAGTCCCAGGTGTACATATTGACGAAGGAAGAGGGAGGACGTCACACCCCGTTTTTCAATGGATACCGTCCGCAGTTTTATTTCAGGACGACGGATGTGACGGGTCTGGCGACCCTGCCCGAGGGAGTAGAAATGGTGATGCCGGGAGACAATGTAGAGTTGACGGGAGAGCTGATAACACCGATAGCCCTGGAGAAGGAGTTACGGTTTGCGATCCGGGAAGGTGGCCGAACCGTAGGTGCAGGAGTAGTCTCCGAGGTGATTGAGTAGTGATAATACGACGTAAACGTCCGGTTGTGAGGTAATGGTGATGGCTGAACAAAAAATACGTATTCGATTGAAGGCATATGATCATAAGTTGCTCGACCAGTCAGCAGTAGAAATTGTTGACACGGTTAAGCGAACGGGTGCCAAAGTAGTAGGGCCTATCCCTTTACCCACGATTATTAATAAATACTGTGTATTACGGTCACCGCATGTGGATAAGAAGTCAAGGGAACAATTTGAGATGAGAACCCATAAGCGGTTACTCGATATACTGGAACCCACTCAGCAAACAGTTGATGCGCTGATGCGGTTAGATTTGTCAGCAGGGGTTGACGTAGAGATTAAACTGTAGAAAGGCATACCCCGTAAACCTTAAGGAGAAGAGCGTAAGGTGTCTCTTGGATTGATTGGACGAAAATTAGGAATGGCGCAGGTTTTCTCTGCCACCGGTGAAGTTATTCCCGTTACTGTGATAGAGGCAGGTCCCTGTGCGATCATTCAGATCAAAAATAAAGAGAAAGAAGGCTATACTGCACTTCAGCTCGGATTCCTCCCGAAGAAAGAGACAAAGGTGACCAAGCCCCTTCAGGGTCACTTTAAGAAGAGTGGTTCCGGTTCCTTCCGTTTTCTCAAGGAGTTCAGGGTAGAGGATGTGGAACCCTATCAAATGGGACAGGAACTGAATGTAGAGATCTTTGAAGTGGGTCAGAAGGTTGCGGTAACCGGGGTAAGCAAAGGTAAAGGGTTTGCCGGCGTGATAAAACGGTGGGGATTTTCAGGGGGCCCGGCTTCCCATGGATCAACTGCCCATCGTACTCCTGGTTCAATCGGATGCAGCGCATACCCCGCACGGGTATTTAAAGGCAGGAAAATGCCCGGCCACTACGGTGCCGCTCAGGTTACCGTTGATAACCTGGAGATTGTGGACAGACAGCCGGATAGAAACCTGCTCTTTATAAAGGGTGCCGTTCCCGGAGGAAAAAACGGCATGGTAATCATTAATCTTTCGAAAAAACAACTAACTGAAAAAGCGGTGAAGCAGTGAGTGCCACTACTGTTACGGTGTACAATACCAATAAGGAGAAGGTGACGGAGGTTGCATTGGATGATAAGGTGTTTGGCTGTGAAGTCAAACCCCATCTCCTCCACGAGGTAGTGAAGATGCAGCTTGCCAACAGAAGAAGCGGAACGGCTTCGACCAAAACCAGATCACATGTCCGGGGTGGTGGTAAAAAACCCTGGCGGCAGAAGGGAACGGGACGGGCACGGTTTGGTTCCATCAGGAACCCGATTTGGACCGGTGGCGGTGTTGTGTTTGGCCCTCATCCCAGGGACTTCTCATACCGTGTGAACAAAAAGGTTAAAAAAGCAGCCCTCCGCTCTGCCCTGAGTGTCAAACTTCAAGAAGAGAAAATGCTCATTGTTGACAACTTCGAGCTCCCGGAAATTAAGACCAAGGCCCTTGTGGCCGTCCTGGATCTGATGGGTGTGAACAATGCGTGCATTGTTGATGCTTCCAACAACACCCTGGAAAAATCAGCACGTAACCTTAAGTTTGTTAAAGTATTGCGTCCCGAAGGACTCAATGTCTATGATATTTTAAGATACGATACGCTGGTTATTACACAATCATGCCTGGAAACAATTTCGGGGGTCCTTACCGCATGAAAGATGCATACAGTGTTTTAAAAAAACCGCTCATAACAGAAAAAAGCAACCTCATGAAAGAGGAGTTCAACCAGATTACTTTTGAAGTTGACCGGCGGGCTAACAAGATAGAAATTAAAGAGGCTGTGAAAAAGCTCTTTAATGTGAATGTTGTCAAGGTACGCACCTTCACTATGATCGGCAAGAGGAAACGCATGGGCAGAACTGAAGGTAAAACATCAAACTGGAAGAAGGCGATTGTTACACTCAAGGAAGGTGAACGTATAGAGTTCTTCGAGGGAGTGTAACCTAAGCAAGCTGTTTTATAAAAACTTTATTCAATCACGAAGACCATGGGCAATAAACTTTTTAAACCAACATCTCCAGGTAGAAGGTTTCAGGTAGGCGCAACCTTTGAGGAACTGACCCGTTCGGAACCGGAGAAGAGCCTCCTTCGTCCTCTTTCTAAAACGGGGGGGAGGAACGCGCGGGGACGTATTACCTGCAGGCACAGAGGCGGAGGACACAAGAGGAGATTTCGTCTTATTGACTTCAAGCGGGACAAGTACACAATTCCTGCCACCGTGGCGAGTATCGAGTATGATCCAAATCGCTCGGCACGTATTGCGCTCTTACACTACCATGATGGAGAAAAGCGTTATATCCTGGCCCCGCTGGAACTGGGGGTGGGTGATGTGGTGACCTCGGGGGAGAAGGTGGAAATAAAACCCGGTAATGCGCTACCCTTGCGGAACATCCCCGTTGGAACGGTAATTCACAATGTAGAACTGAAACCAAAGAAAGGGGCACAGCTGATACGCAGTGCAGGAGCCTTTGGCCAGCTCATGGCCAAGGAAGGAAAGTATGCTCAGGTAAAGTTCCCTTCCAATGAGGTTCGCATGGTGCTCCTTGACTGCTATGCCACCATAGGGCAGGTTTCAAATATAGACCATGAGAACAGAACCCTGGGCAAGGCCGGGAAAACCCGATGGCTGGGAAGAAGACCAAAGGTGCGTGGAGTAGCCATGAACCCCGTTGATCACCCCCTCGGAGGAGGTGAAGGGAGATCATCCGGCGGCCGGCATCCTGTTACACCCTGGGGTGTTCCCACCAGAGGCTACAAAACGAGAGATAAGAACAAGCCCAGCAGTAAGTATATTGTCAGGAGAGGTGGAAAGAAGCGGTAAGGATTATTCATACAGAGTTAATGTGCAAAGGAAAACACTATGCCCCGTTCGATAAAAAAGGGACCCTACATTGAAGATAGTCTCTGGAAAAAGGTTGAGAAAGCCAACGAGACAAAGAGTCAAAAGGTAATTAAAACCTGGTCTCGCAGGTCAACGGTCTTACCAGAAATGATCGGTCTCACCTTTGCTGTCCATAACGGAAAAAAGTTCATCCCGGTATTCATTACCGAAGATATGGTAGGTCATAAATTGGGTGAGTTTTCACCAACTCGCACCTTTCACAGCCATGCAGGTGACCGGAAGAAGGCAAAGGGAAAAGCTCCGGATAAAAAGTAATACTTAACTTACTAACGGTACAAAATGGAAACAAGAGCCGTCGCAAAATACATAAGAATATCCCCTCAAAAGGTGAGGCTGGTAGCCGACCTGGTTAGAGGAAAGAAAGTTGAAGATGCTCTGAATATCCTCATGTTTACCCCTAAGGGGTCTGCCCCGGTGATTGCCAAGCTCTTAAAATCGGCCGTGGCCAATGCAGGACAGAAAGAAGGGGTAGATGTTGATACCCTGGTTGTAAAGCAGATTGCTGTTGATGAGGGACCGACCATGAAGCGGTTTCGCGCGAGGGCAATGGGCAGGGGGACAAGAATTTTAAAACGGATGAGTCATATTTCCATTACGGTAGAGGAATACTAACCTACTTTTGACGAGGTTTTTCATATCAAGCAAGGAGGATTATTGTGGGGCAAAAGGTTCATCCCACCGGTTTCCGTTTAGCTATTAATAAGTCCTGGGTTTCACGGTGGTATGCTGAAAATGACTTTGGAAAATTCCTGCAGGAAGATTTAAAGATCAGAAAGTACCTGAAAAAAAAGTTGTATCAGGCAGGGATTTCAAAAATAGAAATCGAACGGGCAACCAATAAAATAAGAATAAACATTTTTACTTCCCGTCCCGGTATGGTTATCGGGAGGAAAGGGTCTGAAATAGATCAGCTCAAAAAAGAGCTGCAGGGTTTAACTGATAAAGAAGTGCACATCAACATTCACGAGGTTAAGCGTCCGGATCTTGATGCCCAGCTGGTTGCTGAAAATATTGCCCTTCAATTGATACGCAGAGTTGCCTTCCGGCGGGCAATTAAGAAGAGTGTTACTACAGCGCTGAAGTTCGGAGCCCTTGGCATAAAGGTATGCTGTTCCGGACGGTTGGGGGGTGCTGAAATAGCGCGGACGGAATGGTACCGGGAAGGCAGGGTTCCCCTGCACACGCTGCGTGCCCAGATTGATTACGGGTTTGCTGAAGCTTTAACAACCTATGGACTTATCGGTGTTAAAGTGTGGATTAACAAAGAGGATACGTAATTAAGATAGAAACGAGAGGGTTGTAATTCATGTTAGCTCCAAAAAAGGTAAAACATAGAAAACAGCAGCGTGGGAAAAGAAGGGGAGTTGCCTCTAAGGGGTGCTATCTCTCTTTTGGAGACTACGGCCTCCAGGCTGAGGCATGTGGCTGGATCACTGCCAAGCAAATTGAAGCTGCACGAATAGTAATGACACGGCACATCAAGAGAGTTGGGAAAGTCTGGATAAGAATATTTCCCGACAAACCCATAACGAGTAAACCGACTGAGACGAGGATGGGCAAAGGTAAGGGTGATCCTGCTGAGTGGGTCGCGGTCATAAAACCCGGAAGGATTCTCTATGAAATAGAGGGGATTCCTGAGGACGTGGCCCGTGAGGCATGCAGGCTGGCTTCCCACAAAATTCCCCTGGCCACGAAATTCCTCTCCAGGAGTCATGCTTATGAAGGTTAGTGAAATAAGAGAACTTACGATCGAGGAACTGAGGCAGCGGGAGCAGGATATCGCTGAGGAACTGTTTAATCTCAAATTTCAACGGGCTACTGCTCAACTTGAGAATAAAATGCGGGTTCGACAGGTACGAAGAGATTTAGCCCGGGTAAAGACCATTATACAAGAAAAACAAACGTCATAGTATCATCTCAGGTGCTTGTTGCACATAGGATTTAAGGTAATGGAGACACAAAGATTAAAGAGGACGATAGTGGGTACGGTGGTGAGTGACAAGATGGATAAAACGGTGGTCATAGAGAGCATCCGTTTCGTGACCCATCCGGTGTATAGAAAACGGATAAAAAAAAGGGCACGGTTTAAAGCCCATGACAAAGACAATCAGTGTAAGGTTGGCGATAAGGTTTTAATCGTAGAATCCCGACCATTGAGCAAAGATAAGCGGTGGAAGGTTCGGGAAATACTAGCAGAAGGAGTCTGAGGGCGTACTGCCATGATTCAAGAACAAACAGTCTTAGAGGCTGCTGACAATTCTGGTGCTAAAAAGCTTTTTTGCATTAAGGTCCTGGGAGGGACCCGGAGGCGGTATGCTACCGTGGGTGATATTATTGTGGTGTCCGTACGTGAAGCCATTCCAAATTCGAAGGTTAAAAAAGGGGAAGTGATGAAGGCCGTGGTTGTGCGAACTGCCAAGGAGGTCAAACGGCCTGACGGTACCTATATCCGCTTCGGCAATAATTCAGCAGTGTTAATCAACCCTCAGAATGAGCCTATTGGTACCCGTATTTTCGGTCCGGTAGCACGGGAGCTCAGAGCGAAGAAATTTATGAGAATTATCTCCCTTGCTCCCGAGGTGCTCTAGCAGGGTGATGTTCGGCCCCGTGATTTTCCCCCTTCCTTTACGAGGATGTGTATATGTCAGGTAAGTGTAGTGTAAAAAAGAATGATCAGGTAACGGTTATCGCCGGAAAAGAAAAAGGTAAGACCGGCAAGGTGTTAAGGGTGCTGCCTAAAAAAGAAGGTGTGCTGGTTGAAAAAATCAACTTTGTTAAGCGGCACACCAGGCCAAGCAGTTCCAACAGGCAAGGGGGAATTATCGAGAAAGAATCTCCCATACACCAGTCAAAGCTGATGGTGGTTTGTTCCAAGTGCAGTGCTCCGGTGAAAACAGGCAGTAAAAAACTGGAGGACGGAAAAAGAGTCCGTTTCTGTAAAAAATGCGGTGAAATCATTGATCTCTAACTGTTTCCCGCTTTCTAGAAGGATTGTACATGGCTAGGCTGAAAGAACATTACCAGACTGAATTGATACCCAAGTTGATGAAAGAGTTCAACTACAAGAACAGCATGCAGGTTCCCCGCATGCAGAAGCTTCTGCTCAGCATGGGTGTTGGGGAAGCCATCCAGAACATCAAGGTTTTAGACTCTGCGCTCATTGAGCTCATGACCATCGCCGGTCAGAAAGCAGTGACTACCAAGGCTAAAAAGTCCATTGCCAATTTTAAGCTCCGGCAAGGTATGCCCATCGGTTGTATGGTTACCCTGCGCAAGGACAAAATGTATGAGTTTTTTGATCGACTGGTAAACGTTGCCCTCCCCCGCGTCAGGGATTTCAGGGGGGTTTCGGGTAAATCATTTGATGGAAGAGGAAACTACTCGCTGGGTATAAAAGAACAGATTATCTTTCCCGAAATTGACTACGACAAGATTGATAAGATTAAAGGATTAAATATCAACATTGTTACCACTGCAAAAACAGATGAAGAGGGAAAAGCCCTGTTGAAACTACTGGGTATGCCCTTTAGAGAGGGAAGCTAGTACAGAAGTGCGCAAGCAGTTAATCGAAGGTTGAGGTATACGTGTGGCAAAGAAATCTCTTATAGCTAAAGCGAAACGCCCGAAGAAATTCCCGGTACGGAACTATAATCGATGTCCGCTCTGTGGAAGACCACGGGCCTACTATAGAAAATTTGACATGTGCAGAATCTGCTTCAGGAAATTAGCTCTCCAGGGTGAAATCCCTGGTGTTACTAAGTCCTGCTGGTAAGCAAAACCATTGGAAGGATTTATTTATGCTCACAGATCCCCTTGCTGATTTGTTGACAAGAATTAGAAATGCTAACAAGGCACGCTTTGAAACCGTTGACATTCCCCATTCCCGCTTGAAAACGGGCGTGGTGAACTTGTTAAAACGAGAAGGGTATGTCAATGACTTTAAGGTGCTGAGTGCTGAAAAGAATAAAAAAACAGTGAGGGTATTTCTTCGCTATGATAAGGAGAAACAACCCATCATCACGGGTCTCAAGAGGATAAGTAAACCCAGCCTGAGGATCTATGCCCGCAAAGATAAACTTCCATCGGTAAGAAGTGGTTTAGGGCTGAGCTATCTTGTCAACCTCTAAAGGAGTAGTAACTGATCGAGAAGCACGGGAGCTCAATGTAGGTGGTGAGGTTCTCTGCTTTGTCTGGTAGAGGTTGGTATACGTAATGGCGAGCAGAGCTCGTTTGTATCTGCTTGTTTAAGGAGAACAGTATGTCCCGGATTGGGAAAATGCCTGTCCCCCTTCCTGATGGGGTTAAGGTAGACATAAATGATTCGCTTGTAAAGGTAACTGGTCCCAAAGGGAGTATAGCGAGGCAGATGCCTTCGGAAGTTGATGTATCAGTTGCTGATGGGAATGTGTCGGTTTCCGTAGCACCCAGCTATAAAAATGCAAGTGCCTTAAGTGGTTTGGCCAGGAGCCTGATTAACGGGATGGTGACCGGAGTGAGCAAAGGTTTTGAGAAAAGCCTGGAGCTTGTTGGTATCGGCTACCGTGCTGAGCTCAAGGGTAATGCTCTGCACCTTACCCTCGGATACTCGCACCCCATTCAGTTTGAGCTCCCTAAGGGTATCACGGCTACTGTTGACAAACAGACAAAAATAACCCTTGAGGGGATTGACAAACAACTGCTGGGAGAAACTGCTGCGGTTATCAGGAGTTTCAAAAAACCAGAGCCTTACAAAGGTAAAGGCATAAAGTATACGGATGAGTTCATCCGCAGAAAGATAGGCAAAAAGGGAATTAAGTAACCTTTCTACACTGAACTGGCAAGGAGAACGCATGTCTCCCCGCGTGACGAAAAAGAGTGCATGGATAAGACGTAAATACCGCGTGCGAAAAAAAGTTAGAGGACAATCAGAATGTCCCCGGCTCAATGTGTATCGCAGTAATAGACACATCTATGCCCAAATCATAGACGATAACTCCGGGCAGACCCGGATAGCGGCTTCGACCTTAAGCCCAGAGTTTAAGGGGACGGTCAAAAACACCGGCAACATCGAGGCTGCCAAACAGGTGGGCATGATCATCGCACAGAAATGTTTGGAAAAGCAGATAACCAAGGTGGTGTTTGACCGGGGTGGATTTTTATATCACGGCAGGGTTAAAGCCTTAGCCCAGTCAGCCCGTGAGAACGGTTTGCAGTTTTAGTGTATAGTCCAGTAGTTTCTATGTAGTTCTATCACATGCTTAGGAGGTAAGTGGTTGACAGTAACAAATGAAAATGAAATCACTATAGAGGACAGGGTTGTCAATATCAACCGGGTGGCTAAGGTGGTTAAGGGTGGCCGGCGTTTCAGCTTTAGTGCTGTTGTGGTGGCCGGCGATGGAAACGGCCGGGTGGGACATGGCCTCGGCAAGGCTAATGAAGTTCCTGAAGCGATACGCAAGGGCGTTGAACAGGCCAAGAAGAATCTTATTGACGTTACCATCGTCAATGGGACCATCCCCTTTGAGATTATAGGCCGCTATGGTGCCAGTAAAATATTTTTGAAACCTGCCGCTGAAGGAACGGGCGTTATTGCCGGTGGGGCGATTAAAATAGTAATTGAATCGGTTGGCATTAAGAACATCCTCACCAAGTGTTTGGGATCCCAAAATCCCCACAATGCCGTCAAAGCAACCTTTAATGCGCTAGAGCAGCTTCGATCATCTGAAGATATCCAGAAAAAGCTTGCTCGAGATGAGTGAGAACCCCCTCGGTTCATACAGGGAAGGGTGAGAGTGTACCATGAGCAAGGAATTACAGATTACTCTTATACGAAGTGGCATCGGAAGGCCACAGAAGCATAGACTGACACTGGAGAGTTTGGGCTTAAACAAACTTCACAAAACGGTGGTTTTAAAGGACACGCCTCAGGTGAGAGGAATGGTGAACAAGGTGTCTCACCTCTTAAAGGTTGTTGAGCAGGCGTAACCTTGATAGTCCCGTAAAAAGTCAAAGATCAGACGACAAAGTAAAAAGATTCAGATGCAAGGCGCACAAATACGAAGGAATGAGGCGTACTTACTGGTACGCTGCAATGAGTGAGGATGCAGTGCAACGCAGCAGATGGACTTTTTACGAAGTCGTCAACCTTCAATCAGGGAACGATCAGAGGTACGATGAAAATTCATGAATTAAAACCCCCAAAGGGAGCGGTAACAAAGAGAAAGCGTGTCGGGCGGGGCCCCGGGTCGGGGCATGGTAAGACTTCATGCCGTGGTCATAAGGGTGCTAATGCCAGATCGGGAGGTGGCGTTCGGGCTGGATTTGAGGGTGGACAGATGCCCCTCCAGCGTAGACTGCCCAAGTGGGGATTTTTTAATCTCTTCAGGAAAGAGTATGTCATCCTGAACGTTAGAGATCTGGTCCGGTTTGAGCAGGGCAGTGTTGTGGATCTTAAGGCACTGGTGACTTCAGGTTTGATTAAATCAACTTCCACACCCATTAAGCTTCTCGGTGAAGGTACAATTACGTATCCCCTTACCTTAAAGGTTCATGCATACAGTAAAAGTGCAAAAGAGAAGATTGAGGCTGCAGGGGGGAAGGTGGAGACGATAGGCGTATGATTGGTGGCTTTCAGAGTATCCCTAAAATCCCGGAATTGAGGAAACGTGTCCTTATCACCTTCCTGTTACTGGCAGTCTATCGGATTGGCGTGCACGTACCGACGCCCGGTATAGATACAGCGGCCCTGGTATCCTTTTTTGAACAGCAGAAGGGGACCCTGTTTGGCCTTATTGATCTTTTCTCGGGAGGAGCCCTCCGTCAGCTGTCTGTATTCGCCCTGGGTATAATGCCCTATATCAGTGCCTCCATTATTTTTCAGCTCCTGACAGTTGTGATTCCTTACCTGGAAAAACTTTCTAAGGAGGGGGATGCAGGACGGAAAAAGATTACCCAGTATACGCGCTACGCAACCGTGGTGCTCAGTGTTATTCAGGGATTTGGTATAAGTGTTTCCCTCGAGCGGATGACAGGTCCCGGTGGGGAGAGCGTGGTGATGGTTCCCGGCTGGGCTTTCAGGTTTATGACCATCATAACCCTGACAGCAGGCACCGCATTTATTATGTGGCTGGGGGAACAGATAACCGAACGGGGCATCGGAAACGGGATTTCCCTTATTATCTTTGCAGGTATAGTGGCGGGGATTCCTTCGGCATTTGGCAATACCTTCCGGCTGTACAATACCGGTGAGATGAGTCCCCTGTTTATCATTTTCCTCTTTGCCATGATGATTTTGGTGGTAGGTGTAATCGTTTTTGCAGAGCAGGGGCAGCGTCGAATCCCCGTACAGTATGCAAAAAGGGTGGTGGGAAGGAAGATGTATGGAGGGCAGAGTACCCACCTGCCCCTCAAGGTCAATATGGCTGGTGTAATACCTCCGATCTTTGCTTCTTCTATCCTGATGTTTCCTTTAACCATAACCCAGTTTATATCCCAGGATGTCTTAGAGGCGTATCCCTGGATTACCACCATCCTGAACAGTCTGGGGCCGGCGACAATTTTATATAATCTGCTCTATGTAGTATTTATTATCTTCTTTTGTTACTTTTACACTGCGGTAATATTCAACCCTGTTGATGTGGCGGATAACATGAAGAAGTACGGTGGCTATATTCCCGGAATCAGACCGGGAAAGAAAACCTCCGATTACATTGACCGGGTGCTCACCAGGATTACCCTGGGCGGTGCCCTCTATGTGGCTGCGGTGTGTGTTTTGCCGTCTATACTTATTTATAAGCTTAATATACCCTTTTATTTCGGCGGCACGGCCCTGCTTATTGTGGTGGGGGTAGCCATGGATACCGTATCTCAAATGGAATCCCACATGCTGTCCCGTCACTATGAAGGGTTCATGAAAAAAGGTCAGATTAAGGGGCGCCGGTAGTCCCGGTTACCCTTAGATAAACAGTTACTAAAAAGTGGAAAAAGGATTACATCATTTATCATGAGAGCTATTCTCCTTGGTCCCCCCGGTTGCGGAAAGGGAACACAGGCAAAAATTCTGATTGACATGTACGGTGTTCCTCAAATAGCCACCGGTGATATCCTGCGGGATGCACTTAAGAAGGGGACACCGCTCGGGGTGCAGGCACAATCCTATATGGATAAGGGGCAGCTGGTTCCGGACGACCTGGTGATCCAGATCATTGAGGAGCGTCTCAAACAGTCAGACTGCGGGAAGCGGGTTTATCCTGGATGGATTCCCCCGCACCATTGCACAGGCAGAAGCCCTGGATAAAACTTTGACTGGGATGGGGCTGACACTTGAGTACGTGTTTAACATAGAAGTGGGTGATGAAGAGCTGGTCAAGAGACTTACCGGCCGGAGAATCTGCAAGGCATGTGGAATGAGTTATCACCTTGTGTTTAACCCTCCCCGTGAGGATGGTCGATGCGATGCCTGTCAGGGAGAGCTCTATCAGCGGGATGATGACAAGGAAGACACCATCAGGAACCGTTTGAAGGTCTACCAGGCTCAAACCGCACCACTGATAGATTTTTATCAAGAGAAAAATATCCTCTCTTCCATAGATGGAGTGGGGACTATCGAGCAAATCACGGAACGGCTTAAGGCAGCTGTAAGTGCCTAAGCGGTTTGTGATATTTTTGAGCACACCATGAGATACTGTTAGGAGATATGGCTAAGGAAGAATCGATTGAGGTTGAGGGTACCGTTTTAGAGTCATTGCCGAATGCAACGTTCAAGGTAGAACTTGAGAACGGGCACAAGGTGCTTGCCCACATTTCCGGTAAGATGAGGATGCATTTTATCAAAATTCTTCCCGGGGACAAGGTTACACTGCAATTCTCACCCTACGACTTAAATCGCGGACGGATTGTACACCGTAAGAAATAAAAGATACACGATTCATGAAACACGATACAGGATATAATAAGACGGACTCATATACTAAAATTGATTTCACTATAGGACAAGACAGTGAAAGTTAGATCTTCAGTAAAAAAAATGTGTACTAAGTGCAAAATTATTAAGCGCAAGGGCGTTGTCAGGGTTATTTGCGAGCGAGCAAAGCACAAGCAAAAGCAGGGATAATGTTCTAGAGAGGAGAAGAGTACGTGGCACGAATTGCAGGAGTCGATCTTCCCAAAAAGAAAAATATTGAAACTGCCTTAACCTATATCCACGGTATAGGACGGTCGACCTCACAAAAGATCCTACAGCAGCTGGGAATTGATCCTTCCATGAGCTCTGATAAGCTGGACGATCAAGCGGTGGCCCAAATAAGGGAAGTTATTGATAGCGCCTACAAGGTTGAAGGTGACTTGAGGCGAGAAATATCCATGAATATCAAACGGTTGATGGACCTGGGCACCTATAGAGGATTGCGCCACAGAAAATCACTGCCATCGAGGGGACAGCGGACCAATGTCAATGCGCGGACGAGAAAAGGTCCCCGACGCAAACTGGTGGGTAAGAAGAGCAAGTCCTAATAGCGCTTAAAAGTCTGAGGAGAAGAAATGGCTGAAGGGAAAAAGAAAGTTTTTAAAAAGAAAAAAGAGAAAAAAAATATACAAGATGGCATTGCTCACATCCAATCTACCTTCAACAATACCATTGTTACCATTACAGACATGAATGGTAATGTTATTGCGTGGTCGAGCGCAGGGGTTAAGGGGTTTAAAGGCTCCAGGAAAAGCACACCCTATGCCGCTCAGCAAACAGCAGAGGACGCAGCAAAAAAAGCTATGATACACGGTCTCAAGAACATTGAAGTTTATGTTAAGGGGCCTGGCTCTGGAAGGGAGGCCGCACTGCGTTCTCTTCAATCAGTGGGGTTGAACATTCGATTGATACGTGATGTTACCCCCATCCCTCACAATGGATGTAGACAACCGAAACGGAGAAGGGTTTAACGGAGGAGGAACTAGTGGCTCGATACAGAGGTTCAATATGTCGTCAGTGCCGCCGGGAAGGGCTCAAGCTCTTTCTGAAGGGGGAGCGGTGCTACACAGATCGCTGTGCATTTGAACGAAGAAATTATGCTCCCGGGCAGCATGGTCGCATGCGCAGTAAGTTTTCTGACTATGGCAGCCAGTTACGTGAGAAGCAAAAAGTTAAAAGGATCTACGGTGTTTTGGAGAAACAGTGCCGCATCTACTTTCGCAGGGCTTCCCGGCAAAAGGGTGTAACCGGCGAAAACTTCCTGGCTCTCCTTGAGAGACGACTGGACAACGTGGTTTTCCGGTTGGGTTTTGCGACTACCCGCAGTGAAGCACGGCAGCTGGTTCGCCACAGACACTTTCTGGTCAATGGTAAGATAATAGATATTCCCTCCTATTTGCTGAAACCTTCTGATACCATTGAACCAAAAGAGAAGAGCAGGAAAATTGGCCGCATTGTCGAATCCCTTGAAGCTGTTGAACGACGGGGTGTGCCTCGTTGGCTGGTATTGGACAAACAGCAGTTTAAGGGACAGCTCTCAGACCTTCCTACCAGAGAAGATATTACTATCCCCATTCAAGAGCAGTTGATTGTTGAGCTTTTGAGCAGACAAATTTAATTACCATAACATGTTGTAAGAGGCTTACAAAATGCATAGGAACTGGCAGAGTTTAATCAAGCCCAAACGGTTGGAACCGGAAGAAGAAACATTAACCCCTTTCTATGGCAAATTTGTTGCAGAACCTCTGGAACGGGGATTTGGAAATACTATAGGTAATTCCCTGCGCAGAATTTTGCTTTCTTCTATTCAAGGTGCTGCCATAACCTCGGTGAGAATTAAGGGTGTTCTCCATGAATTTTCGACTGTTCCTGGAGTCAGGGAAGATGTCACAGACATTATTTTAAATTTAAAAGAAGTCAGACTGAAACTCTTTTCAGAAGGTCCCGAGACCATCAAGATTAAAGGGAAAGGTGAAGGAGAGATTAAGGCTTCCGATATTAGTACCACCAACAACGTTGAGATTCTAAATCCTGACTTGCACATTGCCTCGTTGTCAAAAGACGCTGATCTCGACATGGAAATGACCGTCAAGCGCGGAAAAGGATATGTTCCTGCTGAGATGAACAAGGAAGACATTCAGCCGGTGGGTACCATTCCCATTGATGCCATTTTTTCTCCCATCAGGAGAGTGAACTATAACATCACCCACGCCCGTGTCGGGCAGGTCACTGACTATGACAGTCTGAGTCTGGAGGTGTGGACTGACGGGAGCCTGCGACCGGACGATGCAATTGCCTATGCAGCACGTATTCTGCAGGATCAGTTGACTATCTTTATTAATTTTGAGGAAGAACCGATTGCCATAGGTCCTGAACCTGTTGAGGAAAAACCAAAGTTTAACGAGAATCTTTATCGAAGTATTGAAGAGCTGGAGCTTTCCGTGCGTTCTTCCAACTGCTTGAAGAATGCAAACATCAAGCACATATGGGAGCTTGTGCGCAAGACAGAAACCGAGATGCTCAGGACGAAGAACTTTGGCAGGAAGTCACTCAATGAGATCAAGGAGATTTTAACGGAAATGGGGCTTACCCTCGGTATGAAACTTGAGAATTTTCCTCCAGCTCTGGATAAAGAACGGGAAGACGAAAAGAAGAAAACGAAAAAGAAATAGCACGCGAAGGAAGTAATGCAATGAGACATATGAAAGAAGGAAGAAAACTAGGGAGAACAGCCAGTCACCGGAAGGCTCTTTTGAGAAATATGGTTTCTTCCCTCTTGGAATTTGAGAAAATTGAAACCACTGATGCCAAGGCTAAAGAGCTGAGAAAAGTTGCTGATAAAATGATTACCTGGGGCAAACGGGGAGACCTGCATGCCAGGCGCCTCACCCTCAGGGTGATCAGCAATAGAAAGGTTGTCCATAAACTGTTTAGTGATATAGCTCCCCGTTTTAAGGAACGAAATGGTGGCTATACCAGGATTATCAAAACAGGCAGGAGAAAGGGAGACAACGCACCGCTTTCAATTATTGAACTTATTCCACAGGAAGAAAAGAAACCACCTGCAAGCGGAGGAAAAGAGGGGAAGAAAAAACCGACAAAGCAAAAGAGCCAGGGAAAAGCTGACAAGAAGTGATGCTCCCCGCGCACCCTCGTTAAATGTGAATCGTTATCTGCCGGTAAACTGCCACCCGTTAAACTCGGGTGGTTTTTTTATTGCTGTTTCCCCGCACTCGACAGGGGTCAGACCTACACTTTTGACAAAAAATGTCAAAAGTGTAGGTCTGACCCTTATGTACGCTTTTTTATTGACACATGAAATTAAACAGTGTAATTTTACCCTATATAGGTTGTGGGATTGTTTTGGGCTTATTATTAGGGTATTAGACTGTAGTGCGTTTGCCTGTTTTTTCAGCAATTACCTGTACAGAATGAAATAGGGAGGTACAGTTATGCACAGTGCTCCTGATTCCACAAGTCACATTGCTCCCCCAGCCTCTCCTTTACGGGTTGGAAGTAAACCGCCTGAAAAGAAGAGACGGAGGGAGAAGGGACCCAAACAAAAGCCTCACAAAAAAGAAAAAGCAGGGGATAAGGGGAATTCTGATCGGGGTCGAGCGGTTGATGTTCGGATCTAGCTAAAACTGCCAACCTGCTGTCAGCGGAAAGGTGATTACACGCTTGAACCAGAACTAGTTTGGAGGGGAGAGATGAAAGAACTGGTGAAGTACCTAGCTAGAGCGATTGTTGACCAGCCTGAAGAAGTAATGGTGACAGAAATAGAAGGAGACAGAACCTCTATTATTAAACTGCGAGTCGCTAAAGAAGATTTTGGTTTAATAATTGGAAAACGAGGCAGAAATGCTGAAGCAATTAGAACAATTCTGAGGGCCTCAGCAGCAAAGCTGGGTAAAAAACCCACCCTGGAAATTATTGAAGAAGAGAAGTAAAGAAACCTCTCCCTCATTCCATACCATTGTGTTTAGAGGCAGTTACTGTTGACTGGAGTATTCCTCGACCATCATCTGGACGGTTATCTTGGTAAATTCTGTTTTCGCTTGCTCGTATGCCTCTTGCGCAGCTTCCAGCTCCCTGTCGGTTGTTTCAATCAAGGCATCGAGATGAGCATAGTCTTCATCCGTGAACCATTCCCTGTTTTCCTGAGCCATCCTTAAAAGTTGGGCTTTCCCCTGCAAGTCTGATAAGGTGGTCGCTATTCTGTAAAGGTCGATTCGTAATTGCTCGTAGGAATCGTCACGGGCAGGTGATTTTCTTTGCTCTGCTACCGCCTCCTCACCTGTTTCTGCGGGTGCGAAAAATTGTTTTATGCTATCACTGTAAGAGGCTGCGAAAACAATCGCTGCCAGGATTACAAAAATATATATTCTTTGCACGGCTTCATACCATTTGAAGGAGAAGTAATTTTCTTGAACTGACCTTACCACAGAAAGTGTTTTTTTAACAGCTAAAATGTGCAGGTCTTCCTATGGATGACAGAGACAGTACCGAAGCAGGTGCTCATCGGATACGGGAGTATGCACCCGGGAGCATAATAGCGTCGGAAGGGGATACGGGAAACGTATTCTACGTTATTCTTGAAGGGGCGGTTGAGCTTTTTCAAAATAAGCGGAGCATACGGGTGTTACAGGAGGGAGATGTCTTTGCCCTGGAAGGTATCTTACTGCAAAAGAGTTGTACGACTACTGCTAAAGCACTCAGTCCCTCAAGAATTGCTGCATACCATAAAGATATACTAAAAGAGATTATTGCCGGTAAACACCAGGTGACGACACAGATTATTAATTCCCTCGTAGCGCAGCTGGAACAGACAACTCAGGCTGCCGCAGAGTATATTCCACTGGGAGGGTTCGTTGATTTTCACGAACGGATTTACCAGGACGGGGAAGTTATTATCGAGGAAGGCTCAGCAGGAAAAGAGATTTACCAGCTGGTCGAGAGTGAAGGTGGACTGCTGGTATCCATAGATGGTAAAGAAGTTGCACGGATGACCCAGCCGGGAGAGTATTTTGGTGAGATGAGCAGTCTCCTCAATCAGACAAGGACAGCAACCGTAACCTCGCAGGGGAGAAGTGTAGTACAGGTTTTCCCGGGAGAAGATCTTGAAACTACCCTGAGAAGCTATCCGGAATTGTCAAAAAAGATAATCGATACCCTGGCCTCACGTCTTGCTAAAGCCAGTGAGAGGATTGCCGGGAAAGACTGATTTGTCCGCTTTCTAACTATGCCTGTTCAACCAAACAAAACACAACTTACAAAACGGGTCTTCATCAAAACCTTCGGGTGTCAGATGAATGTCTATGATTCGGAGAAGATGGCACACCTTCTTGAAGCAGAGAATTATCAGTTAACCTCTGATATGGAAGATGCAGACGTCATTCTTTTAAACACCTGTAGTATACGGGAGAAACCGGAACACAAGATCTACAGTATTCTGGGGCGTTTAAAAGTTTTAAAAGACCAAAAGCCAAATCTCATTCTGGGTGTAGGAGGGTGTGTTGCTCAACAGGAAGGGAAAAGACTTCTTGAGCAGTCACCTCACGTGGACCTGGTTTTTGGCACGCAGAGGATAGGGGCGCTTCCTTCCCTCTTGAACGTGGTTAAGGAGCACAAGACACGAATTTGTGATGTGGAGATGTCTGATGATGAATGCCTGGATGGGGATGTGCGGTCGGTTCTTCCACAGAGCGTTTCTTCTTATGTGAGTGTTATCAGGGGGTGTAATAACTTTTGCGCTTACTGTGTTGTACCCTATGTGCGGGGCAGGGAACACAGCAGACCTGAAAGTGAAATTGTGAGAGAAGTTGAGCATCTTGCGGGGAGCGGTGTTAAGGAGGTTGTACTTCTTGGTCAAAATGTTAACTCCTATGGGAATGATTGTGGCGTCACCAATGGGTTTCCGCGTTTACTGAGGGTGCTCAACGATGTTTCCGGTCTTGAGAGAATACGATTTATTACGTCCCATCCCAAAGACTTGAGTGACCAGCTGATCCGGTGCTTTGCGGAGCTTAATAAGCTCTGTGAGCACATTCATCTGCCTGTTCAGTCTGGATCAGGCAAAATTTTGAAGCTGATGAACAGGGGGTATACGCGGGAGGACTACCTGGAAAAGGTGCACGCACTGCGCGAAGCATGTCCTGCAATCGGTATTACATCGGATGTGATCGTGGGATTCCCCCAGGAAACCCCGGAAGATTTCCAGGAGACACTCAGCCTGATGGAGGCGGTGCGCTTTGATGATCTGTTTTCCTTCCAGTATTCCGATCGTCCCAAGACCGCTGCGACTCGATTTGACGGAAAGATTCCCGCTGAGGTTAAGGGAGAACGATTGAAGATACTGCAAGCAGTGCAAATGGAGCACAGCCTCGAAAAAAACAGAGCGTTGCTTGGCACAACAGAAGAGATACTGGTTGAAGGTGTAAGCAAAAAAAATATACGCCGTGTAACAGGGAAAACCAGAACCCACAAAACAGTCCATTTTATGGGGGGAGAAGAGTTGCGGGGAAGGCTTGTATCTGTTCGTATAAAAGAGGTCAATGCACATGCGTTATACGGTGAACGTGAATAGTTTCTACTGCAGGAGAGGAATACGGTATGTTTAAAGAAATGAAGCTCTCAAGACTGATCATGGATCCTTTTACCAACACACCTATTGTCATCTTAAAGGATTTAGAGGACAAGGAGGCCCTTTCCATCTGGATTGGTTTGCTGGAAGCAAGCGCCATTGTGGTTGAAATGGAGAAGATACATTTACCCCGGCCTATGACCCATGATCTGGTTGCCACTATTTTAAACAGCCTGGAGATACAGGTCTCCCGGGTGGAAATAACTGATTATAAGGACAATACCTATTTTGCCCTGATTCACCTTGTCCTGGATGAGAAATCCTTTCACATTGATACCAGGCCGAGCGATGCCATTGCCATCGCGCTGAGGACACAATCTCCCATCTACGTCCACGAGACAGTTATTACAGAATCTAACAAGATGGACAGGGAAGCCATAGGAAACAGTACCGAGCCCTCTGAACAGACAGGTTGGGAAGACGTGCTTGAAAACATGTCTCCTGAAGACTTTAAGTATAAGATGTAGGTTGCACTGTTCTGAGGGTATCAGGTTACAGGAAACATGAACAAACTGCACTCATCTCCAGCTCTGTCACGCCGTGCTTATATTGTCAGGTACTGGTTGCCACCGGTCCTCTATGCAGCTTTTATCTTTTTCCTTTCTTCCATACCGGGAAGGAAATATCTTTATCCTTTTTCCTCTGCCGACAAGGTGCTCCATCTGGTGGAATATGCTGTCCTGGGATATCTCATTACCAGGGCCTTTGGATACAATTCCTCCGGAAAGAAGCGTTTATTCATACGATCCTTCGCTGTTTGCTTGCTGTATGGTTTGAGTGACGAATTTCATCAATGGTTTGTGCCTTACCGTGTGGTAAGTTTTATGGATATGCTGGCAAATGGTACCGGCTCTTTGCTCGGTATAGGAATCTACATTAAACAAAGGAAGGTGTTATGATTGATTTACACATGCATTCTCTTTTAAGTGATGGTCAGCTCTTACCCTCGGAACTGGTGAGAAGGGCCGTGGTAAAGGGTTACCAGGCACTGGCAATTACCGACCATGTTGATCTATCCAACATTGATTGGGTTATTTCACGACTGATCAAAGACTGCCAGGAGCTTAAGAAATCTTTTAATATTGAGATTATCCCGGGGGCTGAGATTACCCATGTACCACCCGAGAGCATTCAGTCTATGGCTGAAGAGGCACGCAGACTCGGGGCAAAACTGGTCGTAGTACACGGGGAAACCATTGTCGAACCCGTAGCCCCGCAAACCAACCGTAATGCCCTCCAGTCGCCCATAGATATCTTGGCCCATCCGGGACTCATAACCGAAGAGGAGGTTATGCTGGCTAAGAAGAATGGTATCATGCTGGAAATCACAGCACGGAAAGGGCACTGCCTTACCAACGGCCATGTTGCCAAAATGGCACTCAAGGTGGGAGCCGGTTTAGTTCTCAATACGGACGGTCATTCTCCGGATGACCTGATTAGCGATGACCAGGCGCGAAACATTGCACTGGGTGCCGGTCTTACTGAGGATGATTATGATCAGCTCAACGTAAATACGCAGGAACTTTTGAAGAGAGTACAGTAGCAGAAAACAGGAGTCAGGAAACAGAAATCAAGAAGTCAGAAGACAGGAGTCAGTAGGTAAGAAAACCTGAAATACCTAAACGTGGGATGTAAGGTTGGAGTGATGGAGTGTATGAGAAACCGGTTACACGTTACGGGTTGCAAGTTCCTCTCTCCGATAAGACTGTGTCATGTCATTGCGAGGAGGTTAAAAACCGACGAAGCAATCTCTTTTTAAAAGCTTGTAGATTTCACAGGCTACTAAAATGAGATTGCCGCGCCCTTTGGGCTCGCAATGACCAGGGAGGTTAATTGAGTTTGTTGTAGTTACATTCTTACTTTCTGACTCCTGTCTTCTGACTCCTTTATTTTATTCGGTATTTATGCATTTTAAGGGAGGTATGAGGGTTATGAAAAAAAGTAGAATTGTGATTACTCTGTGTAGTCTTAGCATAGTTGCCTGTGCCTGTTTTGTGAAGAAGACGGTATCTGTTACGAAGCACGTCCAGGAAGAGGAAATTCCCTCTATTGTTGCTGGGGGCGGAAATGCCGGCAGAACACCAGGAGATCGAGACCGTTGCCTGTATGGAGTGTCACCGGATCAACGTGGACACGGTTTCCACCGCTACGCAAAGATTCCTTGAGCGGCCCGGCCTCCTGGAGCAGGAAGAGCTCTGGAAGGAAATCGTCACCTTTTTTGGTGAGAGACAGAGCTGTGTGCTGGCAACCGCTATCAACAACGAGCCCTACGTAACCACCATCGACTTTGCCCTCGATCCTGACAATCGTGTCATGTATGGACTTTCGGAGAAAGGGACACGAAAGCTCAGTCAGATAAAGATGAATCCCGCAGTTGCCCTTGAGTATCATCAGCCCCGTGATATGCAGACCAAGGTGTTCAGGTGTCTTCAAATGCGGGGGACTGCCAGGACCTTTAGTGCTGATGATGCTCAATTTGATGAAGGGCTCAAGGTCTTTAAACCGCAGATTGATGAAGCAATGATAAAAAGGGGGATGGATATGACCTGTTTTACCCCGCAGGAAATTCTCTTTTATGACAACCTCAGGAAAGAGAGAGATCTCAACATTTTTCAACTCTGGAAGCGGTAGTCGCCTGTCCCAGTGAAGGTTTCCCTCTATGATATCTCTGAAACAGGCAGACACCGACAATCTCGATCAATCACTTGCTGAGCTGCTGGAGGAAGTTGCTTTTTCACCTGAAAAGGGTAAAGGTATCTTCATCAAGCCCAATGTGGTGATTGGCACCGGTGATGCCGGAATAATTACTTCCCCGAGAGTGGTTGAATCTCTTTTAAAATATTTTGCGGGTTATACCATAACTATCGGTGAGCGGAGTGCGGTGGGGGTCAGTACCACCGAGGCACTGGAACGGTCGGGGTATGGCGAACTGGCACGACGCTACGGCGCCGAACTTGTGGACTTAAGCAGAGGCACCCCGGACTGGCGTTAACTGGGAGCGGGGCAGGTTACAATTACCAGAAGTGCTTTTTGAGAACACTTACATCAATGTAGCAAAACTGAAGACCCACTTTCTCACCACCGTGTCTCTCTGTGCCAAAAACCAGAAGGGGCTGCTTTCAGTAAAAGATGCAAAAAAGTTTCACTTTATAGGGATTGATCAGGCCATTTGTGACCTGGGGAAAGCGGTAAAGCCCGACCTAAATATTATCGATGGGATTCAGGCCCTGGAGGGAAATGGACCGACTACCTTCGGAAAGAAAAAGACGGTGGGTGTTCTGCTGGCAGGAGATGACCTCTTTCAGATAGATTCAGCCGCCTGCACTCTCATGGGGATTGATCCCCGCAGTGTCAAACATCTGGTCCCACAGGAGATTCCTGGAGATGTGCGTGACAAAGTAACTTCCCTCTCTACTCCCTTCGAAAAGCCGAGCCTTGAAAATTGCTTGACCGTTGAAACGGTTCACTTCCACAACATAAGGAACTGCTGTTCGGGCTGCATACTGGCTATCGATAACGGTATTAACTGGCTCATGAGTGAGGAAAAGGAGCTCTGGCTGCAATTTCTTAAAAAGCTCAGCATGGAGAGCTACAACATTTACCTGGGGGTGGGAAACAATCTTGCCCAGGCCGGAGAACTCCCCAACCTGCGGGCCTTTGGCAGTTGCTCGGCCCACTTCGCCCGGCAAAACCGCCTCTCTTACATTAAAGGATGTCCTCCTTCTCCTGAAACAGTTGCGTCTCTTTTTAACCTCGAGTAAAACGGTATGGGTGTATGGTTTCCTTGAAAGATAAAGTCGTGGTGATTACCGGTGCGAGCAGTGGTATAGGGAAAGCTGCTGCCATAGCCTTTGCGCAAACGGGTGCCCGCCTTGTTCTCGTGGCCCGGAGAAAGGAAAAATTGCATGAGCTGGAAGCCTACCTTGCTTCCTTTAAACCCCAATGCATATCTGTGCAGGCTGATGTTACGCGGGAGGAAGAGGTTAAGCACCTCTTTGATGAAGTGGAACGGGTTTTGGGGGGGACCGATATTCTTATTAACAATGCCGGCAGGGGGCTGGAAGCGGAACTGTGTGATATCAGTTATGATGAGTGGCTTTCCGTGCTCAACACCAATCTTACCAGTGTTTTTTTGTGCAGCAGGGAGGCGGTTAAGCAGATGATCCGAAAGGGCATACAGGGACATATCATAACCGTTTCTTCAACCTCGGGCCTCTTCGGTGTGCCGGCCTATGGGGCATATTGTGCCTCCAAGCACGGTGTAACCGGATTTAAGCGTTCAATCAGATGGGATCTGCGGAAGCATAAGATCAAAGTATCGACTATTCATCCGGCAAATGTTGAAACGGAGTTCTTTTCCACCCTTAAAACCACACCCAAACGGCGTGACATGTTGACAGCACAGGATATTGCCAACCACCTTGTTGCAATCGCGTCACGCTCCACCCTTAAGATCATTGCCGTCCGGCTACTCCTCATCCTGAAGCGTATCTATTACGTCATAAAATATATAGGGGAATGAAGGGAAGATTAGTGTTCCCGCGTAATTTCTTCAATAAAGGCATTCAAGAAGGCCTGGGCGGATTCGAGAGAAAACTGGGAGCGAAAGACCGACAGACTGATATTCATCCGGTTGTTGTAGGTCAGGGCAATGAGCTGTGGCCAGGGAGCGGCGTAACCGATAAAGCACATGGAGCGAATCAATGCCGACCCCAGGTACTGAAAGCCATCCTCGTCCTTATGGGACGGGTTGGGGTTACAAATGCCAATATTACTCATGGTGAGGGTAGGGTAGTAGATCTCAGGGTGACGGTTGTACAGGATATTTTTTAATGATAAGGGCAGGGGCTTTAAGATCCAGACAATCTCTGCCACCTTTTGTGCAATATTTTTTGCCATCCTAATAGACCGTTGTTCTTTCACTTCCCTGAGGGTTTCTTCTTGTCACCTATCAGTTGTGATGGTAGGGAAACCATGAATCCACTCATGATGTTACCTATGGTTCGGTCTTCAGGGGACCGAAGATTCACCGGCACGTTGAAATAAATACGTCCGGGCTGTTCGTTTCGCTGCTGATTCCACGTTTTAACCGTGTGAAACATGGATGCGAGCAGGTAATCGTTGATGGTTACCTCGTGCTCCTTGGCCGTCGCTCGCAACGCTTTAAACTGTTCCGGTGAAAGTTCCCGGTCGATAGCCAGCAGTTTCCCTTTCGAGTTTCCCGCTCCTTCACCGTCTTGATATGCCACTCGTTCCTGGGCCTTAGGGACACTGTACTTCCTGTATACAGAGGAGTGCTGTGGCAGGAAGTGTTTCCATTGGAAAGGGATAAGGGGACTGGAAATACCGCTAAAGTCCGGTGTAGCCGAAGGCTTTATTTCTCTCCGGTAAAAGGTATCCTCGTAGAACTCCACAAAGCTCTCGAAAAATATGAGAAAGCCTATTCCGTCAACGGCCGCGTGGTGAACAAAGAAGATGAGATGTGAACGCTCCGGCTGCCTGATGAGGAGGACTTTAATGGGAAATTCCCGGGTGATGTCAATATGGTGAGAGACATGGTAGTCCCGATAGTAGGACAGTATGTCCTTAGTGCTGTGGTTTGGGTTACTGTCTTCTATCTCTTGAAAGATGTCAGCACTGGAAATGTTATGGTACTTCCAGTTATAGCGAAATACGCGCTTGAAGGAAGGGTAGTCTCTGGTTAAAGTACACTTGAGCTTTGGGTAGAGTGCAAGACAGCGATTCAGTGCCTCTCGTATGGCAGTAGAAGCTGAGTTCCCCTTCCAGGGTAAATGTCCACCCCTGGGTTAGCGAAGTGTTAAAGGGCTTTTCCATGAGATGTGCCAGCTCGTCAACGATGCTCGCCTGAAAAAATTGGTTTGTGCCCATTCGAGTCAGTCCTTTCGCGTTTTTATGACAGAAGTTCTCTGATGAAAGAATCTAAAAATTCCCCCATCCCTTCCGGGGAAAAGTGAGAGCGGAGAGCCGTCATGCTGAAGGTTATCCTGTTATTGTAGGTATTAATGACCATCCCTATCCATTGACCGGCGGGAGGTGTGATGCTTACACTGCTGATCCGCGCTGGTCCCAAGTAGTGAAATCCTTCTTCATCCTTGTGGGAGGGGTTTGGGGAGAAAACACCTAAATTACTGAGAGAAAAAGTGGGAGATGTAACCCGGGGAAGCTGCTTGTAGAAAAGGTCCTTAATCCTCAAGGGGAGGAGTTTCAAAAACCAGCCTAAGTTGAATGTTGTCACTGCTATGTCATTATTGAGCATGGTAGTCAGTTCTTTTTGAATTAATCTGACTGTTTCCTCCGGTTGACCGATAGAATCATTTCTGAGTGAGATATTGAAGCCCGAGACGATATTCCCCACCGTGCGATCCTCCGGGGTGTGAAGATTTACAGGGACCGTTATGTAAAAACGTTCTGACTTGTCGCTCACCTTGCTATTCCATTTCTTGATGGTTTGAAACATACAGAGCAGAAGGTAATCGTTGATGGATGCCTTGTACTTCTTAGCAGTGGTTCGTAGCGTGCTGAACTGCTGAGGGGGGATGTCCCGGACAACAGCCAAAAATGTATCTGTTCCTACCTCACCTCCCTGAGGGCGTAACTGAGCCGGGGGTTCTTTCCGGAAGAGAGCAGTATACTGCAGGTAGGAGTAAGTGCGCCTGGGTGAGAACAGATTCCACCTGAACCTGAATTCGGGTTGTGAAATGGCCTTAAAATCAGGGGAGGGCTCGGGAGGCTTTTTTTTCTGGTAAAAAATATCTTCGTAAAACTGAATAAATTGTTGAATGAAAAAAAAGCTGCCTATCCCGTCTGCCACAGCATGGTGAAAGACAATAATAAGACTGGATTGCTTAGGTTGTCTGATGAGGATCACTTTGAAGGGGATCTGGCAACTGATATCCATGGCAAGAGAAGAATGATTTTCTATATAGTAGGTCATTGCATGGATCCCACGGTGATTGTGCCCGCGATCATCAATCTCCTGAAAGATGTCTTCTGCCGTAACTTCCCTGTATTGCCAGCAGTAACGAAACCAGCGTTTAAAAGAAGGATAGGTCCTGGTCAAAGTGCACTTGAATTTGGGGTACCGCTTAAATGAAGCATTAAGTGCCTCTTTGAGAATCCTGGAAGATACTTCCCCATCCAGGGTAAATATCCATCCGTGGGTGAGGGGATGTTTATCGACCTGCTCCACGCAGTAGGTTAATTCATCAATAGGGCTGGCCGGGAAAAATTGTGTTTGGGTCATTGTGTGTTATCTCAGGTCACCACGGTTTTTAACGGGTAAGCTACTAGAAGTAGCCTAAATTCTTTAATCGCTGTTTAATCTCCTCCTCTTCCGTGGAGACGGTTGTTTCACTTTTTTCTTCCGTAACCTCAGAAGGGGTGTAATGTTCAATGGGGTGGTTTTTAAGATAGTCATCAGTGAATATCTCTTTCAGTACGGTGCCATCCATATCATCGGGCACCTTAAGCCCCATGAGGTAGAGTATTGTCGGGGCCAGATCGGTAATGGCAGCTCCCTTGATGGAAGCACCCTTCCTGATGTCCGGTCCCGTAATCATGAAGATACCATCCATGCTGTGGGAGGCATAAAACCCGTAAAACTTACGAACGGGGTATTGGATCCAAATCCGATAATATTGCCTGCCTGAAAACGGTCCGATTGTGGCAGGTAAAAGATGTCCGGTGCTCTGGTGCTGAAGGGTCCCTCATACACCTCTTCCCTGGTGTGGACCAGGCCTTTGATTTGTCTGCAGTCCCGGGGATCATAGAGGTTTTTCAGCCTTTCTACGATTTCCTCCTGCAAAAGATTATATTCTTTTCCGGGAGCTACAATGCCGTGGGGCTCTCGTCCCTTGAGGTTAATAATAATCTGTCCCAGGGCGCTGGTTTTTGCATATGCCTTTGTTTTGCTTCCAATCCACATCATTGAGTGAGAGCAGAGGGTTCCATCGTCCCATCCTGAAGAGACTCAGCATTTCACGCCAGTTCAACTGCCTTGGGTTTGAATCCCCATTTGATCAGCTTTCCAAACAGGGTCGATAACCGTTCATAGGTCAATCCACCCTTCCAGAGAAGGTACCTCACCTGGGAAGAAAGTGATTTTTTTTTAAAGATATGTATCCTTCCTGCAGGAGCCAGACATTTAAATCGATTGAGCGTTCAACAGGGCCAAAGCCATGGTCGGACATTATGCAGACTGAGTAGTCGGTACCAGCCAGGGCAATCATCTTACCGATCTGCTCATCAACGGAGCGATAGTAGTCAATGATTTTTTGACGGTACTTTTCTTCAAGCCGCTTCCGTATTTGGAGTGAGATGGGTCAAGAATGTCAGCCGCCAGTGCTGGATCCTGTCCGAGCCCCACTCATGGAAAACCACCACATCATAGTCGTCCTTTTCCATCAGGTAGCGGGCAACGTCAAACTTGTAGGCTGACATTTTTTCGCAATCATCAATTAAGGCTCCAATATACTTTTCATTGTGGAGTGTTGCCACATCCACCGTTTTTCCCAGCAGGTAGTAGGGGCCGAAGGCATCCTCTATCTCGTCGAGAAGTTCCGGCGGATAGGTACAGTCCCTGTCTTTGAAGAACTGAGAAAACCGGAAACCATCACTCCGTTTACCTTTTGTGGGGGGTAGGTCATGGGCACGTTGAGAACGGCCATCTTTTTATTCCCTTTTCCCAAAAGATCCCAGAGGGTTTTGCTCTTGCAGAAGCTGGCGTTTACCGGAATCTCCTCGTAGCTGTTCTCCTTTTTGAGGAGAAAGTCGAAAGCCCCGTGCTTGCCGGGGTTCTTCCCCGTGTAAAATGATGTCCAGGCCGGTGCGGTGATAGGGGGCACTACCGTTTGCCGGGTGCCGGAAATACCGCCTTCACGAATTTTCCGCAGGTTTGGCAACAGTCCCTCGTTCCATCCAGGGTGCCAGCAGGTCAAAGGTTCCACCGTCTATGCCTATAACTAAAAGCTTATTGTCCATAGTACTCTCTTTCTCCTTAGTGGTACATAGTATCCTCAAAAGTGAAATTAGCGTAACCATTATTTCTTACACCTTGTTCTATTCCTCTGCCATAAGCTCCTGTATAAAGAACTGCAGAAATTTCTCGGCAGTTTCAACGGGAAAGTGGGATCGAAAGACTGCAAAGCTGATAGACACTCGTGTTATTATAGGTAATAACGGTCAACTGCGGCCACAGGAAACAGGGTGGGATACTGTATTGTATTGTCCGTATGGATGCTTCACCCATACAGTGGCACCCTCCACTGTCCGTATGATCAGGGTTGGAGATGACACCTTCCCCAGTTGCTGATAAGAAGCGTTGGACCGATGCAGAGGCTTGAAGCTCGAACATTTTTCTCTTTGCCCTAAGGGGTAAGG